>DASWCW010000064.1:0-14045 GCA_036395835.1 Xanthobacteraceae bacterium
AATATCGCCGCCCGCGCGGTCCCCCGGACTTTGCTAAATGTGGTTCACGGGCTCGGCGGCTGGCGGAGCCAAACCTGGTGCCCTATTCCCCCTGCGCGAAGGCAGCCGGCAGGGCCGGGGGGGCGGTACCGGCGACCGCGGTATCGGGCGCGCCCAGGAAGGCCACGATCTGGTCCATGCTGGTGCGCGCGATGCGCGAGAGCATCGGGTCATCGAACAGCGCCCAGGCATCCGGGCTCTTGCGGGTAAAAACCTCCTCGCCGGCGATCCGGAACGCGCGGTGCTTTTGCGCATCGTAGACGTCCCACACCCAGCCGATGTGGGTCTTGCCGTGGCTCATTAGGGCGGCGAGATAGCCGCGCACCCGATAGGCCGGCTGGCCGGCCCGGGACACCACGAGAATCTGCCGCTGCTCGGCCTCGGCCGAAAGATCGGCGACGAGCTTTTGGAAGATCGGGAGCGGCGGGCCGTCGATCGATTCGAAGGCGATGCTGGGCCCGCGCAGCTGCGCTTGCATCAGGATCGGCGCCGTGTCGCTGGCGCAGCCCGCGAGCGTCAGCGCGAGCGCCGCAACGGCTCCCAATCGATACGCGCCAAAGCCCGCCGCACGCGCGGCGCGCCCCATCCCTCTGCGCATGACACCCCCGGTCGCTCTTGGCGGCGACCCGTTTCACGCCGGCCCCAGCCGGTTAACGATTTCGTAGCCGTAAATTGCGGCGCGGTCCAGGCAGCCTCCAGCCCGTCATGCTGAGGTGCTCGGCGCAAAGCGCCGAGCCTCGGGGTGACGGCGCGATCCTCACTCCACCAGCGCGATCGCGCTGATGTGGCGGCCGTAGTCGGGCTCGGCGCGATGGGTCGCGCGCCGGTAGCTGAAGAAATGCTCCGCTTCCGCGTAGGTGCAGCGCCCGAGATCCTCGATCTTGCCGACCCGCGCCCGCCCGAGCCGGTCGAGGATATAGCCGGGGAGGTCGAACATCGCGTGGCCGTCGGCTTTCGCCCCGTCGAAGAACCGCGCGTTTTGCGCATCGGCGTCGAGGAACCGCGCGACAAACTCCGGGCCGACCTCGTAGCTCGCTTGCCGGATCAGCGGCCCGAGCGCCGCATGGATGCGCGCACGGGCGGCGCCGAGCTTCTCCATCGCCGCGATCGTCGCTTGCAGGATTCCGGACAGCGCGCCCTTCCAGCCGACGTGCGCGGCGCCGATCACCTGCGCCTCGGCGTCCGCGAGCAGCACGGGCCCGCAGTCGGCCGTCGTGATCGCGACCGCGAGCCCGCGGACGCGCGTCACCACGGCGTCGGCGCGCGGCGCGTTCTCGCGCGTCCAGGGCTCATCCGCGACCACGACGTGGGGCGAATGCACCTGATAGGCGGTCACGAGATGCCCGGCGCCGAGCGCGCGGGCCATGCGGGCGCGGTTCTCGCGCACGTTCGCTGGCTTATCGCGCGAGCCGATCCCGCCGTTGAGGCTCGTATAGAGTCCGCCCGACACGCCGCCGTGACGGGTGAAGAACGCATGGCGGATGTTCGGCGCCGCGAGCGAGGCGGCCTGAAGCGTCATGTCGGGCACGCGCGAAAGCTCGCCGCTTCGCGTCCGGCTGTCAAATGTGAGCGTCGACCAAGCCACGTAATCGTTTTCCCCTCTCCCAGTCCAAGTCGGATGTTTCCGACTTGGACCGTTTTATGGATTACCAAACCCGGGAACACCCGGGTTTGGGCCGGGAGAGGGTGCCGAGCGGGCGAAGTCCGCGAGGCGGGTGAGGGGTTGCTGAATCCGGGAAGATGTACCCCTCACCCGGCTCTTTGCTCGCTCCACTCGCAACGCGCCACCTCTCCTGCAAGGGGAGAGGGGAAGCGCGCGTCCGGCTCGGGCCGTGGGATCACGCACCGCGTGTCCCCGGTTTTGATCTAGCGCAATGCGGCCCGCCCCCGGCCAAGCCAATTCTGCGCGCGACCTGAATCATCCGGTCGTTGGCAAGGCGGGGATGAGCATGAGCAGTTCGGCGGTTTCACCGAAAAGCTTGAGCATCGGCGAGGGCGGACTGGCGCTCGTCTTTGCGGCAACGGCGCTGCTGTGCGTCGTCGGCGCCGCCAAGGCGCAGGACGCGCCGTTCGCCTTTCATGCCTATCTCGGCGCCGCGGCGAGCGTTGCCGCGGTATTTGCCATCTTCAACCGGTACTTCTCGCGCGGGCCGCAGCTGCCGCCGCAGCAGATCGGCGGCAAGCCGAATTACCAGCTCGGGCCGATCAAGCTCGCGACCGCGCTCGGGGTATTCTGGGGCATCGCCGGGTTCCTGGTCGGACTTTGGCTGGCGCTGGAGCTGGCTTGGCCGGCGCTCAATCTCGATTTCGCCTTCACCAATTTCGGCCGCCTGCGGCCGCTGCACACCTCCGCGGTGATCTTCGCGTTCGGCGGCAACGTGCTGATCGCGACCTCGTTCTATGTGGTGCAGAAAACCGGCCGCACGCGCATCGCCGGCGACCTCGCGCCCTGGTTCGTCGTGCTCGGCTACAATTTCTTCATCGTCATCGCCGGCACCGGATACCTGCTCGGCGTCACCCAGGCCAAGGAGTACGCCGAGCCCGAATGGTACGCCGACCTGTGGCTCACCATCGTGTGGGTGGTCTACCTGCTGGTGTTCCTGGGCACGCTGATGAAGCGCAAGGAACCGCACATCTTCGTCGCCAACTGGTTCTATCTCGCCTTCATCGTCACCATTGCGGTCCTGCATCTCGGCAACAATCCCGCGGTGCCGGTGTCGGTATTCGGCTCGAAATCCTACGTCGTGTGGGCCGGCGTCCAGGATGCGATGTTCCAATGGTGGTACGGCCATAACGCGGTCGGCTTCTTTCTGACCGCCGGCTTTCTCGGCATCATGTATTATTTCGTGCCCAAGCGCGCCGAGCGGCCGATCTATTCCTATCGGCTCTCGATCGTGCATTTCTGGGCGTTGATCTTCCTCTACATCTGGGCGGGCCCGCATCACCTGCACTACACCGCGCTGCCCGACTGGGCGCAGACGCTCGGCATGACGTTCTCGATCATGCTGTGGATGCCGTCGTGGGGCGGCATGGTCAACGGGCTGATGACGCTGTCGGGCGCCTGGGACAAGCTGCGCACCGATCCGGTGCTGCGCATGCTGGTGGTCTCGGTGGCCTTCTACGGCATGGCGACCTTCGAAGGCCCGATGATGTCCATCAAGGTCGTCAATTCGCTCAGCCATTACACCGACTGGACCATCGGCCACGTGCATTCCGGCGCGCTCGGCTGGGTCGGCTTCGTCTCGTTCGGCGCGGTGTATTGCCTGGTGCCGTGGCTGTGGGGCCGCAAGCAGCTCTACAGCCTCAAGCTGGTGAACTGGCACTTCTGGATCGCCAGCATCGGCATCGTGCTCTACGTCTCGGCGATGTGGGTGTCCGGCATCCTGCAGGGCCTGATGTGGCGCGCCTACACTTCGCTCGGTTTCCTCGAATATTCCTTCATCGAGACGGTCGAAGCCATGCATCCGTTCTATGTGATCCGCGCGCTCGGCGGCGCCCTGTTCCTGATCGGCGCGCTGATCATGGCCTATAACCTGTGGATGACGGTGCGCGTCGGCGAAGCCGAGGCGGCCGCGCCGCGCGCCGCCCTGCAGCCGGCCGAGTGAGGATACGCCATGTCGCTCTGGGTCAGACACCAGGTTCTCGAGAAGAACTCCATCCTGCTTATCATCGGCATCCTGCTGGTGATCACGATCGGCGGCGTCGTCGAGATCGCGCCGCTGTTCTATCTCAAGAGCACGATCGAGAAGGTCGAAGGCATGCGGCCCTATACGCCGCTCGAGCTCGCCGGCCGCAACATCTACGTCCGCGAGGGCTGCTATCTGTGCCACTCGCAGATGATCCGCACCACGCGCGACGAGGTCGAGCGCTACGGTCATTACTCGCTCGCCGCCGAGAGCGTGTACGACCACCCGTTCCAATGGGGCTCCAAGCGCACCGGGCCGGACCTGGCGCGCGTCGGCGGCAAATATTCCGACGAATGGCAGGTCGCGCATCTCGTCGATCCGCGCTCGCTGGTGCCGCAGTCGGTGATGCCCGGCTATCCGTTCCTGGCGTCGACCGAGCTCGAGCCTGAAAGCGTGGCGGAGCACATGCGGACCAACCGCGTGGTCGGCGTTCCCTACGGCGACGATCGGATCGAGCACGCCGCGGCGGATCTGCGCGCCCAGGCCAATCCCGACGATCCCGGAGCCGGCGCTTTCCAAAAACGCTACCCCAAGGCGCTCGCGCGCAATTTCGACGGCAATCCCAAGGTCACCGAGATGGACGCGCTCGTCGCCTACCTGCAGATGCTCGGGACCCTGATCGATTTCAAGCTCTACGACGACAAGGCCAACCTGCGCTGACGCGATGAGGATGACTCCATGGTGGAAACAACGATCTCCTACTTGGTGAGCACCTGGTGGACTCCGGTGTTCGTCGCGATCTTCGCCGCGGTCGTGTTCTACGCGCTGCGGCCGCGCAACCGTAAAACCTTCGATGCGGCCGCGAAGATGCCGCTGCGGGAGGACTGATCATGGCCGAGCGTCACGACGTCGAGCCTGGCATGCCCACCACGGGTCACGAGTGGGACGGCATCGGGGAGTACAACACGCCGCTGCCGCGCTGGTGGGTATGGCTGTTCGTCGCCACCATCGTGTGGTCGCTCGGCTATTGGGTGGTCTATCCAACGTTTCCGCTGTTCACGAGCTACACCGCCGGGGTATTCGGCTTCTCCTCGCGCGGCCAGGTCGCCGCCGACGTCGGCGCGCTGCAGCAGCTGCGGGCGGAAAAGGCCGGCGCCTTGCAAAAAGTGGCGTTGGCCGACATCGAGAAGGATCCGGCATTGCTCGCGGTCGCCCGCGCCCAGGGCAAAGCGGCGTTCGGCAACAATTGCGCGCCGTGCCACGGCCTCGGCGCCACCGGCGCCAAGGGTTATCCCAACCTCAACGACGACGACTGGATCTGGGGCGGCACGCTCGACGACATCTACAAGTCGATCGAGGTCGGCGTGCGCTCGAATCATCCCGACACGCGCATGAGCATGATGATCGCGTTCGGCAAGGACGGCATGCTCAAGCGCGACGAGGTCGTCGCGGCGGCAAACTACGTGCGCTCGCTCTCCGGCCTGCCGGTGCGGCCCGGCGTCGATCTCGGTGCCGGCAAGAAAATCTTCGCGGAGAATTGCGCGCAATGTCATGCCGAGGACGGCACCGGAAACCGCGAGCTCGGCGCGCCGAATCTCGCCGACCAGATCTGGCTCTACGGCTCGGACGAGACGACGATCATCGACGTGAT
Source organism: Xanthobacteraceae bacterium (assembly GCA_036395835.1). Taxonomy (GTDB): domain Bacteria; phylum Pseudomonadota; class Alphaproteobacteria; order Rhizobiales; family Xanthobacteraceae; genus AP-16. The sequence goes on from DASWCW010000064.1 coordinate 5,317, forward strand.
CGCCAACGGCCGGGCTTCCGTCATGCCGGCGTGGGTCGACCGGCTCGACCCGGTCACCATCAAGACGCTCGCCGTTTACGTGCACTCGCTCGGCGGCGGGAAGTGAATACCCTCCCATCCGCCGCGAAGATTTGAACGCCGCATTAGGCAAACTCCAGCCCTCTCCCCTTGCGGGAGAGGGTGGCCGAGCTGAGTGCAACGAGGATCGGCCGGGTGAGGGGTTCCAGCTTCGAAATTCACCCCTCCCCGGAGCAAGCGGCTCGGCTTGCCCGAAAGCGCGGCCGGACTTGCGTTAAATCAAGGCGCGGACCGGCGCGAGCCTCAAAGCTCGCCTCACCTGCTGAGATGAGAGCCCCCATGCGCTTCGGTCCTAGCCGATGAACCAGGCCATCGATCCCGCCGATCTCGACGTGGGCCCGCTCTATGCCGCGCGCAAGAAGATCTATCCGCAGAGCGTCTCGGGCACCTTCCGCAACATCAAATGGGCGCTGATGGCGTTCTGCCTCGGCCTGTATTATCTGCTGCCGTTCGTGCGCTGGGACCGCGGGCCCAGTGCGCCGCACCAGGCGGTGCTGGTCGATTTTCCCAACAAGCGCTTCTATTTCTTCTTCATCGAGTTGTGGCCGCAGGAGGTGTATTATTTCACCGGCCTGCTGATCATCGCCGCGATGGCGCTGTTCCTGATGAACGCCATCGGCGGCCGGATCTGGTGCGGCTATCTGTGCCCGCAGACGGTATGGACCGATCTGTTCTACGCGGTCGAGCGCTGGATCGAGGGCGACCGCCGCACCCGCATGCACAAGGACAGCCATGCGCTCACCTTGCGGCGCGCGTTCGAGCTTGCGGCCAAGCACGGCATCTGGCTCTGCATCGCGTGGTGGACCGGCGGCGCCTGGGTGCTGTATTTCGCCGACGCGCCCACGCTGGTCGGCGAGCTTGCGACCGGCGAGGCGCCGTTCCTCGCCTATGTCTGGATCGGCATTCTCACGTTGACGACCTATGCGCTCGCCGGCTTCATGCGCGAGCAGGTTTGCGTCTACATGTGCCCGTGGCCGCGCATCCAGGCGGCATTGACCGACGAATGGGCGCTCAATGTCGCCTACCGGCACGATCGGGGCGAGCCGCGCACCTCGATGCGGAAAGCCGAGCAGCTCCGCACCAAGGGATTGGCCGCCGGCGACTGCATCGATTGCTACCAGTGCGTCGCCGTATGCCCCACCGGGGTCGATATCCGCGCCGGCTCGCAACTCGGCTGCATCCAATGCGGGCTGTGCATCGATGCTTGCGATGCCGTCATGCGCCGGGTCGGCCGGCCGCCCCGGCTGATCGGCTACGATACCGAGATCAACCTCGCGCGCCGCCTCGAGGGCGAGCCCCCGATCTACCGCATCGTTCGGCCACGCACGCTGGTCTATGCCGCCGTCATCGCCATCGCCGGCACGATGATGTTATACACATTGCTGACCCGGGCCTCGCTGCACGTCAGCGCCTTGCACGACCGCAACCCGCTGTTCGTGAGCCTGACCGACGGCTCGGTCCGCAATGCCCATACCGTGCACGTGCTCAACCACCGCAACGAACCGCGCACCGTCAGACTCGAAGTCGACGGCATTGCCGCGGCGCGCGTGCAGGCCGTCGGGGTGCAGGACGGGACGCTGGGCATTCCGCTGATCTCCGTGGGACCCGATCAGACCCGCGAGGTGCGGGTGCTCCTCACCGTGCCGCCCGGCACCAAGCTCGATCGCTCGACGCCCTTGACGTTCCGGATCACCGACGTCGTCGACGGCGAGACGGCGATCGCAACCGATCATTTCGTCGTACGATGAGGGAACGCATATGACTGGCAGCTCGCTCCTGACATCTCCCCCTGAAAGGGGGAGGTCGACCGCGCAGCGGTCGGGAGGGGGTCGCGATCCCCACCCCATCCCTCCCCTTTTCAAGGGGAGGGAGCCGATGGCGGCTCGCACGGGGCCAAATGCGATCGCCCCGCAGCCGGATCCGAATGGTTCTACCGACAGGCGGCTGACCGGGCGCGCGGTTCTGCTCTACGTTCTCGCCTTCTTCGGCGTGATCGTCGGCGTCAATCTGGTGATGATGAAGCTTGCGATCGACACCATGCCAGGGCTCGAGGTCGACAGCTCGTATCGCGCCGGCAACGCCTACAACGCCGAGATCGCCGCTGCACGCGGCCAGTCGGCCCGGGAATGGCAGGTCGCGGGGCATCTCCGACGCGGCGCCGACGGCCGCGCGTTCCTGGAGGTCCAGGCGCAAGACCGCGGCGGAGCGCCGCTGAGCGGGCTCGCCTTCTCCGCCCATCTCGAACGCCCGATCGACAAGCGCGCCGACCGCAGCGTTGCGCTGCGCGAGCAGGGTGTTGGGATCTATCGCGGCGAGGCCGAGAACCTCGCGCCCGGGCAATGGGATCTGGTGCTCGAGGCCGAGCGGGGCTCCGAGCGCCTGTTCCTGTCCAAGAACCGCGTCGAGCTCAAATAGATGCTCGACACCCGCGACTTGTCCCATTTCGTCCGCCCCATCGACGGCGGCGCGGCGCGCATCGATCTCGCCGTCGACGGCATCACCTGCGCCGGCTGCATGGCGGCGATCGAGCGCGGCATCGCCGCGCTGCCCCAGGTCACGCGCGCGCGCGTCAATCTGACCAACCGCCGGCTCGCGGTCGAATGGAACGGAAGCCTGGATCCGGCCCGCATCATCGAGCGGCTGTCCGATCTCGGCTACCGCGCCTATCCGTTCGAGACCAGCCGCGCCGAGGATCAGGAACGGCGCGAGGCGCAATTCCTGTTGCGCTGCCTCGCCGTCGCCGCGTTCGCGACGATGAACATCATGCTGCTGTCGGTCTCGGTGTGGTCCGGCAATATTTCCGACATCACCGTGGAGCAGCGCGATTTCTTCCACTGGCTCTCGGCGCTGATCGCGCTCCCGGCCGCGGCCTATGCGGGACAGCCGTTCTTCCGCTCCGCGGTCCGCGCCCTGCTCGCCAGGAATCTCAACATGGACGTGCCGATCACGCTCGGCGTCGTGCTCGCGCTCGGCATGTCGGTGGTCGAGACGCTCGATCACGCGACGCACGCTTATTTCGATTCCGCGATGATGCTGCTCACGTTCCTGCTGGTCGGGCGCTGGCTCGACCAGAACCTGCGGCGGCGCACGCGGGCCGTCGCCGGCAATTTGGCCGCGCTCAAGGCGGAGACGGCGGCCAAATTGAATTGCTGCGGCGAGATCAGCGAAGTCCCGGTGGCATCGCTGCGCCCGGGCGACCTGATGCTGGTGCGGCCCGGCGAGCGCGTCGCCGTCGACGGCGTGGTGACCGAAGGCCGCTCCGAGATCGACCAGAGCCTCGTCACCGGCGAGACGATGCACGTGCCGGCCGGCACGGGCACGAAACTCTACGCCGGGACGCTCAACGGCTACGGCACGCTGCGCGTCGAGGTCGGCGCCGCAAACGGCACGCTGCTCGACGAAGTGATGCGCCTGCTCGACCGCGCGGTCGAGGCGCGTTCGCGCTACGTGCGGCTCGCCGACCGCGCGGCCCGGCTCTACGCGCCGGTCGTGCACGTGACCGCGCTCGCCACCCTGCTCGGGTGGGTGCTGATCGGCGCGAGCTGGCACGACGCGCTCGTGACCGCGATCGCCGTGCTGATCATCACCTGCCCGTGCGCGCTGGGGCTCGCGATCCCGGCGGTGCAGGTCGTCGCCTCCGGCGCGCTGTTCCGCTCCGGCGTGCTGCTCAATGCCGGCGACGCGATCGAGCGTTTGGCGCAAGTCGACACCGTGCTGTTCGACAAGACCGGCACGCTGACATTGCCGGATCCCGAAGTGGTCAACGCCGGCGACGTGCCCGCGCAGCGCATGGAGCTCGCCGGCCGGCTGGCGCTCGCAAGCTCGCATCCGCTCGCCGCGGCGGTTGCGCGCGCCGCGAAGGCGAAGACGCCGCTCGCGCATTGCACCGAGTTTCCGGGCCGGGGAGTTACCGGCGAGATCGACGGCGTCGAGCTCAAGCTCGGAAGCCCGGCGTTCTGTTCGGCCGAGCGCGAGGCGCAAGTGTTGGCGGCGGCCGACCCGGAGGCCTCGGTGATCGCCTTCGCCTATGGATCGGAGCGCCACGTGTTCGCCGTGCGGCAAAAATTGCGCGCCGATGCCGCTGCCGTCGTTGCCGGCCTGCGCCGGCGGGGCATCGCGATCGAAGTGCTTTCCGGCGACCGCGCGCCCGCGGTCGAGCACGTCGCGCGCCAGCTCGGGGTGACCGCGTGGCGCGCCGATCTCAAGCCCGCCGAAAAGATCGCGCGCATTGCGGCGCTCAAGGCGCAGGGCCGCAACGTGCTGATGGTCGGCGACGGGCTCAACGACGCCCCTGCGCTCGCCGCCGCCGATGTGTCGATGTCGCCGGTCAGCGCCACCCATCTCTCGCAGGCCACGGCCGACGCGGTGTTCCTCGGCGAAAAACTCAGCCCCGTTGCCGAGGCACTCGCCATCGCTCGCCGGGCGAGGCGCGTGATGCGGCAGAATCTGCTGCTCGCGGCGATCTACAACGCGATTGCGGTCCCGATTGCGATCGCGGGTCTGGCGACGCCGCTCATCGCCGCGATCGCGATGTCGGGCTCTTCCATGCTCGTCACGGCGAACGCGTTGCGCGCCAAACCGCGGGAGAGCGCGCGATGGAAGTTTTGATCTACCTCGTTCCGCTGGCCTTGGGGCTGGGCCTGCTCGGGCTCGGCGCGTTCCTGTGGACGCTCAAGAGCGGCCAATACGACGACCTCGACGGCGCCGGCTGGCGCGCCATCATGGATGACGAGGAGCCGTTTTCGGCGCCCACCGATCCGCCGCAGCGGCGATCCTGAGCTGATGAACTTCGCGCGGGCATAGCGGCTGGCTCGGAACGCCTCCCCCTGAAAGGGGGAGGTCGACCGCGCAGCGGTCGGGAGGGGGTCGCGATCCCCACCCCATCCCTCCCCTTTTCAAGGGGAGGGAGTCGGTTGCGGCCCGCTTGGAGTCAATGCGATCACCCTCACCGGACGATCGACCCAATCGCCACCAGCCAACCCAAATTCACATCAGCACGCAAACGCGTTGCGGATGCCTTCCACCAGCGCGTTTCCCAACAGCGGCTTCTCGACGATGGCAACGCCGGCTTCGGCCGCGCGCTGGCGCACGAAGGCGCTGGGATGGCTCGTGATCAGGATGGCGGGAGCCGCCACGCGCCGCTCGCGCAGCCGGACGAGGACTTCGAGCCCGTTCATTTCCGGCAGATGGTAGTCGATGACGAGGCAGCCGGCGTCCGCGATTTGCGTTTCGCGCAGCAGCTCGTTCGCGCTCGAATAGTCGCGCACGGTGAAGCCCTCGACTTCCAGCGAGAATTTCAAGGAATTCCGCACGGCGAGATCGTCATCGACGACGAGAACCAGCCGATTTGCAACCGGGATCGCGGCCTGCGCCAACATGATGCTCCTCTCGGCGCCGGCGCCGGAGCTGGCAGCCGATGGGGCATGATCGCAGCAGGGCCAAGGCTCGCATTGATGTAGCGCAACCCCTCAGCCCTCGGCGTCGGGCGAAGGGCTCAACAGCCCGCCCAGGAGCGCCATCCGGACCAGGTCGGAGAGGCTCGTCGCCTTCATCTTGGTCATGACGTTGGCGCGATAGATCTCGACGGTGCGCGGGCTGATGCCGAGATCGAACGCGATGGTCTTGTTGGGGTTTCCCGCCACCAGACCCTCGAGCACCTGGCGTTCGCGGGCGGAAAGGCTGGCGATCCGCTCGAGTGTCTCGGTCCGCTCCGCCGCGCGCCGGGCGTCGTGCTGGTGACGGCCGAGCGCCGATTGCACGGCGGCAATGAGCGCGTCGTCCTCGAACGGCTTTTCCAGGAAATCGACCGCCCCCAATTTCATCGCCTCGACCGCCAGCGGCACGTCGCCATGGCCGGTAATGACGATCACCGGAAAGCCCGCTTCGAGGCTTTTCAGGCGGCGCAGCAGCTCGACCCCGCTGATCCCGGGCATCCGTACGTCGGTGATGACGCAGCCGGGCTCCGCCCGGGACAGCGCGTCGAGGAACATGGTTGCGGATTCGTAGGTGCGGACCGCGAGGTGCGCGGTCCCCAGCAGGAACGCGAGCGACTCCCGCAGCGCCTCGTCATCGTCGATGACGTGAACCACGGAGCTATTCGGCATCGCCGACTTCCTCTTTGCTGACGGCGCGAAGCGTGAAGCTGAAAATTGTGCCGCCCTCCGGGTTGGGATCGAGCCAGATCTCCCCGCCGTGGGCCTCGACGATCGTCCGCGAGATCGACAGACCGACGCCCATGCCCTGGCGCTTGGTGGTGACGAACGGCTGGAACAGCTGCTCGGCGACTTCGGGGGCGACCCCGGTCCCGGTGTCGGCAACGCTGATCGCGACCGTCTCGTCCTGCTGCGCGCTGGTGGCGATGACAAGCTCGCGGCGCTGGGATTCTTCCATCGCATCGATGGCGTTGCGCATCAGGTTGATCAGCACCTGCTGGACCTGCACCTTGTCGGCCAGCACCAGGTCCGCGCGCGGGTCGAGCCGGAACGTGACCCTGACGCCGCGTTCCTTGGCGCCGACGAGCGCCAGCGCGCTCGCCTCCTCGACCAGCTTGGTGATGCTTTCCACGCGCCGCTCGGTTTCCCCGCGCGAAACGAAATCGCGCAGCCGCCGGATGATCTGTCCGGCCCGCATCGCCTGCTCGGCCGCCTTGTCGAGCGCGCCCCGCAAGGTGTTCGAGAGTTCGTCCGGCTTGCCCTCGAGCAGGCGCTGCGAGCCCTTCAGGTAATTGGCGATCGCGGACAGCGGCTGGTTGAGCTCATGCGCGAGCGTGGAAGCCATCTCGCCCATCGCGGTGAGGCGCGAGATGTGCACGAGCTCGGACTGCAGCTCCTGGAGCCGCGCCTCGGTCTTCTGCCGCTCCGTCAGGTCCCGGATGAAGCCGGTGAAGAACCGCTGGTCGCCCGACCGCATCTCGCCAACGGCAAGCTCCATCGGGAACGTCGAGCCGTCCTTGCGCTCGCCCACCACGACCCTGCCGATCCCGATGATCCGCCGCTCGCCGGTTCGCAAGTAGCGCTCGAGATAGCCGTCGTGGGCCTCGCGGTAGGGCGACGGCATCATCCTCATCACGTTCTGTCCGATCGCTTCCCGGGAGGTGTAGCCGAACAGCCGCTCCGCCGCGGTGCTGAAATATTGCATGACGCCCTGCTCGTCGATCACGATCATGGCGTCGGGGACGGTGTCGAGGATCGATTGCAGGTGCGCCTCGCGGGCCACGAGGTCGCGCGTGCCGGCGGCGGCATGCGTGCGCGTCCGCTGCAGCCGCTGCCCCAGCAGGGCGGCGCCGACGCCGATCAACGTGAACGCCGCGGCGCTGACGATGTCGGCCTGCGAGAGGTCCGGCAGGCTCGCGAAGAACGTGAGCCCGAGCCCGAGACTGAGGATCGTTGCGGCGATCCCCGGCCCGAAACCGCCCAGCGCCGCCGCGATCAGCACCGCCGGCGCGAAGAACAGATACGGCGCCTGCTGCGGCAGGGTCGAGGCGAGCAGCAGGCGAATCGCAAATGCCAGCGCCACGCAGGTCAGCGCGAGGCTGTAGGCGAACGGACCTTTCCAGACCGGGAAATCGGGCTCGACGAAATTGCGGCGGGGTATTTCACGGGAAGCGAGACTGGTGTCGTCCATCGCCAAGTATTCTCGCCATCCGCGGCACGAAGGCAAGTTCCTGGATCGCCTGAGGTTTTGGTCTTGTTTTGGTCTTGGAGCCGGGCGGCTCCGGGAAATCCCTTAGGGAGCTTATCTGAATTTCCACGCTCTGCGCGCGAGGTTACCAATGCGTATCGATCGCGTTCCGGAGGGACAAGCCATGCTGATGCGCACCGCAAATCAAGTAGCCCGGCAGCCGGCCCGGCAATTCCCGATCTGGAACGGAACCGGCAACACCATCGCCGGCTCGCTCGACCTCATGGGTGCGCGGATGTCGTATGCGCGCAACGTGGAGGTTTACGGCGAAGGCGAGCCGGCCGAATATCTCTACAAGGTGATCAGCGGCGCGGTCCGCATCAGCAAGCTGCTCGACGACGGGCGCCGGCAAGTCACCGCGTTCCATCTGCCGGGCGAGATCTTTGGCCTCGAGCTCGGCAAGGAGCACCGGTTTTCCGCGGAGGCGATCACCGAATCCAGCATTCTGGTGATCAAGCGCAGCGCCGTGCTGGCGCTGGCGGACCGCGACGGTGAAATCGCGCGGCAGCTTTGGACGCTCACCGCCGATGCGCTGCAGCGCGTGCAGGACCACATGCTGGTGCTCGGCTGCATGAACGCCAGGGAGCGCGTCGCGAATTTCCTGCTGCAATTGGCCAAGCGCGTTTCGGGCGGCGACGAGCTCGAGCTGCCGATGTCGCGCCAGGACATCGCCGATTACCTCGGGCTCACGATCGAGACCGTATCGCGCACCATGACGCAGCTCGAGAACGACGCCGCGATCCGGCTGCCGACCTCCCGCCGCATCGTGCTGCGCAACCGCGCGGCGCTCGGCCGCCTGAGCGGCAGCATCCGGCGTCGGTTCTGTCTGGATCCGGATCACGCCTTTAATGCCTACTCGCCGACCGTTTAGGCCTCCTGCCTGATCGATCGGCCCCACCCCCGGCCAAGTCACGCGGAACGACTTGGTTGGGGATTTTTTGGGCGCTCACACCGCGAGCGAGTGCCGCGCC
>DASWCW010000065.1:0-4406 GCA_036395835.1 Xanthobacteraceae bacterium
CCTTCTGGTCGCGGATGATGTAAATGCGCTGGGCACTGCTCCCAGCGCGCGACCGCGAAAACATAGTGTCCATCTGCTCGACTGTGGCGTCATGCTGGTAGCATGGCCGCGTCGCCTGCTGCGTTGCATTGTGCGCGCCCCGGGTGCTGGAGGTTCTTGGCAGCGTCTCCGCGAAGAGCGGTTTCCTCTGACTTTGTCAGGTCGCCTCCGGCACCATGGCGATGGCGCCGCACGGGCATTCCTGCGCGCACACTCCGCAGCCTTTGCAATAATCGTAATTGAACTGGAAGCGCCGGCCGGGGCCGAGCTTGATCACCGCGTTGTCGGGGCAGACGCCGTAGCAATTGTCGCATTCGAAGCAATTGCCGCAAGACAGACAGCGCCGGGCCTCGTAAAGCGCATTGGTCTCGTCGAGCCCGTGCTGCACCTCCTCGAACGTCGTCGTGCGGCGCGCGAGCTCCAGCATGGGCCGCACCGTTTTCGGAGCATCGGCGTAATACCAGGTGTTGAGCTTGTCGAAGCTCGCGAGCTGGTGTTTCTCGACTTGCGCGTACGGCGCTCCCCCGAGCCACGCATCGATGTGGCGCGCGGCTTTCTTGCCGTGACCCACCGCAACGGTGACGGTGCGCTCCGACGGCACCATGTCGCCGCCGGCGAAAATGCCGGCACAGCCGGTCATCATGTTGCGGCCGACCTGAACCACCCCGTCCTTAGTGAGGAGCCCCGGCACGCCCTCGAGCAGCGACAGATCCACTTCCTGGCCCAGGGCCAACACCAGCGAGTCCGCCGTCAAGGTCTCGAACTCGCCGGTCGGCTGCGGGAATCCGGTCGCATCGAGCGCCATCTTCTCGACCGTGATGCTCCCCTCCTCCATCCGCTTGATGGTGGAGAGCCATTTCATCATCACGCCTTCCTCGAGCGCTTCCTCGACCTCGAAATCGTGCGCCGGCATGCGGTCGCGGGTGCGGCGATACACGATGATGGATTCGGTGGCGCCCAGACGCTTGGCGGTGCGCGCGACGTCGAGCGCGGTGTTGCCGCCGCCGTAGACGACGACGCGGCGGCCGAGCAACGGCTTGTCCTCGCCTTCCATCGAGCGAAGCACCTGGACGGCGTCGAGAATTTTCGCCGCCTCGCCGGCCGGGATATAGGCGCGCTTGGCAATGTGGGCGCCGACTGCGAGGAATGCCGCGTCGAACGCACCGGCCCGCATGCTGTCGAGAATGTTGTCGACTTTGGCATTGAGCTCAAGCTCGATTCCGAGGTCGAGAATGCGCGCGATCTCCGCATCGAGCACCTCGCGCGGCAGGCGGTATTTGGGAATGCCGAAGCGCATCATTCCGCCGGCCATCGGACCGGCTTCGTAGATCGCCACGCGATGGCCCATGCGGCGCAGATGATAGGCCGCGGACAATCCGGACGGGCCCGCGCCGACGACGAGCACGCGCTTGCCGGTCTCGGCCGCGGGCGGCGCAAAGCGCCAGCCGCGCCTGATCGCCTCATCGCCGAGAAAGCGCTCCACCGAATTGATGCCGACCGCGGCATCGAGCTCGGCGCGATTGCATCGATCCTCGCACGGGTGATAGCAGACGCGCCCCATCACCGCCGGCAGCGGATTGTCGGCGGTCAATGTGCGCCAGGCGGCCTCATAGTCGCCGGACTCCGCGTGGAACAGCCAGCCCTGGATGTTCTCGCCGGCCGAACAGGCGTGGTTACAAGGCGGCAGCCGGTCCACATAGACCGGGCGCGAGGTGCGCCACGAGCCGGTCTGGTTGGCGAGACTGGAGCCGACCTCGAGCGTGATGGCGAACGGATGCTCCATCACGATTCTCCCGCCGCATCGAGCAGGCCGAACTCGGAGATGTTGCGGTCCGCGAGTTCTTGCAGTCGCGCGATGCGCTGCTCGCCCGCCGCATCCTTGAAGAGATGCGCGAAACGCTTCTGCGGCCGCAAATACTCGCCGACCGGCACGCGCTGCCGGATCTTGCGGCGGCCGGTGATGACGCCGTGCTCGGCCTCGAACAGCGGGAACAGGCCGGATTCGATCGCCAGCCGCGCCAGCCGGATGGTCTCGTGCGAGGCAGCGCCCCAGCCCAGCGGGCACGGCACGTGAATGTGGATGTAGCGGGCGCCGTGAACGCTCATCGCCTTGATCACTTTGCGCTCGAGATCGTGGAGATCGGCGACGCTCGCGGTCGCCACATAGGGAATGCCGTGGGCAACCGCGATCTTGGGAACGTTCTTGCCGGTGCCGAACACATTGCCGGGCTCGGCGCCGATCGCCGGGGTCGTCGCGGTTCGCGCCGCCGGAGGCGTCGCCGAGGAGCGCTGCACGCCGGTGTTCATATAGGCTTCGTTGTCGTAGCAAATGTAGAGCACGTCGTCGTTGCGCTCGAACATGCCCGACAGGCAGCCGAAGCCGATGTCCGTCGTGCCGCCGTCGCCGCCCTGGGCGATGGTGCGGACTTGCTCGCGGCCTTTGACGCGCATCGCCGCGGCAACGCCGGTCGCGACCGCGGCGGCATTGCCGAACAGGGAATGCAGCCAAGCGACCTGCCACGACGTCTCGGGGTAGGGCGTAGTGAACACTTCGAGACAGCCCGTGGCGTTGACCGCGATCAGATTGCGGCCGGTCGCCCGCATCGCCGCATCGATGGCATAGCGCGCGCCGAGCGCCTCGCCGCAACCCTGGCAGGCGCGATGCCCGCAGGTGAGCGCGTTCGAGCGGTCGATCGAGGCCTGCACCGAGCGCTCCGCCTCCGACACCAGGCGATTGCCCAACGTGAAGGTGCCCTTCTGATAGAATCTGAGCTTCTGGGTCGGCTCGGCGGCGAGGATGGAGTCGCGCATGTGCCCTCCTCATTCCGCCGCAGGCAGCGGAGCCTCGCGGCTCAGCCGCCGCAGGATGTTCTCCGCGGTCGGGCCCGAGCGGCGCACCTTGCGGACGTGGTGAAGCTCCTTCGCCACGATTTTTTCGTTGAGGTCGAGAAAATGCACGCCCTCCCACGGCCGGACCAACGCCTGGCGCAGCACGCGCTGCAGCGACGCGCGCGTGATGGCGCGCCCGCCGAGCCCGGCCACGACCGAATGCACCTGCGGCGCATCGAGGGTATTGCGGAGCGCAAGATCGACGTTGTTGGCGAGCTGGCCGCCCATGCCCAGGGCGAAGCTTTTTTCGATCACGACGGCATGCTTGGTGCCGACCAGGACCTCGCGCAGCGCCTGGACCGGGAACGGCCGGAACGCCACCAGGGTCACGAGCCCGACGCGGAACCCATCGGCGCGCATTTCGTCGATCGTGTCCTTGATGGTGCCGTTGACCGAGCCCATGGCGACGACGAGCATCTCGGCGTCCTCGGCGCGATAGGTCCGCAGCAATCCGCCGGACGCCCGCCCGAAGCGCTGCTCGAACTCGTCGGCAAGCTCCGGGATCAGCCGCAGCGCCAAGTTCTGCTTGTAGTGCTGCAGGAAGCGCACTTCGGTGAACGCGTCCGGCCCCACCATGGCCCCGATCGAGATCGGATCGTCGGGGTCGAGCACCTGCACCGGCTCATAGGGCGGCAGATAGGCGTCGACATCCGCCTGGTCCGGAATGTCGACGCGCTCGACGGCATGGGTCAGGATGAATCCGTCGATGCAGACCATGACCGGCATCGACAGCTCTTCGGCGAGCCGGAACGCCTGAATGTGCAGGTCGGCGGCTTCCTGGTTGGTTTCGGCGAAGAGCTGCATCCAGCCGGCGTCGCGCATCGACATCGCGTCCGAATGGTCGTTCCAGATGTTGATCGGCGCGCCGATGGCGCGGTTGCCCAACGTCATCACGATGGGCAGGCCCAGTCCGGAGGCGTTGTAGACGGCCTCCGCCATGAACAGCAGCCCCTGGCTCGCGGTCGCCGTATAGGCGCGCGCGCCGGCCGCCGAGGCGCCGATCGCTACCGAAAGCGCGGCGAACTCGGATTCGACATTGATGAATTCGCAATTCTTCAGCTCGCCGCCGCGCACCATCTCGCCCAGCCCTTCCACGATGTGGGTCTGCGGCGTAATCGGGTAGGCGCAGATCACTTGCGGCCGGCACAGCGCGATCGCTTCCGCCGTCGCCCGCGACCCTTCGACCTGCTTGAGCATCTCGTCTCTCCTCAGGCCGCCGCCGCAGTGGACACGATCGCGTCGTAAGCGGCGGTCGCGGCGGCGACGTTCGCCTCGCCGACGTTCCCGGGAAACGCCTCGCGGATGGCGGCAGCGACCGAATGCAGGTGCACGAGACCGCTGAGCGCGGCGAAGGCGCCGAGCAGCGCCGCATTCGGCAGCGGCCGGCCGACGTGCCGCAGCGCGAATTCCGTCGCCGGGACGGCGCGCGCATGTCCCGCCGGCAGCTTCGCCAGCACCGCGGCGATGTCGAGATCGGC
>DASWCW010000066.1:0-28699 GCA_036395835.1 Xanthobacteraceae bacterium
GGGCACCCGCTGATGACCCCGCAGGCGATTCTGGCCGCGGCCAGCAATTTCCAGAATTGCATCGCGCAGCTGTGGCCGCAGGCCGCCCGGCGCGGCGTCTCCTGGCAGACGTTCCAGGCCTATACGGCCAATCTCGAGCCCGATCTCCACATCATGGATCTGCTCGATGCGCAGCCGGAGTTCACGAAATCGCTGTGGGATTATCTCGATCTTCTGGTCAACGATACGCGCATCGCGACCGGGCGGGAGATCTTGGCGAAATACCAGCCGACCTTCGCGGCGGTGGAAAAAGCCTACGGGGTCGATCGCCACGTCATCGCCGCGATCTGGGGCATCGAATCCAATTTCGGCAGCGCGATCGGCGAGCGCCCGGTGCTGCAATCGACGGCGACGCTCGCCTGCATCGGCCGGCGCCAGGATTATTTCCGGGAGGAATTCCTTTCGACGCTCGAAATCCTCCATCGCGGCGACGTGCGGCCCGATCGGCTCAAAGGATCGTGGGCCGGCGCATTCGGGCCGACGCAATTCATGCCGACCGCCTTCAAGCGTTACGCGGTCGATTTCGACGGCGACGGCAGGCGGGACGTCGTCGATTCCATTCCGGACGTCATCGCCTCGACCGCGAACAATCTGCGCACGGACGGCTGGATCACCGGCCAGATCTGGGGCTACGAGGTCGGGGTGCCGCCGGGGTTCGATTACCTGTTCGCGGACCGCTCGCGCCAGCTCATGATGCAGGAGTGGCAGCGACTCGGCATCCACCGGATCGGCGGCAAGGCATTTCCGCGCCCGACGGACCGCGCCTACCTGCTGGTGCCGGCCGGCGCCCGCGGCCCGGCGTTCCTGATGCTCAGCAATTTCCGGGTGATCATGCGCTACAACCCCGCGGAGGCCTATGCGCTCGCCATCGGCCATCTCGCCGACCGCTTGCGCGGCGAGGGGCCGCTGGTGCAGCCATGGCCGCGCGACGAGCGCGTGCTCAGCCTCACGGAGCGCTACGAGCTGCAGCAGCGGCTGGTGCTGCACGGCTTCGACGTGGGCGAGCCGGACGGACGGTTCGGGGCCAAGACCCGCGCCGCGATCCGCGAGTTCCAGCGGCGCGCCGGCCTGATCCCGGACGGCTTCGCCTCGACGCAAGTGCTGGACCGCCTGCGCGCGCATTAATTGCCTCCCCGCTAGCGGGGGGTTCGATCACGCGAGGCGTGATCGGGGGCCGATCCACCCTGCCGGTTTCGCCGGCGACTCTCCCTGTAGGGACGGAGTACCGCGAAGTTGACATTTTCGTCGGGCTATTGGCGGATGGCCCGTCGCTCTCGAAGGGAAGGCCGCGCTTGCATGCGGCCGGGGGCATCAAGATGAAAACGGCAAGCATTCTGGGCAAGCTCGCTGCACCGACCTTGGTGCTTGCGGCGGAGATTTGGCTCGCGTGTGCGGCCTCTCTTGTCCTCACCTCGCCTGCGGCGGCGCAATTCTGGGATTATCCCTTCTGGGGCCGGCGCCAGGCCCCGCAGCAGCAGCAGCGCCAATGGGCGCCATGGAGCGGGGGCGGCGGCTGGCAGGGTGAGCGGTCGCAGTCGCAGGGCGATGCCATTAAGGCACCGCCGCCGCGCAAGCAGGAGGGCTCGCCGACCAAGACCGTGGTGGTCGTGGGCGATTCCATGGCCGACTGGCTCGGCTTCGGGCTCGAAGATGCGTTCGCCGAAACGCCGGAGATCGGTGTGGTCCGCAAGTACCGCACCTATAGCGGCTTGATCCGACCGGAATCCCGGAAGGAAGTCGATTGGCCACAGGCTGCAAAGGAAATCCTCGCCGCCGAGAAAGCCGATTTCATCGTGATGATGATCGGAACGAGCGACCGGCAGGCAATCCGCGAGCGGCCGCCGCGGGTCGCTCCGAAGCAACAGCTGGTGGTGCCGCAGACGAAGCTCGAAGGCGGGCAGCCGACCTCGATCAATCCGCAAGCTGCCGAGGCGCAAGAGGGTGCCGGGGCCGAGCAGCCGAAATCCGCCGAGCAGCAAAAACCGGCCGCGGCTCCCGAACCGCCTGCCGGGCCGATGATGACCTACGAGTTTCGCTCCGAAAAATGGGGCGAGGCCTACGGCAGGCGCATCGACGAGACGATCGCAGTGCTCAAGAGCAATGGCGTGCCGGTGCTCTGGATCGGTTTGCCGGCGATCCGCGGCACCCGTTCGACCGCCGACCTCGCCTATCTGAACGAGCTCTATCGCGCGCATGCCGAAAAGGCCGGCATCGTCTATGTCGACGTGTGGGATGGCTTCGTGGACGAGAGCGGCAATTTCGTCGCGCGCGGCCCCGATTTCGAAGGTCAGACCCGCGTGCTGCGCGCCGGCGATGGCGTGCATTTCACCAAGGCGGGCGCCCGCAAGCTCGCGCATTACGTCGAGCGGGAGATCCGGCACGTGATGCTCAGCCGCGGCGCGCCGATGGCGCTGCCGGTGCCGGAGGAGCCCCAGCCGGACGCTTCGCGCACCGGCGCGCCGGCGGCGCGTCCGGTAGCCGGGCCGGTGGTGCCTTTGACGACCTTGACGAGCGCGCCCGAAGGCCTGGTCGGCGTCGGCCTGCAGCGGTCCGGCGTGAACGACCCGAATGCCAACCGCATCCTGGTGAAAGGCGAGCCCTTGCCGGCAATCAGCGGCAGGGCGGACGATTTCGCCTGGCCGCGGCCCGATGCGAGCTTGCGGATCGAGCCGGAACCGAGCGCGGTGCCGGCTCCCGCGCCGACGGCGAAATCCGGAAGCGGCGGCGCGCCGCCCGCGCCCAAACCGGGGGCGCCGGCGCCGGCACCGGCGAAAAAACATGCGCCCGCGGCTGCGGCCGCCGCCGAAGGCGGCCGTCGGCCGCTCTCGCTCGGCGACGATCAGCCGCGGCCCGAGCCGGCGCGCCGTCGCGCGCAACCCGACAACGCGCTGCGGCCGCCCGCGGCGGTGCCGCTCGCGCCGATCCGTTGAGGGTTTTCCCTGCTCCCGCTTACGGGGAAGTCTGCGAAGCCGACGACCCCCGCGGGGTCAGGATCGGTCGGAACAGCAATTTTAGAAGAACTCATACAGGTCCAAAAAGAACTCCGCTCTTTGCGTATTCCAGGTCGAGAGCCCGTAGGATCCGGCAAACGCCGGCATCCAATGTTTGCCGTAGCGCTCCTCTATTTCCGACGCCACCAACGCCAGATCGACGTAGCGATCGGCTTTTCCCGAGTGTCCGCAGTCGACAAAACTGATTTCTTGGAGCCCATTGATCAGGATGTTTGTAAATGTCGCATCTCCATGGACGACCACCAGGTCTTCGGCCGACGGGATTCTGGTGACGAGCCGCTGGAATAATCCTTCCGGCGTCATTTTCGAGTTCAAACTTCTGAACTGGGCCGGATCGATTTGCCGTTCCGCAATGGCTGCTTCCGCGCGTTTGAGCCGGGTTTGAATTGCCTCGTCGAATGGGCAGGACAAAACGGGAAGTGAATGCAATTTAGACAATCCGCGCCCGAGGGCCTCGATGACCCTGTCCGCAGGAAGATCGCAGGATTCAACCGGTTCGCCGGGGTGAGCCGACGCCAACATCGCGGCGAAATCCGGTCGGATGATCATTCTCAGAAGCGGCGGCACATTCGCGCCGTGCGAATGAAGCCAAGATGTCCGTATGATCTCCTGCCGAATTGCTTCGGTATGGGAACCTGTTCCCAACTTGAGATACCGGTCGGGAGAGGACGTGCTGAGAACGCGCCACACGCAGGCGCCGCTCACACCAGAACTCACCGGCTCGCAGCGTGCCCCTTCGAGTTCGGAGCGCCACGATCGCGGCAGAAGCTCGAAAACCTCATCGAGGCCGAGTTGCCCTCCGCGGTTTGGGCGGGCCCATTGCTTGCCTTCGGCCGAGTTCACCGGCCCGTGCCGCCGGTCAGACCCAACGTGAGGCTTCCTGCTCGGTCGGCAGCCGGCCCTCGGGCGTAAGTTCGTCCACTGCCTGGGGCAGCTCCTGGCTCAACCCATTGAGCAGATCATCCTTGGACATGCCGGTTTGGGCAGTGAGCGCATTGATCCGCTCCGGACCCAGCGCTTCCGCAAGCTGGTTCGGCTCGATGGGCTGGTTCGATCCCGGGCCGACCCATGAGTTGACGACGTCCCCGTGCCCGCTCTGCTGGAAGCGCCTGACGAGGTCGGCCAACCCGCCGCTCAGGACGCTTCCGGCGGCCCCGCCTGCCAGTAGCCCACCCAAGCCGCCGCCGAGCAGACCGCCGAGCCCGCCGGGCGCTCCAGAGCCGCCGGGCGATGGGGCAGGTTCTTCGGAAGGCCCGACCCCAGCTCGGCCCGGCTGACTGCCGCCGAAGTTCTTGAGCGCCTTGTAGGCCAAGAGACCGAGCACGGCCATGGTGATCGGCGACATGCCTCTGCTGGTGGTCGGATCGCGCTGTCCGCGCGGCCCATTCTGCATTCCGTTCAGGACATCGAGCAAACCCATGGTCGTCTCCCTAGAGTGTCATCTTCTAGATGATGTTGCGTGTTTGTCGGTTGCAGGTCGCAGGAAGCGTCTCCGGCGAGCTCGCAAGACCGGCTCGCCGGAGTGTCGTCGCACTTATTGGGGTTGCTTTTCGTTCTTGGCGGCGCGGAAACCGGCCGAGGCGGTGTCCTTCTCGCACATATAGGCGCCGTCCTTGGTCTTTCCGTATCGCGCGCTGTCACTGTAGTGATAGATCTTCGAATCCGTGTTGACCCAAACAACCGTGTCGGTCGGGCAATGAGCCTTGGCGGCCAACATGGTCGAGTACTGGGCCGCCGCGGCATTTCCGGTCGCTCGTGGCGCGGGCTGCGATCTCGCCTCGGGAGCCCGGCTAGCTTGTGGGCGGGCGGCGGGACTCTGAGTGGCGATTCTTGTGTCGCGCGGCGAGGCTTTTGCGCTGGGCTGCGTTTTTTGTTGCGTCGCGGGGCTCGGCTCGGTGCGAGTAGTGGGGGTTTGCGCCGCGGCTCGGGTATCTCGTGGCGAGGCCTTGGCAGCCGGCTGTGCGCGAGTGGCAGGAGGCTGGGCCGCGGTTCTTGTATCTCGCGGCGAGCCTTTTGCGGCCGGCTGCGGGCTTGTGGCCGTGGCGGCGGCGCGACCTGAAGGCTGCGCGGCCGCATTGCCGCTGCCCTGACGGCAAGCCGCCACGTAATCCTTCTTGGTCTTCCCGCTCGCCTGAATCGAGGTCCTGTTCGACTGCCATTCGGCGTCGCACTGTTTGGCGGTTTTCTGCTGGGCGAGCGATGAACCTGCCGACGCAATCAGCGCGCCGGCGAGGATGGCAGAACATAGGATCGTGGAGCGCTGCAGTCTCATGGTTCGTTTCCCTTGGTTGCGAGTAGATGCTAGCCCTGCGCGGCGCCCAGGGTGTCGGCCATGGTCGCGCCGCGCTGTCCCATCGGCCGGGAGGCCGTCTCCGTGGTGTCGCGGACGGTTTGGTGCTCCATCTCGGCGTCGATCGCGGCTCCGGCCAGGACCACGATGATGGAGAGCCAGATCCAGGTCATGAAGCCGATGATGGCCCCGAGCGAGCCGTAGGTCTTGTTGTAGCTGCCGAAATTCTCCGCATACCAGGAGAACAGCAGGGATGCCGCGATCCAGACCAGCGCCGCGAACATGCTGCCCCAGCTGACCCAGCGCCACTGCGGCTCGTTCCGGCTCGGACCGTACCGATAGAGAATGGAGAGCGCCACGCCGACCGCCACGAACAGCAACGGCCATCTCGCAACTTTGATGATCCACTCGGTCGCGCTTTCCAGGCCGATGTATTTCAGAGCCAATGGCACGACCGCGACCAAACCGAGCGCCAGCAGCAGGAATACGATGGCCGCCAACGTCAGGCCCAGCGAGATCAAGTTGAGGCGCACGAAGCCGCGCTTCTCCTTCTCGCCGTAAACGATGTTGAGCGCGTCGAACAGCGCCTTGATGCCGGCGTTGGCGCTCCACAACGAAACGGCGAGTCCGACGATGAATGCCAAGCCGAGCGTTCCCGCGCCTTGCGCGGCGAGCCGGCTCATCTGGTCGCGGAGCACTTCGATCGCGCCGCCGGGCACGAAGCTCGAAATCGAATCGAGGTGGCTGGCGATCGCTCCGGGGTCCGCGAACAGCCCGTAAATGGCGATCAGCGCGGCGATGGCCGGGAAGATCGCGAGCAGGACGTAGAAGGCCACC
This sequence comes from Xanthobacteraceae bacterium, assembly GCA_036395835.1. Lineage (GTDB taxonomy): Bacteria > Pseudomonadota > Alphaproteobacteria > Rhizobiales > Xanthobacteraceae > AP-16. The sequence continues at coordinate 6,178 of DASWCW010000066.1, forward strand.
CCGGCCGCAACCGCGATGACGCGGCACTCCGTGATGCGGGCGTAGACGCGCCAGAGGATGTCCTTCCATCCCCGCGCCGGAATCTCCGACGGCGCCGTGGCGAGCCGGCCGCGATCCGCCGCGAAGGCGTGCTCGCCGCGTTGCACTCGCGTACCGGAGAATCGCTGTTGGCGGAATCCCGGGTCTCTCGTCATCCGATTGTTTGTCCTGCAACGCGCCGAGCACCGGGCTCCAGCCGCACGCGGAATTCACGCCGTCAACCGCGATTGGCCGAAGTCTGTTCCGGCAGGGAGCGAAATAGGTTCGAAGCCTTGGCCGAACGGTCGAGCAGGCGACGCGAAGGAAATGATCGATAAGGAATTATGAGTCCGCCCTTGCGCCCCGGCGGAGAGGCGGCCCCGATCGCAGCGTTTCCGTTCGGTCGAGGTCGCCCAAGCTCAGGAACCGGATTCCCGAAGCTGAGCTATTGTAGGACGACGGAGGCGGATTTCCTTGTTCCAGATCAAGCCGGCTTGCCGGCGCGGTTCCAGCCGCGGCCGGTGTCGCCGAACGCCTCGCAACCGTCCTCGGTCACCGCCACGGTGTCCTCGAGCTTGATGAAGCCGCGGCGCGGGTGCTTCATCGTGGTCTCGATCGATACCACCATACCGCTTTCGAGCGCGCGATCCGCATCGTAGCCGCTGTAGGCGCGGTTCGTAGCGAGGCGCGGCGCCTCGTGGCTGATCAGTCCCATCCCGTGGGCGATGAATTCCAGATACGCGCCGTACGGGGAGGCGTTCATCAGCTTCTCGGCGGCAACGAATATGTCGCCGCCGCGGGCACCGCGGCGGATCGGTTTGCGCGCCGCCTGCTGAATCGCGTCGATTGCGGCGAGCAGGTCCTGCAGCTCCGAATCCGGCGCGCCCAAGATCCCCATCCGGCAGAGATCGCCGATATAGCCGCGATAGTTCCCGCCGGAGTCGAGCGAGATGACGTCGCCCGGCTCGAGCCGCTGATCCGACGGCGCCCGGTTCAAGCTGGTGCCGGCCGTGATCAGGCAATATTCGAACGTAAGCCCGCGGCCGACCTCTTCGCGCCGCAGCTTTTCGACGAGCTCGGTCTTGGTCGTGCCGGGCGCGCAGCTGGCGAACACCGCGAGCATGGACGCGACGACGCGCTCGGAAGCTTCCCGCAAGAGGCCAAGCTCGGCCGGGGTTTTGATTGCGCGCAGCCGCTCCAGCGGGAAATGCGCGTCGATGATCTCGCAGTCCGGCAGCGCCACGCGCAGCGCCGCGTCGGCGTCGGCGGGCAGGAACGAGGCCTCGATCCCGATGTGCCGGATGCCGGGCCCGAGCCCGCGGATGTGCTCGACCGCAAGCTTGATCGCGTCGACCGAGCCCGAAGACGCCGGCTTGACCGCGGGCGGCCAGAACTTGCCGAGCTCGTGCTCGAATGCCTCGAGCCGGTAGCCGATATAGGCGGCCTCCTCCGGCCGGCCGCGCCGATAGACGAGCACCGGCAGATAGCGGCTCACGCCCATGGCGTCCATGTAATCGAAGAAGAAGAAGCGATAGCCCCCGAGCAGATATTGCACGTTGTGCTTCGACGTGACGAGAAGCAGGTCGATGCCGGCGTCTTCGAGCAAATCGTCGAGGCGCCCGGTATCGAACGGGATGGGTTTTTCCGCCGGTTTTGCCGCCCGGGCGAGCGTTGCGCTGTCCATGATGTTCCTCCGAACGCCGATCGATCAGCTTGCCCGATCGCATGGGTGCGTGTCACTAGCCCGCATGGCCGCCAGGAGGGGCTCCGAAATGGTCGCGACCGGGAATATGTTCGCCGATATTTCTCCGGGCGGCGCCGAGGAGCAGGTCACGCAATTGCTGCGGGCGCCGGCGCTGCGGATCGAGCGCATCGTTTCCCACGCGCATGCGAGCCCGCCGGGGTTCTGGTACGATCAGGATTGTGCCGAATGGGTTCTCCTGCTCCGGGGCGCGGCGATCCTCGGGCTCGAGGGGCATGCGGAACCGGTCCGGCTCGCAGCGGGCGATTACGTTCACCTTCCGGCCCACACGCGTCATCGCGTCGAATGGACCGACCCGGACCACCCGACCATCTGGCTCGCCGTGCATTATCGGTGATAACCGCATAGCTGAAATTATCCGGTGTTTTGGAGCGGAGAGCATTTGCTGATGCCCCTCGATTTACTCGAGACACCTCCCCCCTTGTCGGGGAGGCCGCCTCGCCCGCCATGCCCCTGATCGCGCTCACGGGCGGCACCGGATTCATCGGGCGATATCTGCTGCGCCAGCTCTCCAAGCGCGGCTATCGGCTGCGCGTCCTGCTACGCCGTCCCAGCGTGCTGCCGGCGGAATGCGCGAGCGCGGTGGTGGGCGATCTCGCGCGGCCGCAGAACATGGCGGCGGCGCTGGCGGGCGCCGACGCCGTGATCCATTCGGCCGGCGTTTCCCACGAGATGTCCGGGCTGCCGGAGGACGACCATCGGGCGCTCAACACCGAGGCCACGATCGGCCTGGCGCGCGCGGCGCAGCGGGCGGGAGTTCGCCGTTTCGTGTTTCTCTCCTCGATCCGCGCGCAATCCGGGCCGACCGCCGCAAGCGTGCTCACCGAGGATTCCGAGCCGCAACCCACCGACGCCTATGGCCGCTCGAAGCTCGCAGCCGAACAGGGTTTGGCACAGCTCGAGCTCGATTGGGTCGCGCTGCGCCCGGTGCTCGTGTACGGGCCCGGCGTCAAGGGCAATATGGCGCGGCTGATTGCGCTGGCGCGCTCTCCGTTGCCGCTGCCGCTCGGCGGGCTCGTCGCACGGCGCTCGTTGCTCTCGCTCGATAATCTCCTCGCGGCGATCGATCTCTTGCTCGGCGCGCCGGCACCGCTGCGGCGGCCGCTGATCGTCGCCGATCCCGGACCGCTGAGCATTCCAGAGATGATCGCCGCGATGCGGGCCGGGCTCGGCCGCCGGCCCGGCCTGTTTCGCGTGCCGGCGCCGTTGCTCGAAGCGGCATTGCGTGCGATCGGGCGTTCGGAGACTTACGAGCGCCTCGCCGGCCCGCTGGTCGCGGATCCCGCGGCGCTTGCGCGGCTCGGCTGGACGGCGCCGGTCGCGACCGCGTCGGGATTGGAGCAGCTGATGCGGGGCGGCGACGCGTAGCCCGGATGGAGCGCCCGGGAGCGGGCGCGAAATCCGGGATCCCGCATTCCGTTTCGCTCCATGCGGGCTACGAGCTTACGCCGCCTTCCATTTGATGGAGCAACCCATCGAGGCGAACTGCGGCGCTGGCGCCGTCCCGGTCGACGCGATCGCGCGCATCGCCTCGACGAGCTCCTTGCGGGCACCGGCGGACCGCGCATTCATGCGGCCCTCGTCCAGCCGGCCGCGATATTTGAGCTTGTGCGCCGCGTCGTAGCCGAAGAAATCCGGCGTGCACGCCGCCCCATAGACGCGGGCCACCGCCTGGTCCTCGTCGTGCAGATACGCAAACGGGAAACCGTGCGCTTTCGCGAAGCGCTGCATGTTGGGAAACGAATCCTCCGGATAGGATTTCGCATCGTTCGAGCAGATCGCCACAAATCCGATGCCCTCGGCGTTGAGCGTGCGCGCGTCCGCCACCATCCGGTCGATCACCGCCTTCACGTAAGGACAATGATTGCAGATGAAGACGATCACCGTGCCGTTCGGGCCGGCGACGTCGGCGAATGCATAGGTGCGGCCGTCGGTCGCCGGCAGCCGGAAATCCGGCGCGGCCGTGCCGAGCGCAACGGGCGGGGGCGTTGCGGCCATGGTGGACCTCTCCTGATGAGGTCCAGCCTAGCACGACATTACATCGGCGGTGCGATGCCGCCCCGGCCGACGTTCACGCGCGGCGCCACCAGCGTTCCGTTCCGACCAAGCTCGGCTTCAAGAACCCCAAGCACGTCATCGGGATCACCGTTCTCCATCGCTACCCCGGCGGCTATTGGGAGGACCAGGGCTACAATTGGTTCAGCGGGCTGTAAGCATCGAGCGGCCAGAGCCAGGCGGCGCCGCGCACGCCGCTCGAATCGCCGTGCCGGGCGCGCACGATCGGCGTATCGATGCCGTCGGAGAACGCGTATCGCTCCACCAGCGCGGGAAGTTCCTCATAGATCTGCGCGACATTGGAGAGGCCGCCGCCGAGCACGATCTTGTCGGGGTCGAGCACGTTGATCACGCCGGCAAGCCCGCGCGCCAGCCGATCCCGATAGAGCTCGAAACACGCGACCGCATCGCCATCGCCGCGAGTGGCGGCAAGCGCGATCGCTTCCGGCGTCAGCTTCTTGCCGGTGCGGTCGCAATAGTCTCGCGCAAGCCCCGGCCCGGCGAGGAAAGTCTCGATGCAGCCGGTCTTGCCGCAGTAGCAGGGCGGCCCCGGCCGTTCGTTCTCACGCGGCCACGGCAGCGGATTGTGGCCCCATTCGCCCGCGATGCGGTTGCGGCCCGTGATGGTTGCCTTGTCGACGACGAGACCGCCGCCGACGCCGGTGCCGAGAATGATTCCGAACACCACGCTCGCATCCGCCGCCGCGCCGTCCACCGCTTCGGAAAACGCAAAACAATTGGCGTCGTTCTCCAGCCGGATCTCCCGCCCCAATCGTTTTGCGAGATCCCGGTCGAGCGGCTTGCCGTTGAGCCCGCTGCTATTCGAATTCTTGATCAGGCCGGTTTGCTTCGAGATCGCTCCCGGCGAGGCGATGCCGACGCTTCCGCGCCGGGAGGTCTCGCGTTCCACGAAGGCGACGAGGTCGCCGACCGCATCGAGGATGGCCGGATAGTCGCCGCAAGGCGTCGGCACGCGGCGGCGCACCAGCGTTTCGCCACGATCGTCGAGCGCGATCGCCTCGATCTTGGTCCCGCCCAAATCGATCCCGATGCGCATCGATACGCGTGAGCCCTGTAGCCCGGATGGTGCGAAGCGAAATCCGGGCGCAGAGTACAGGTCATCACGCCGCGTTTGCCAGCCCGGGTACCGGCAGCGTCTCGCGCGGCAGCGCAGTTCGCGAAAGCGCCAGGTCCTTCACGATGCGGACCAGCTTGGCATCGCGGGGCACGCCCGCCATGGCGAAGCCGGCCTTGCGCGCCAGCGCTTGCATCGCCTCGTTGGAGCGCAGCACGTCGCCGACGAGGTAGCGCGCACCGAGGCTCCGCGCCCGGCGCTCGAGATCGGCGAGCAACAGAGTGCCCAGGCCCTTGCCGCGAAAATCGTCCGCGACCGAGAGCGCGAATTCGCAATCGAGCCGATCGGGCGCCAGCGCATAGCGCGCCTCGCCGATCGGGCTCCATCCGCCGTCGATGCGAGTCTGGGCGAGCAGCGCCAGCTGGTTGCGAACATCGAGGTGCGTGACGCGCTCGATCTCGGCCGGCGGCAGCTCGCGCAGCGGACCGAAGAACCGATTGTAGCGTGCGTCCGGCGACAGCGCGCGGACATAGTCTTGCAGCGCCTCGGCGTCGCGCGGGCAAACCGGCCGCAGCATCACGCGTTCGCCGCCCGGCAAGCGCAGCGCGTGAACGAGACGGGGCTCCTCGCGGGCCATGGCGCTCACGCCGCACGCCGAAGCTCGTGCCGCGCCAGGATCGTTCCCGGCTGCACCACCAGCACGGCGGGGCCGGAGAGCGCGGTTACCAGCGTGAGACCGGGCCGGTCGAGCACGAAGGATTCTCCCCCGTGGAGGATCTTGTCCTCGGGGTCGCCCGCCTGGGTGATCCAGAGATCGCCGCCGAGGGATTTCACCTCGAGCCCGGCGCCGTCCTCGATCGGCAGCAATTCGCGCGCCTGCAGATGAACCGGGGTGTCGAGCGGACCAGCCATGGAAGCCTCCTCTTGCATGAGGGCGACGCATGCGGTTTCATGGGGGCATGCAGTCGAGTTGTTGAACTAAACCGCAGAGTAGTGCAGAGTTCGGCGCGGCTCAAACGATCCTTTTTCAGCCAATGCATGAGTTTTGGGAATGGCAAGCAAGCGCTACGACCTGCCCCATCTGGCCTTCTTCCAGGGCTTCGAGGCCGCCGCGCGCACGCTGAGCTTCACCAAGGCGGCCGAGGAGCTGTTCATCACCCAGTCGGCCGTCAGCCGGCAGATCAAGGCGCTCGAGCAGCACCTCGGGCTAAGGCTGTTCGAGCGCCGGCCGCGATCGCTCCAGCTGACCGAAAGCGGGCAGGCGCTCTACCGGATCGCAACCGACGTGCTCGATCGGCTGCAGAGCGCGACCGACCGGCTCAAAGCCGAGACCCGCGCGCGGCAGCTCTCCATCACCACGACCACGGGCTTCGCCTCGCTCTGGCTCATTCCGCGGCTGCGCCGGTTCACATCGCTCCATCCCGACATCGACGTGCGCATCTCGGCCACCACCGACGCGCTCAACCTCGAGCGCAGCCTGATCGATCTCGCCATCCGCTACTGCCGGCCCGAAACCGTGCCGGAGGGCGCGGTGAAACTATTCGGCGCGGAGATGATCCCGATGTGCAGCCGTGCGCTGGTGCGCGACAAGGCGCGGCCGCTGAAAACGCCGCAGGACCTCGCGCATCACACTTTGCTGCATTTCGATTATGCCGGCGCGGAGACGATGTACATGGATTGGGGCACCTGGCTCACCGCGCTCGGCATCAGCGACCTCAGACCCGCGGGCGCGCTGCACTTCAGCCAGTACGAGCAGATGATCCAGGCGGCGATCAGCGGACAGGGCGTGGCGCTCGGCCGTCAGCCGCTGCTCAACGATCTGATCGAAGCCGGCACGCTGGTCATGCCGTTCAAGCAGACGCTGGTGGGATCGCGGGCGTATTTCATCATCGAATCGCGGCTCTCCGCCGGCAAGCCGCACGTGCGCGAGTTCGCGCAATGGCTGGTGGCGGAAGCCGGCCGCGATGCCGGGCCGGCGCCGCGTGGGTGATGGGTGCAAGATCAAAACTTCGTTTGTGGATTTTGACCATGAGGGCCGCAATCGGCTCCCTCCCCCTTTGTGGGGGAGGGACGCGGGGGTGCCTGTTTGATTCAGCGACCTCCATACCCCCCTCCCGCCTCGCGCATGCCGCGCGAGGCGACCTCCCCCACAGCCGACATCGGATGTTTCCGATGTCGACCGGTTCATGACTGCCGAACCCGGGAACACCCGGGTTCGGGGGGAGGCGTCTCGAGTAACCCGCGAGCCATGCGAGCGGCGGAACCAGGTCCTAATTTCGCCCATTCCTGGTAGGATCAAACCGGTGATCCTCGGCGGGGGGCCGGTCCGTCCCAGTTCGGAGCGTGTTTGGCAATGTTCGACCGTCGCGGTTTGGCTCTCGGCGTCATGCTGGTGGCGTTCGCGCCGCTGGCATCGGCCCAGGATTGCGAGCAGTTCCCCTGGTCGTGCCAGGGACCATGGGCGCGCCCGGCCCCGTACCCGCGGCAGGCGTGGCCCGGATGGCAGCAGCGATCGCCCGAATATGCGCCGCAGCCGCAATACCAGCGCCAGCGCCCGTGGCGGGACGAGCCGGAGCCGGCACGGCCGCGCGAGAGTGCGCGGCCGCCAGCGGCGCCGGTCGATCCTGCTGTGGTGCGGCAATACGCCGGCATGTACGCGGCGATCGAGGACGAGCCGTTCCCGATTCCGGCGATACAGCTCTCCGACGTCGATCCGGCGTTTCTGCGCAAAAATGTCGCCTATTTCAGCCCCGAGCCGGCCGGCACGATCGTCATCGATCCGGCAAATCATTTCCTCTATCTGATCCAGGGCGGCGGCAAGGCGGTGCGCTACGGCGTCGGCGTCGGCCGCCAGGGGTTCAGCTGGTCCGGCAGCGCGACCATCCACGACAAGCAGGAATGGCCGGACTGGTATCCGCCCAGGGAGATGCTCGCGCGCCAGCCCGAGCTGATGCGGCACATGAGCCAGCTGCGCAGCGGGATCGGCATGCCCGGCGGCCCGCGCAATCCGCTCGGCGCCCGCGCGCTCTACCTGTGGCAGGACAACAAGGACACCTTGTTCCGCATCCACGGCACCGTCGAGCCGTGGACCATCGGCAAGAACGTCTCCTCGGGCTGCATCCGCATGCTCAATCAGGACGTCATGGATCTCTACGAGCGCGCCCCGGTCGGCGCCAAGGTGGTGGTGCTGGGCTCGCGAGTAGCCAGTTGACGCGTTCCCCGGACGCGGCGCAGAGCGGAGCGATGCGCCGCAGATGCGGGGTCCAGAATTTTGGAAGATTGCGCAATGGGTCCCGGTTCAGCGACGCAGCACTTCGTGCTGCATCGCGCCCGGGACACGAGGGGAGAGTTTTCCCATGCCGAACCACACCATCGCCATGCTGCATCCGGGCGAAATGGGCGCCGCCGTCGGCGCGTGCCTCGTTTGGCGCGGGTTCCGCGTGCTGTGGGTTGCGCAAGGCCGCAGCGCCGCAACGCGGGCGCGCGCGGACGCGGCCGGGCTCGAGCCATGCGAAACGCTCGACCGCGCGCTTGCCGAGGCCGACGTCGTCTTCTCGGTTTGCCCGCCGCATGCCGCGCTCGATCTCGCCCGCGCGGTGGCCGAAAGGCACTTCCGCGGGATTTTCGTCGATGCCAACGCGGTCGCCGCCTCGACCGCGCGAAAAATCGGCCGATCGATCGAGGCCGCGGGCGCCTCCTTCGTCGACGGCGGCATCATCGGCCCGCCGCCGAATGCACCCGGCCGCACCCGGCTCTATCTGTCCGGCCCGGCGCGGGAAAAAATCGCCGCGCTGTTCGCCTCGAGCGATTTGCAGGCGGTCGCGCTCGACGGTGACGCCGGCGCGGCCTCGGCGCTGAAGATGGCCTACGCGGCCTGGACCAAAGGCTCGACCGCGCTTCTCGCCGCGATCCGCGCGCTGGCGCAGCGCGAGGGCGTCGATAAGAGCCTGCTCGCGGAATGGAAGCTCTCGCAGCCGCAGCTGCTGCGGGAATCCGACGCGGTTCCCGCCAAGGTCTACAAAGCCTGGCGCTGGGTCGCCGAGATGGAGGAGATTGCCGCGAGCTTCGAAGCCGCCGGCCTGCCGGGCGGCTTTCATCTGGCGGCGGCCGAGATCTACGGCCGCCTCACGGCATTCAGGGACAGCGCCGCGCCGCCCTCGCTCGACGAAGTGACGGAGGCGCTGCGCAAACCCTCTCCCCTTGCGAAAGAGGGTGGCGCCGAACGTAGTGAGGCCCCGCGCGAGAGGTCTCGCGCTGCTCGGCGTTTGAAGTTGCGTCGCGGCTGACTACGCCGCCCGGCTGTGCATCCCGCCGGCGTCCGCCTGGGCGCCGCGGATCGCCGCGACCGAGCGCTCGACCGCCGACCACAGCCGCGCGACCTCCTGGCCGGCGGCCGAATCCGGCGCCACCTCGCCGGCGCTGAAACCCGCCGCGAGCGAGGCCATGTAGCCCGCGCGCTGCGAGATCTGGCCCGACCACACCGGAATGCCCAGCGCCTCGAGCTTTAAGCGCGAGGCCGCGACCGCCGGGGCTTCCTTCTCGTCGCGCTTGACCGGCGCGGCATTGATCACCACCGCGTAGGGCTTGTTGCGTTCGCGCGCGATCTTGACCGTCTCGGCGACGGCGGCGAGATCGAAAAAGCCCGGCCGCGCCGGAATGACGACGAGGGTCGCGGCGCGGATCGCCTCCTGGACCACGACCCACAGCGTCGGCGCCGTGTCGATGAACACCCATTCGACGCCGTCGATCATGGCGTGCGCGAGCAGGCGATCGATGCCACGCGCGGCGTTCTCGAGCGGCGGCTGGCGGTCGCCGCGCATCGAGTGCCAGAGCGTGAGCGAGCCCTGCGGGTCGGCGTCGAGGATGAGACAGCGTCTTCCCAGTTTCTGCGCAAAGGCGGCCAGATGCGCGGTGAGCGTGCTCTTGCCCGAGCCGCCCTTGCGGGACGCAAGCGTGATCACGTTCATGGCCGGCCCCCCCGGTGGGATTTGCGGATTTGCCGGCGAGGGTGGGGGGATATGGTTAATGAAGCGTTACCGGGCGGGCGGATCTGCGAGTGCCGCATCAACGGCACGCGCCTGCTTTGTCCCTACCGGCACATCGGCTAGGCTCTTCGAGACCGGGAGGACCTCATGGGCGTGATCAGCGCCGCCGTCGGCGGGCTCGGCCGGCTGTTGATGGTGCCGGCGGGAATCGCCCTGATCCTGATGATGCTCCACGTCAATGCCGACGTGGTCGGGCGCCTCCTGCTCAACCACCCGATCCCGGTCACCATCGAGGTGGTCTCGTATTACTACATGGTCGCGGTGATCTTCCTGCCGCTTGCGGCCGTCGAGCGTGCCGACCACCACATCGCGGTCGATCTTCTCTCGCAGCACTTCCGCGGCGCGCTGCGGCGCTGGACGCTTGCCCTCGCCGCGCTCGCCAGCATGGCGTATTTCGCGGTGCTGGCTTGGCGCTCCGGCCTCGTCGCCGTGGAAAAATTGCGGATCGGCGAGTACGAGATGGGCGCGGTCGCGCTGCCGACGTGGCCGAGCCGGCTGCTGGTGCCGATCGGGACCGCCGCCATCGCCGCGGTCCTGCTGGTCAAGGCGATCGAGCTCCTGCGCGGCCGCGAGCCGGCAAAACCGCTGCCCGTCGTCGAAGAGATCCCAGCCTGAAGCGGAGCCGCGATGTCGCCGTTGACGCTCGGTTCGCTCGGCTTTGCCGCCGTCATCGTCCTGCTGCTGGTGCGCGTGCCGATCGGCGTGACGCTCGGCGGAGTCGCCGTGGTCGGCATCTGGCTGCTGGTCGGCGCCAAGGGCGCGCTCGGCATCGTCGCGGCGATCCCCTACGAGTTCGCCGCACATTGGTCGCTGAGCTCGATCCCGATGTTCCTGCTGATGGGCTACGCCTGTTATCACGCGCAGCTCACCGAGGGCCTGTTCCGCGCCGCCCGGGTGTGGCTCGGCGGCCTGCCCGGCGGGCTCGGCGTCGCGTCGATCTGGGGCGCCGCGATGTTCTCGGCGGTGACCGGCTCCTCGGTCGCGTGCGCGGCCGCGATGGGGCGCATCGCGGTGCCGGAGATGCTCAAATACAAATACTCCGGCCCGCTCGCCGCCGGCGTGGTCGCCGCCGCCGGGACCATGGGCTCGCTCATCCCGCCGAGCGTGATTTTCCTGATCTACGGCATCTTCGCCGAAGTGCCGATCTCGAAACTGTTCATTGCCGGGGTGCTGCCGGGCCTGCTCAGCGCCGTCAACTACTCGCTGATGACGATCGCGATCGTCGCGGCCAAGCCGCACCTCGCGCCGCGCGCTCCGGCCGCGCGTTTCTCCGAGAAGCTCGCCGTGGCGTGGGAGACCTGGCCGGTGCTCGCGGTCGCCTTCGGCGTGTTCGGCGGCCTGTTCGGCGGCGTGTTCACGCCCACCGAGGCGGGCGCGGTCGGCGCGCTCCTGGCGTTCCTGGTCGCCGCGGCGAAGCGCACGCTGTCCTGGCGCGGCACGCTGGAGGCGACGCGGGAGACGCTCTCCGCCACGGCGTCGATCTTCATCATCGCCGTCGGCGCCGCGCTCTTGACGCGATTCTTGGCGCTCACCGGCTTGCCGGAGGAGATGGCGGCCGCCGCCGCGATGTTCCAGGACAATCAGCTCGTGCTGGTGATCGGCGTCTCGCTGCTCTACCTCGTGCTGGGCTGCTTCCTCGATCCGATCGGCATCATGCTGCTCACCCTGCCGGTGCTGCTGCCGGTGTTCGAGGCGGTGAAGATCGACCTGATCTGGATGGGCGTGATCCTGACCAAATATCTGGAGATCGGTCTGTTGACGCCGCCGGTCGGCCTCAACGTGTTCGTGCTGAAAACCGTGGTCGGCGATCGCATGCCGCTCGAGGCGATCTTTCGTGGCGTGACGCTGTTCATCCTGACCGATCTCGTCACGGTGTCGCTGCTGATCGCGTTTCCCTCGATCAGCCTGTACTTGCCGAGCCTGCTGGAGTGATACTCAATGCCGGCTCACGGCCGGATCCTGACGATGGGAGGACGCAAATGCGCGTGTTGCTCGCGATCGCATTGGCCTGCGGCATCGGCGTAGCGCAGGTCGAAGCCGCCGAATACAAGGCGGCGACCTTCGTGGGGCCCAAGCACCCGATCGCCAAGGGCGGCTGGGGCCCGTATTTCAAGGCGGTCGAGCAGCAGTCGAACGGCGCGCTGAAATTCCGCCAGTTCCTCGCCGGCTCGCTGCTCGAAGCCAAGGGGCTGCTCGGCGGCGTGCGCGACGGCGTCGCCGACGCCGCCCAGGTGGTCCTGACCTATCATCCGGCGGAGTTTCCCCACGGGCAGCTCGTCGCCGACTTCGCGCTCTACGGCGGCGACGCCATGGTCGCGGCGGCGGCGGTGACCGAGTTCAACCTGTTCCACTGCGCGCCCTGTCTCGCCGAGTTCAAGCGCAACGGCATCGTCTACACCGGGGCGTTCTCGACCACGCCCTACGTGCTGATGTCGAAGGTGAAGATCGCCACGCTTGCCGACCTCAAGGGCAAGAAGATGCGCACGCCCGGCAGCGTGTGGGATCGCTGGGCGACCTACGTGGGCGGCACGCCGGTCAACCTGCCGGCCAACGAGATGTTCGAGGGGCTGAGCCGCGGCATCCTCGACATCGCCATCCAGGCTCCGGCGGCGCTCAAATCCTACAATCTCGCCGACGCCGCGAAATACCTGACCGGCCTGAAGCTCGGCACCTATCATTCGGTGGCGATGCTCGCGTTCAATCCGGAGACCTGGAAGAAATACAGCAACGGGGAACGCAAGATCCTGCTCGACAACATCGCGCTGGCGATCGTCGGCACCGTGTTCGATTATTACGCGACCGACGAGGAGGCGATCTCGGAAGCCAAGTCGAAGCGGATCATCTTGCTGGAGCCCGACAAGTCCATGCTCGACGATCTCGCGGCCTTCAGGGAGACCGACCGCGCCGTCATCCTCGAGGTCGCGAAGAGCAAATACGGCATCGCCGATCCCGGGGCGGAATTCGCAAAGCTCCTGGAGATCTACGGCAAGTGGGACGCGTTGCTCAAGCCGATCCGTCAGGACCGAGCAAAAGTCACCGAGGTGGTGAAGGCGGAGCTCTTCGACAAGCTCGACCCGGCGAGATACGGGATGGAGTGATCACGTAGTCGTCATGCCCGGCTCCGGACCAGGTCCGGGACAAGCCCGGCCATGACGACTGCACGTTTGATCACCGCGTCTACGTTTGCTCACCGCGGCAAATTCGTAGACCCCATCAAAAACTCGTCGACCGCGGCGGCGGCCTGGCGGCCCTCGCGGATCGCCCACACGATCAGCGACTGGCCGCGCCGCATGTCGCCGGCCGCGAACACCTTCGGCAATGAGGTCTGGTAGCGCCGCGTGTCGGCCTTGACGTTGCCGCGCGGATCGAGCTCGAGCTCGAGCGCCGCGATCATGCCCTCGTGCACCGGATGCACGAAGCCCATCGCGAGCAGCACGAGATCGGCCTTGAGCTCGAACTCGCTGTCGGGAACCGGCGCGAGCTTGGGATCGACGCGCACGCAGTGCAGCTTCTCGACCTGGCCGTTGCCGGAAAATTTCTGCGTCATCACCGCGAACTCCCGCTCGGCGCCCTCCTCGTGGCTCGCGGAGGTGCGCAGCTTGAGCGGCCAGTCCGGCCAGGTCAAAAGCTTGTTCTCCTTGGCGGGCGGCTGCGGCAACAGCTCCAGGTTCGTCACCGAGAGCGCGCCCTGGCGGATCGCGGTGCCGATGCAGTCGGAGCCGGTGTCGCCGCCGCCGATGACGACGACGTGCTTGCGATTGGCGGTGATCGGCGGCAGGTCGCCGAGCTGCGGCTCGCCGGAGATGCGGCGGTTCTGCTGCGGCAGAAAATCCATGGCGAAATGAATGCCGGAAAGCTCGCGCCCCGGAATCGGCAGGTCGCGGGATTTCTCCGCGCCGCCGGCGAGCACCAATGCGTCGTGCTCCGCAAGCAGCGGCTCGATCGGCACGTCGACGCCGACGTGGGCGCCGGTATGGAACACCACGCCTTCCGCCTCCATCTGTTTGACGCGGCGCTCGACGTGATGCTTCTCCATCTTGAAATCGGGGATGCCGTAGGTGAGCAGGCCGCCGGCCTTGGCCCAGCGCTCGAACAGATGCACCTCGTGGCCGGCGCGCGCGAGCTGCTGCGCGCAGGCGAGCCCCGCCGGGCCCGAGCCGATCACCGCGACCTTCTTGCCGGTTTTCTTCGCCGGCGGCTCGGGAACGATCCAGCCCTCCTTCCAGGCGCGGTCGGCGATCGTGCATTCGATGGTCTTGATGGTCACCGGATTGTCGTCGAGGTTGAGCGTGCAGGACGCCTCGCACGGCGCCGGGCACAGCCGCCCGGTGAACTCCGGAAAGCTGTTGGTCGAATGCAAATTGAGGCTCGCCGCGTGCCAGTCGCGGCGGTAGACGAGATCGTTCCAGTCCGGAATTTGGTTGTTGACCGGACAGCCGGTGTGACAATACGGGATGCCGCAGTTCATGCAGCGCGCCGCCTGGTCGCGCGTCGTCTCTTCCGAGAGCGGAATCACGAACTCGCGGAAATGCCGGATGCGGTCGGACGCCGGCGCGTAGCGGCGGTCCTGACGCTCGATCTCCAGGAACCCGGTGACCTTGCCCATTAGCGGCGAAGCCTCGTCATTCCGGCCGAGCGCGAAGCGCGAGAGCCGGAACCCATGACCACGGAACCAGCGATAGCTCGAAGATCGGTGTTCATGGATCCCGGCTCGCGCTCCCCCGGATCAGGTCCGGGGTCGCTTGGCCGGGACGACGGCCGCAGTACGATATCCGCCATGGGAGCCCTCAGCCTCCGGCGGCGGCCAGCGGCAGCGCCTCGGCCTCGCGGGCTTTCAGCTCGGCGAGCGCGCGGCGGTACTCGACCGGCATCACCTTGCGGAACTTCGGCAGATAGTCGGCCCAGTGCGCGAGAATCTCCCGCGCCCGGCGCGAGCCGGTGTAGCGCGCATGATGCTCGATGAGCTGGTGCAGCCGCTCGGCGTCGAACCGCGTCATGTCGGCCATCACGTCGACGCGGCCGTGCATGTCGAGATCGCCGGCCTGGTGATAGTGCCGCGCGATCATCTCCTCCTCCTCCATCACCGGCTCGAGTTCGACCATGGATAGATTGCAGCGGCGCGCGAAGGTGCCGTCCTCGTCGAGCACGTAGGCGATGCCGCCGGACATGCCGGCGGCGAAATTGCGGCCGGTATAGCCGAGCACGACCACGACGCCGCCGGTCATGTATTCGCAGCAATGGTCGCCCGCGCCCTCGATCACCGCGATGGCGCCGGAATTGCGCACGGCGAAGCGCTCGCCGGCGATGCCGCGGAAATAGCACTCGCCCTCGATCGCGCCGTAGAGCACGGTGTTGCCGACGATGATGGATTCCTCCGGCACGATGCGCGTCGCCTCGTGCGGCGGATAGACGATGAGGCGGCCGCCGGAAAGGCCCTTGCCGGTGTAATCGTTGGTCTCGCCTTCGAGCTCGAATGTCACCCCGCGCGCGAGCCAGGCGCCGAAACTCTGGCCCGCGGTGCCCTTGAACTTCACGTGGACGGTGTCGTCGGGCAGGCCCTCGTGGCCGTAGATCTTCGCGATCTCGCCCGAGAGCATCGCGCCGGTGGTGCGGTCGGTGTTGCGGATCGGCGTCTCGATCTTGACCTTGGCGCCGCGGTCGATCGCGGCGCGCGCCTCGGCGATGAGCTTGCGGTCGAGCACCTTGTCGATGCCGTGGTCCTGCGGCTCGCATTTGTAGATCTTCACGCCCGCGGGCGCCGCCGGCCTGGTGAACAGTCTTGAGAAATCCAGCCCGCGCGCCTTCCAGTGCTCGACCAGCTTGTTGCGGTCGAGCATCTGCATCTGGCCGATCATCTCGTCGAAGGAGCGATAGCCCATCTCGGCCATCAGCTCGCGGACCTCCTCGGCGACGAAGAAGAAATAATTGATGACGTGCTCGGGCGTGCCCTTGAAGCGCTTGCGCAGCACCGGATCCTGCGTCGCCACGCCGACCGGGCAGGTGTTGAGATGGCACACCCGCATCATGATGCAGCCGGCCGCGATCAGCGGCGCGGTCGAGAAGCCGAACTCGTCGGCGCCCAGCATCGCGCCGATGACGACGTCGCGCCCGGTGCGGATGCCGCCGTCGACCTGCACGGCGATGCGGCCGCGCAGCCGGTTCGCGACCAGCGTCTGGTGGGTCTCGGCAAGCCCGATCTCCCACGGGCTGCCGGCATGCTTGATCGAGGTGAGCGGCGAGGCGCCGGTGCCGCCCTCGAAGCCCGCGATGGTGACGTGGTCGGCGCGCGCCTTCGATACCCCGGCCGCGACCGTGCCGACTCCCACCTCGGAGACGAGCTTCACCGACACGTCGCCCGCGGTGTTGACGTTTTTCAGATCGAAGATCAGCTGCGCCAGATCCTCGATCGAGTAGATGTCGTGATGCGGCGGCGGCGAGATCAGGCCGACACCCGGCGTCGAGTGCCGCACCTTGGCGATCACGGCGTCGACCTTGTGGCCGGGCAATTGGCCGCCCTCGCCGGGCTTGGCGCCCTGCGCCATCTTGATCTGCATCACGTCGGAATTGACCAGATATTCGGTGGTCACGCCGAACCGGCCCGAGGCGACCTGCTTGATCGCCGAGCGCATGGAATCGCCGTTGGGCAGCGGCCGGTAGCGGTCGGATTCCTCGCCGCCCTCGCCGGTGTTGGACTTGCCGCCGATGCGGTTCATGGCGATGGCGAGCGTGGTGTGCGCTTCGCGGCTGATCGAGCCGAACGACATCGCGCCGGTGGAGAAGCGCCGGACGATGTCCTTGGCGGGCTCGACCTCGTCGAGCGGCACCGGCGCGCGAGAATCCTCCGCGGCGGCCTTGATGCGGAACATGCCGCGGATGGTGAGATATTGCTCCGCCTGCTCGTTCACCATTTTCGCATAGGCGCGGTACTTGTCCTGCGAGTTGCCGCGCACCGCGTGCTGCAGCGTGGCCACCGTCTCCGGCGTCCAGGCGTGCGCCTCGCCGCGCAGCCGGAACAGATATTCGCCGCCGACCTCGAGCGCATGGCGCAGCACCGGCGAATCGCCGAACGCATCGCGGTGCCGCCGCGCGGTCTCCTCGGCGATCTCCTCTAAGCCCACGCCCTCGATGCGCGAATGGGTGCCGAAGAAGAATTGCTCGACGAAATCGCTCCTGAGCCCCACCGCGTCGAAGATCTGCGCGCCGCAATAGGACTGATAGGTCGAGATGCCCATCTTGGACATCACCTTGAGGATGCCCTTGTCGATCGACTTGATGTAGCGCTTGACGATCTCCTTCTCGTCGATCTTCTCCGGCAGCTGGTCGCGCATGGCGATCAGCGTCTCGAACGCCAGATAGGGGTTGATCGCCTCGGCGCCGTAGCCGGCGAGGCAACAGAAATGATGCACCTCGCGCGCTTCGCCGGTCTCAACCACGAGGCCGACCGCGGTGCGCAGTCCCTTGCGGATCAGGTGGTGATGCACCGCCGCGGTCGCGAGCAGCGCCGGGATCGGAATGCGGTCGGGTCCGGCCTGGCGGTCGGACAGCACGATGATGTTGTAGCCGCCGCGCACCGCGCTTTCCGCGCGCTCGCACAGCCGGGCGAGCGCCTCCTTCATGCCGGCGGCGCCCTGCTCGGCCGGATAGCTGACGTCGAGGGTGCGGGTGTCGAACTGCTCCTCGATGTGGCCGATGCAGCGGATTTTTTCCAGATCCTCGTTGGTGAGGATCGGCTGGCGCACCTCGAGGCGCTTCTTGTGGGCGAGGCCCTTGAGGTCGAACAGGTTCGGCCGCGGCCCGATGAAGGACACCAGCGACATCACCAGCTCCTCGCGGATCGAGTCGATCGGCGGGTTGGTGACCTGGGCGAAATTCTGCTTGAAATAGGTGTAGAGCAGCTTCGGCTTGTCGGAGAGCGCCGAGATCGGCGTGTCGTTCCCCATCGAGCCGACCGCTTCCTGGCCGGTGGTGGCCATGGGCTCGAGCAGGATCTGCAGGTCCTCCTGGCTGTAGCCGAACACCTGCTGGCGATCGAGCAGCGAGACGTTGGTGCGCACCTCGCGCGCCTGCACCGGCGGCAGATCCTCCAGCACGATCTGGGTGCGCTTGAGCCACTTGCGGTAGGGATGCCGGCCGGCGAGGCCCGCCTTGAGCTCGTCGTCGGAGATGATGCGGCCCTCGACGAGATCGACCAGCAGCATCTTGCCGGGCTGCAGCCGCCATTTGCGGACGATGGTCTCCTCCGGCACCGGCAGCACGCCGGCCTCGGATGCCATGATGACGAGATCGTCCGAGGTGACGAACCAGCGCGCCGGGCGCAGCCCGTTGCGGTCGAGCGTGGCGCCGATCTGGCGCCCGTCCGTGAACGCGATCGCGGCCGGGCCGTCCCACGGCTCCATCAGGGAAGCGTGATACTCGTAAAACGCGCGCCGCTCCTCGCTCATCAGCGGATTGCCGGCCCACGCCTCGGGGATGAGCATCATCGCCGCATGCGCGAGCGAATAGCCGCCGCGCAGGAGAAACTCGAGCGCATTGTCGAAGCAGGCGGTGTCGGACTGGCCCTCGTAGGAGATCGGCCACAGCTTGGAAATGTCGTCGCCGAACAGCTCGGAGGCGACCGAGGCCTGCCGCGCCGCCATCCAGTTGAGATTGCCGCGCAGCGTGTTGATCTCGCCGTTGTGCGCGATCATCCGGTACGGGTGCGCCAGCGACCAGGTCGGGAAGGTATTGGTCGAGAAGCGCTGATGCACCAGCGCGAGCGCGGATTCGAAATCCGGCTCGTGCAGATCCGGATAATATTTGCAGAGCTGGTCGGCCAGGAACATGCCCTTGTAGACGAGCGTCCGGCAGGACAGCGAGACGAGATAATAATCGGCGAGATGCCGTTCGCGCCGGTTGTTGACCTGGTTGGAGATCACCTTGCGCAGGATGAACAGGCGGCGCTCGAAATCGTCGTCGCTCTTGACGTCCTTGCCGCGGCCGATGAACACCTGCATGTGCACCGGCTCGGTCGGCAGCACCGCCGCGCCGAGCGAGGCGTTGTCGCTCGGCACCTCGCGCCAGCCGAGCAGCATTTGGCCCTCGCGCGGCACCACGTCGGCATAGATGTCGAGGATCACTCTTCGCCATTGCGGATCGCGCGGGAGAAATACGTGGCCGACCGCGTAATGGCCGGGCTCCGGCAGATCGATGCCGAGCTCGGCGGCCTTGCGCGCGAAGAACTTGTGCGGGATCTGCACCAGAATGCCGGCGCCGTCGCCGGCGCGCGGGTCGGCGCCGACCGCGCCGCGATGCTCGAGGTTGAGCAGGATCTTGAGCGCGTCGTCGACGATCTTGTGGGATTTGCGGCCCTTGATGTCGGCGATGAAGCCGACGCCGCAGGAATCCTTTTCGAGCGCCGGATCGAAGAGACCCGAAGCCGTGCCGGCGGATGCCTCGTGCGCGGCGGCCTGCTCCGCCGGCGAAGCGGCGGCCCGATCCGGGAAAAGTGTCGCCCTCATGGCACCATCCTCTCGTTCCGGAACGCGCGAAACCGGGTTTCGGCGCACCCTCCTCGCACGCGGCGCCGCAAGACGCCTCGCCGCGGACGATCCTTCCTCGTGAATAGGCGGCTTTACCCGAGCCGCGGACCCTTTCGGGATCCTTCCGAACCGCCTTGCGCAAGCCCGCATCGCAGGGCGCGTTCCTCCGCGCAGGATCGGATCGCTTCCGGTCTGGCGGCGCGGACCGCCAATTGGGACAGTATTACTGTCCTAACATGCCGACTTCGGGCTCGGAACGCAAGGCTCGGCCCGGGCAAAACCCCCATTTCCTTGCCGATTGTTGCGGCCAAGGACTCCTCGCCGCAACAAGAGGAACACGGATGCGGCATCAAGCGCAATGGGGTTGCCCGAGGTGGCGTTTCCCGGACGCGGCGCATCGCGTAAAGCGAGGCGCCGCCGATCGGGGGCCAGGGATTTTCGGTCGCCGCAAGGGGTCCGGGTTCTGCAGCGCACCATTTCATGCGGCGCTGCGCCCGGGACACGAGGGGAAAACGGATGCATTTTGCCAGCGACAATGCGGCCGGGATCGCGCCCGCGATCCTCGAGGCGATCGGCCGCGCCAACGCCGGCTTCGCGCTCGGCTACGGCGAGGATGCGATCACGAAGCGGCTGGAGCAGCGGCTCGCGGAGAGCTTCGAGCACGAGCTCGCGGCATTCCTGGTTCCGACCGGAACGGCCGCGAACGCGCTGGCGCTGGCGCAGATCGTGCCGCCCTGGGGAGCCGTGCTGTGCCATGAGGAATGCCACCTCGCGGTCGACGAATGCGGGGCGCCGGAATTCTTCGGCGGCGGGCTGAAGCTGATCTCGCTGCCGGGCGAGGCCGGCAAGCTCGCGGTCGCGACCGTCGAGGCGGCGCTCAAGCGGCTCCCGTGGGGCGGCCCGCACCACGTCACGCCCGCGGCACTCTCGCTCACCCAGGCGACGGAGGCCGGAACGCTCTATCGTCCGGAGGAGATCCGCCGGCTGGCAGAACTCGCCCATGCGAAAAACATGCTGGTCCACGTCGACGGGGCGCGTTTTGCCAATGCGGTGGCGCGCCAAAAGCTTGCGCCGGCGGATGCGAGCTGGCGGCTCGGCGTTGACGTGCTCTCCTTCGGCGCCACCAAGGGCGGCGCGCTTGCGGCCGAGGCCGTGCTGTTCTTCGATCCGGCACGCGCCGCCGGCATGGCCGAGCGGCGCAAGCGCGGCGGGCATCTCGTCTCCAAGCACCGCTTCGTCGCCGCGCAGCTCGAAGCGTATTTGGCGGACGATCTCTGGCTCAAGCTGGCGCGTCACGCCAATCAAATGGCGGATCGGCTCGCACAGCATTTGGCCGCGGCCGGATGTCCGGCTGTATGGCCGGTCGAGGCCAACGAAGTATTCGTGAAGTTTTCGCGCGATGTCGACCGATGGCTGAGACAAGCGGGCGCGAGCTATCATCCATGGCAAACCGACAGCCTGCCTGCCGACCTTGCTGTGGGGTCCGACGAGGTACTGGTGCGCCTGGTCACGTCGTTCGCAACGCGCGCGGAGGATGTCGAGCAATTCGTGGGGTTGATCCGGAAAGCATGAACCCACAAGCATGAAGCCACGTCATGGCCGGGCTTGTCCCGGACAAGCCCGGCCATGACGAGGAAGGGACAGGACCACCGTGACGAGGCTGGACGAGCCCGGTCGGGAGAGGGGCCGGGTCACCCGCCCAAGCTCCGCCTCAATCGAGGCCGATCGTGGCGGAACGTTCGATTTTTCTGCGGTCGATTTCTTGGGGGACATGCCGTGAAGATCCCGGCGATCCTGGTGGCGAGCCTCATCGCGCTCGGCTCGAGTTCCGCGTGGGCCGAGCCGCTGCGGCCCATCTTCGGCGGCGCGCTGCCGCCCGCCGAGGTCAACAGCATCGTGCGGTCCATGGGCCTGATGCCGACCAGCCGGCCGATCCGCGAGGGCCAGACCTATGCGGTGCTCGCCGCCGACCCGCGTGGAAGGCAGCTCCGCGTGATCGTCGATGCGCGGTTCGGCGACGTGCTTTCGGTGCGGCGGGTCGTCGTCGCGGGGCCGCCCGGCGCTTACCCCGAGCCGCGGATCTACGGCGGCGTCGCGCGCCGAATGCCGTGGATGGGCCCGGATTTCCGGCCCCCGGGGCTGATCGGCCGCGCGGATCCGTCCCAGGCTTATCCGCCGGTGCCGCGGTCGCGGCCTGCTGTGCCTGGAGCCGACAAGCCCGAGCCGAAATCGGCCGCGGCGCCGGCGAGCCCCAGTGCATCCGTGGTGACGGTCGGGCCGTCGGCCGCCGCGCGCGCCGCGGACCCCAAGCCGACCGGCAGCACGAAGGCGCCGAGCTTCCCGCCGATGCAATCGCTGGAGTGAAGGCAATCCCGCGCGTTGTCATGCCCCGCGAATTCGCGGGCGATGACACCAAAAAGAAAGCGCCCCGCCGAGCGGGGCGCTCCCCACAGAATCTGAGATCCGGCGTCAGGCAGCCTTGGCGGCCTTGGCGTCGATGACCTTGGCCGACTGGGTGCTGCCGATCGGGATCTGGCGCGGCTTCAGCGTCTCGGGGACCTCACGGACCAGATCGACGTGAAGCAACCCGTTCTCCAGGCTTGCGCCCGTGACCTGAACGTGGTCGGCGAGCTGGAAGCGGCGCTCGAAGGCCCGCGCGGCGATGCCCTGATAGAGCACCTCGCCGGATTTCTCCGTGTCCTTGACCTGCTTTTCGCCGCGGATCGTCAGCGCGTCTTCCTTGGTCTCGATCGAGAGGTCGGCCTCGGTGAAGCCGGCGACCGCGAGCGTGATCCGATAGGCGTTCTCGCCGGTGCGCTCGATGTTGTAGGGCGGATAGCTGGGCGCGCCGTCGACGCCTGCGACCTGGTCGAGCAGGGAAAACAGCCGGTCGAAACCGACGGTCGAACGATAGAGGGGAGCAAGATCGAATGTACGCATGGCATGACCTCCTTTGTTTGAGCGACATGCGGTGGTCCACGTTTCCGCCGGACCGTTCTCGTGCAGCCGATGGGGCCTGCACGGAGCATATGTGGGTACCGGAGATTTC
>DASWCW010000067.1:0-16416 GCA_036395835.1 Xanthobacteraceae bacterium
ACCTTCGATGATCCGGCACTCGTTTGTTCGAGCTAGCGCCTCGTGGCGCAGATACGCGGCGTAGGTCTGGAGAAAAGCGAGGACGGCCCACAGGATGGCAAATCCAAGAAAGACGTAACGAAAGACCGTCTGGCCCCTCGATGGAAATTTCAGATTAGGCAGACCGGTCGCTTCGATGATCTTCGGGAGGAAGAAGAGGAGAAGTCCAATTCCTACGAATATCAGGCCAAAAGCCGGAAAAGACCAGCTTTTGAAGCCGGAATCGAGAACGTCGAAAACCTTGACGAAATGGTCGGCGTTCATTGAGGTGATTCTCGATGACGGTTCGCTCCGAAGAGCCGCCCCCATGGCGTGCTAGGCCGCGGCAGTCATGATATCGGGGGCATGAACCATACAGCCCAGAGGCGTGCGGAACCGCGCCTCATATGCCGGTTGCGCCAAGCCAGCGCAAGCCGGCGTTCCGCGGGCGCTAGCCGGCATCGAGCGGGGCCTATCAACGCCGGCTCGTTCCGGCGGTCCGCCGCAAAGACCCGAGATCAGCTGACTTGCAGGAGGGACCATAACGCGCAATCATTACGTCACTATTCTATGAAAAGGTACCGTCGATGGCGCACGATTGTTCGAGAGCGGCCAAGACACCGGCAGAAGTCGCCTCAAGCGATTGCCTGCGACCCAATGTATTCACGTCCCGTCATCCCCGCGCCGGTGCGAGGCGGGTCCTTGGCATAGGCGGGGTAATAGCTGCTCTAACGATTGTTGTGACCGCCATGGCGGTAAGCACCGCTGAAAGCCGTGAGTGCCGCAAGAATTACTACAGATGCAGCTTGAACCGAGACGGTAGAATCGATCCTGCCAATCCGGACTGCTGCTGGCAGCCGCTTGCGGGCCCACCCGCCCGCGCTGCCTGCGCTCCGGGTTTCTACCGGTGCGACTTAAATGCGGGCGGAAGAATCGATCCCAGACATCCAGGTTGCTGCTGGGCCGGGAGATAGAACCGACGAAACGGTCGGGTTCGAACCGAGTTATAAGATTGATCTCCCACTCCCAGCCAACTACGTCCAATCCTTCATGCCGCGCTTCCAGCACGCAAAGGTCGAGATCGCGTTTCTCGACGAAGGCGAGGGCGAGCCGATCGTGCTCGTGCACGGCTTCGCCTCGACCAAGGAAGTCAATTGGGTCTATCCGGGGTGGGTGTCGACGCTGGTCGGCGCCGGCCGGCGGGCCATCGCGCTCGATAACCGCGGCCACGGCCAGTCGACCAAGCTCTACGATCCCGCCGATTATCACACCGACCGGATGGTCGAGGACGTCGTCGGTTTGCTCGACCACCTCGGGCTCGCCCGTGCCGACCTGTTCGGCTATTCGATGGGCGCCCGCATTTGCGCGTTCCTGGCCGCGCACGCTCCCGCACGGGCGCGTGCGCTGATCCTCGGCGGGCTCGGGATCCACCTCGTCGACGGCGCCGGCCTGCCGGAAGAGATCGCGCCGGCATTGGAAGCTCCGCGCAACGAGGTGACCGATCCGGTCGGCCGGCAATTTCGTGTTTTCGCCGAGCAAACAAAATCCGACCTGCGCGCGCTCGCCGCCTGCATCCGCGGCTCGCGCCAGACGCTTCCGCGCGAGGCCGCGGAATCGATCCGGGCGCCGACGCTCGTCGCGGTCGGCACCAAGGATTCCGTCGCCGGTCCGGCGCAGGCGCTCGCCGCGATCATCCCGGGCGCGCGAGCGCTCGACATTCCGGGCCGCGATCACATGCTCGCCGTGGGCGACAAGGTGTTCAAGGCGACGGTGCTGGAATTCCTCGAGCGCAGGCCATGACCGGCGCGCCCGCCAAAGCGATCTTCACCGGCGCTGCGGGCAACCGGCTTATCGCCGATGTGTTCGGCGAGGGCGGCCGCACGGTGCTGCTGCTCCACGGCGGCGGCCAGACGCGGCATGCCTGGGGCAAAACCGCCGAGCGGCTGGCGCGCGCCGGCTGGACCGCCTATGCGCTCGACCAGCGCGGCCACGGCGATTCCGAGTGGGTCGCGAACGGCGCCTATGCGTTCGCCGATTTCGCCGCGGATGCGACCGCAGTCGCCGACGCGCTTGCGAGCCGCTCGGGCGAGCGCCCCGCCGTCGTCGGGGCGTCGCTCGGCGGCATTGCCTCGCTGCTCGCGGAAGGCGAAGCGGAACGATCCGGCCGCGGATCGATGTTTTCGCTGTTGGTCCTCGTCGATGTCACGCC
Source organism: Xanthobacteraceae bacterium (assembly GCA_036395835.1). Classification (GTDB taxonomy): domain Bacteria; phylum Pseudomonadota; class Alphaproteobacteria; order Rhizobiales; family Xanthobacteraceae; genus AP-16. The sequence goes on from DASWCW010000067.1 coordinate 2,228, forward strand.
GCGCGTCGATTCCGCCGGGATCGACAAGATCCAGGGCTTCATGCGCGCGCACGGCGAAGGCTTCGGCTCGGTCGCCGAAGCCGCCGAGGCGGTCGCAGCCTATCTGCCGCATCGGCCGCGCCCGCGCTCGCAGCACGGGCTCAGGAAGAACCTGCGGCTTTATCCGGACGGTCGCTGGCGTTGGCACTGGGATCCGCGCTTTCTCGATGGTCCGCGCGGCGTCGCCTCCAACCGCGAGGGACTGGAGAAGGCCCTCGTTGCCGCCGCGCGCCGGATCGCAATCCCGGCGCTGCTCGTTCGCGGCGGCGCTTCCGAGCTCGTCCGGGAAGCCCATGCTCGGGAGTTTCTGGAGCTCGTCCCGCATGCCGATTATGTCGACGTCGCCGAGGCCCGGCACATGGTCGCCGGCGACAGCAACGAAAACTTTTCCGCTGCCATCCTGGGATTCCTCGGCCGGACCGCTGGGCCATCCGGGCGCGGAAAGATTCCCAAGTGAATTTAGGTACTTAGGCCGCGTTTCCGAGAGACCGATTCCGGAAGCTCGGCGCCGCGCCCAGGACCTCGAGATCCGAATCGAGACCGCAAGCTCGAGCGTTCGGAAACCGGGACGTTCATCATTCGGGTCTGGCGGGGGTGAATGCCGCCGCTTACCTGTGCTAAGAGCGGGGCCGAACGGCGAGGACGCTCCCCATGGCGCAGCATCAGACCAGACGCAAGCTCGACACCGTCGACCCGGTATGGGAACGCATCCGCGATGAGGCGGCGGACGTCACCCGCAATGAGCCGGAGCTTGCGACCTTCATTTACGCCTCGATCCTCCATCACGATTCGCTCGAAACCGCCGTGGTTCATCGGATCGCACACCGGCTCGACCGGGCGGACGTGTCCGGCGAGCTGATCCGTCAGGCCTATGCGGACGCGCTCGAGGACGACCCGGCCATCGGCCAGGCGTTCCGGGCGGACCTCGTTGCCACCGTCGACCGCGATCCGGCGGTGCATCGCTATCTGGAGCCGGTGCTGTATTTCAAGGGCTTCCACGCGATCCAGACCCATCGACTGGCGCACTGGCTGTGGCAGCGCGATCGCAAGGACCTCGCCTATTATCTCCAGAGCCGCTCGTCCGCGGCGTTCCAGACCGACATTCATCCCGCCGCCCGAATCGGCCGGGGCATCTTCCTCGACCATGCCACAGGGCTCGTCGTCGGCGAGACCGCCGTCATCGAGGACGACGTCTCCATGCTGCACGGGGTCACGCTCGGGGGCACCGGCAAACAGGACGGCGATCGCCATCCGAAGATCCGGCGCGGGGTGATGATCGGTGCCGGCGCAAAGATCCTCGGCAACATCGAGGTCGGCTGCTGCGCCCGCATCGCGGCGGGCTCGGTGGTGCTGCAGGCGGTCCCGCCGCAAAAAACGGTGGCGGGGGTGCCCGCGAAAGTCATCGGCGAGGCCGGTTGCCCGGAGCCGGCCCGCTTCATGGACCAGATCTTCGAAGATCTGTGATCGGGCCGGCCGGCTGGGGAAGACATGGACGTCCAGGAAATCCGAAAGATCGAAGCCTATCTGAAACGGCTGTTCGGCAACGCACGCATCCGCGTCGTGCCGCGGCCGAAGAAGGAGGATTCCGCCGAGGTCTATGTCGGCGAGGAATTCATCGGCGTGCTGTTCGTGGACGACGAGGACCAGGAGCGCTCGTATAACTTCCAGATGGCGATCCTCGGGGCGGATCTCGAATAGGCCGCTGGCTTCATAACAAGCTGCCAGCGGCGGATTTCAGGAACTCGACGGGCGCAAGCTCGCGATCAGCCGCTCGATCCCGGCGGAAACCTGGCGCCAATCGCTCAGCCACTCGCGCGGAAAGCGCACCGTGACGTCGGCCGCGTCGGCGAGCCGCCGCTCGAACAAGCAGATGCCGGGCGTGGGCCCCGCGCCCGGCCGGCTGCAACGGACCACGAAGCGGTCGGGCGCCGCCGGGTCGTAGAACAGATCCTCGGCCTGGTACGGCGTGCCTTCGCGAAAGCGGATCACGAGCAGGCCGTCCGGCCCGGCAAAACGGCCGAAATCGAAATAGCGCGGATAGATCGTCCTGATCCGCTCCGCCGGGCCGAGTGCATCGTCGAGCGCGGCGATCGTCACGAACAGCCGGTCGAATGCCGGCGGGTCCTCCGAAGCCACCGGCTTTGCCGCCGGATCCGGCGGGACCAGCGCGGGCCAGAGAAACACCAGATCGAGCCGGCTCTGCTCGCCGGCCCGGCGCTGCAGCGCAAAGCGGATCGCCGCCGGCGGCACATTGAACACGAGGCCACCGACGCTGATCGGCACGGACGGCGCGTCAGTCGCGCTGCTCGCTGCCCGCCAGCGGAGCACCAGCGCCAGCATGATGGCGAGCACGGCGGCCCCCGCGCCCATCGCGAAGGCCAGGATCACCCCATGGCCGCCGCGGCGGCTCATCCGGTGCGAGCCGGATCGCAGGCGAACGCTCATCGGCATCCGGGGTCCCCGCTTGGCGATATCGGCTCGGCCCAAAGCGGCCGAATCGCGACGGCAAGTATGGCTGCCCGCAGCCGCGGTGTCATACGGGACCCGGCCCGGCGGGCCTTGCCTCGCCATCGGCGCGACCCCGTGGCAAGGTTTCGGCGCAGCAGGGAGAGCGGCAATGCCGATCTATGAACTCGAAGGCCAAGGCCCGGATCTTCCCGAGGAGGGGCATTATTGGATCGCCGATACCGCGGTGGTGATCGGGCGGGTGCGCCTCGAGCGCGACGTAAGCGTGTGGTTCGGCTCGGTGCTGCGCGGCGACAACGAATGGATCGAGATCGGCGAGCGTTCCAACATCCAGGAAAACTGCATGCTGCACACCGACATGGGCTTTCCGCTCACCGTCGGGCCCGAGTGCACGATCGGCCACAACGTCGTGCTCCACGGCTGCGCCATCGGTGCGCACAGCCTGATCGGCATGGGCGCCACGCTGCTCAACGGTGTCAAGATCGGCCGTTACTCGATCGTCGGCGCGGGTGCGCTGATCACCGAGGGCAAGGAATTCGCGGACCATTCCCTGATCGTCGGCGCGCCGGCGCGGGCGCTGCGCACGATCGACGAGGCGGCCGTCAAGCTGATCGACTGGAGCGCCGAGCATTACGTCGGCAATTGGCGCCGCTACACCGGCGGCCTCAAGCGCCTGCCCTGAACTCGCGGCGGGCGCGAAAAAGGTGCGGCCGGCCCTTGGGGGAGGGCCGGCCGCGCGCGTACCCGGTCTGGGGACGGGGAGGGGTGGGGGACGTGACCGGGTACGCGAAGCTCCTTGCTCGAGAAAATCAGCGCGACGTTGCGGTTGCCGCGGACGGGCGCGGATCGCCAAGGGAGACCCAGACGTTGGGGTCGGACTGGGATTGCCGCTTGACGAAGTGGTAGCCCGACTCCGACCACAGCACGATCGCCTCGTTCTGGTTGTCGAGAACGAAGTCGCCTCGGTCCGTTCTAACCGTCAGGACGGCATGACCATCGCCGCTCTTCTCGCGAACGACGGTGATGAGCAGCGCCTCACGCGGCCAGCCCGCCTCCGTCAGGATTCGCCGCTTGAGCAGCACATAATCCTCGCAGTCGCCGTAGCCGTCCTCGGGATAGGCCCACTTCTCGACCACGCCGTAATGCTCGAGGTCGGTCATCGGTCGGATAATGGTGTTGACCGACTGGTCGACGCGCACGAGCTCTCGCCACAGCCGGGGGGTGAGCACCACGTTGCGCGGCTCGCTCGGCGCGACGTTGCATTCGCTCGCATGCTCGGCACAGAACTCCACCCATCCGATCGGCGGACGCGTGACATCGCCGACCGAGGCGTACAGCAGTTGCGCCTGCGCCAGACCCGGCCGGGGGCCGACCAGTACTGCTAAAGCAACGATCCAGCCTAGCCGCAGTATTGCCCGCCAATAGAATTGCATTTGCGACCCCTCCCGGCCTGATGGGGTCTTCTTTGGCACAAAGCATTTGCAGTGCCGCTAAGTTGGATGCGACATTTTTAGGTAAATTGGCCCGATTTGTTGAGAGGAATACTTGCAGTCTACTTGCACCAATTCAAACAATTTTATCCAATTCCATTGCGCTGAAACGTACGCATTCACCATGAAAGCCCAAGCGCGACATGCCCGATGCAGGGCAGCTACGGCCCGGCGTTAAGCACGGTGATTGCGAGGCTGTCGATGGGACGAGAACGATCGGGAGGCCTTCGCGGCGCCGTCGCGTCCGCGATCCGCCGATTTTTTAGGGGCTCGTGACGTTCTCTTCCAGGAAATCCGGATGCTGCAGCCGCGTGAACTCGACGGCAAAACCGCCCTGGACATGGCGCACGACGCGTCCCGGCGTCTTTCCAAGCGTGATCAGGGCACCGATCGGCGGGACCGTCTCGCTTTCGATCGCGGCGCCCGAAAGCGACACATCGACGATCCGGCACGTGATCGAAGTGCCGTTCGGCATGGTGATGGTCGAGCGCGGGTTGCGCGGCACGATGCGCTCATGCTCGCGATCCTCGGGCAGGCCCAGGATGTGCCGGTTGGCAAGCCAGGTGAGCTGGGCGGCGAGCTTGTCGCGCTTGCGCGGCGTTGCCGCGATCGTCATGGCGAACCCGGTGGGAGACACCCGGGTGATGGTGCCCTCGATCCGGCCGAGATGGTCGATATAGGCGACCACCCGCTGCCCCGGCTCACCGGTGACCGGCGCCTCCACGGCAATATCGCCGGGCGACATGTCGACGACCTGGCAGGGGAATTCCCGGCGATCCGCGAGCATGTAGCGACCCAGCAGATTGACGCGCACGCGCTGAAACCGGCGTCGCTCGTCATTGAGTGGGAGGACGTCGAGGAGTTTCTGCAACACGGATCTGGCGCCTTGTTCGCCGATCCGCGCAGCTTAGGTGCGCGTGGTTAAAGGCCCGTTAGCCCGGCGCAAATCCCTTGCTCGATCGGCAAGCGCGGCGATCATGATGCGCCACCGTCGTAGACGACGAACCCGTGCGGGCGCGATCCCGGGACGAAACGGGGCAGCCGGTTGGTTTCGGCCGCGGGCCCCAGCTGCCGCCAGGCGCGAAGCTGCAAGCGCTCGACGCGGGCCGAACCCAGCCAGAACGGCGGCTCGAACGGCGCCAGCGTACCGATCATCCGCAATTGCCTGCGGCCGCGATGGCGCAAGGGCAGCAGCAGCAATTCCAGATCCGCTCGCAATCCCTCTCGCGTTCGGCCGGTGGTGCCTGCGACCACGCCGATCATCTCTTCGGCAACGATGGCGAGAAGGTCGCGAACCGCCGCACGATCCTCCTCCTGCCAAAGCTCGATGAAAATCTCGGCTTTGAGCTCGCGCCCGAACAGCGCACAAACGCGTGTCCCGGCCAGGCGAAACGCAGGGTCCGTTTTGGCATCCAAACCGAGCGGGAAGGCATCGCCGAGCGCCTTGCGGATCGCGCCGGGGTCGATCTCGGCGCGTTCGGGTGCGATGCGCGCGCCGCGCCGATCGCGCCAATGAGCGAATAATTCCTGGCTCGAAGCGTGTTTCATCGCCGTCGGTGTCTCGTTTCGCGATCGAAGCGACCGGATTGTCCCGGTTCGGGACAGCATGTCGGCGCAATCGATTGCCCGGGTCCCCATGAGCAGGGGCCGTGCCGGGCAGGGTGCCGATCCGGGCGATGCGCCCGCGACTGCGGGTTAGCGTTACCGAGCGGTCGAGTGATGCTTGCCGGGCAGGCGCATGCCGCCTATCTCAGCGGCGGCGCAGACGACGGGCTTCGTTTTGAAATCGATCTCCGAACCGGTGTTCAATGTACCGCCCGTGGTCACCGCGACCGTGGCGGTGCTTGCTCTCACGCAGGCGATTCGCGAGTTCGTGCTTCCCGAATCCGTCGATATCGCAGTGCTGGCGTGGTTCGCCTTCATTCCTGCACGGTATGATCCGACGCCGCTCGTCCACGGAGCTTATCCGGGCGGTATCGCGGCCGACGTGTGGACGTTCGTCACCTATGCGCTCCTGCATGGAAACTGGCTGCACCTTGGCCTGAATGCGGTCTGGCTGCTCGCCTTCGGAACGCCGGTTGCCCGCAGATTCGGCGCCGCTCGCTTCCTGACCTTGTTCGCGGTCACCGCCGCTGCGGGGGCGATCGCCCATCTCGTCACCCACACCGGGGAGCGGACGCCGATGATCGGGGCCTCCGCAGCAATCTCCGGATTCATGGCCGCGGCGATCCGATTCGTATTTCAACCGGGCGGCCCTCTCGACCTGTGGCACGCGCGGGACGGGGCGCCTCATCGGGTGCCGGCCGCACCCTTGTTTGCGGCGTTGCGCGATCCCCGCATCCTGGCATTTCTTGCGGTCTGGTTCGGGCTGAACCTGCTGTTCGCCATCGGATCGCTGTCCATTCTCGGCGGCGAGCAGCCGGTCGCCTGGCAGGCGCATGTGGGCGGGTTTCTTGCCGGTCTTCTGGCGTTTGCGGCGTTCGATCCGATCGGACCGGCACCCACGCGCGGCAGCGAAACGCAATCCGAGCCTGCGGCCACGGAAACAACCCCGGGCCAGAATTGATCAGCATTGCGCGGCGGGGGGCTTGTCGCCGCCACGTTTGCATCCGATCATATCGGCGAGGCGCCTGGTATCGAACGGCCGCGGGTTCGCGAAGCGCGCGTTCGGGCGACGCACGATCCGCCGCGTTCGGTACGTGGGGCGTCCGACGTACGGAGGATGCCCATGACGGTCAAAGCCATCTTGTCCCGCAAGGGAAACGAAGTCATCACGATCGAGCCGACGGTCACGCTGTCGGCCGCGGTACAAGTTCTGGCCGAGCGTCGGATCGGCGCCGTACTGGTTGTGGGCGCCGACGGGCAGGTGGCCGGCATCTTGTCGGAACGGGACATCGTACGCGCGCTCGCCCAGCGCGGACCTGGTGCGCTGCAAGAGGCGGTCGGACAGGTGATGACGCGCAAGGTGGTGACCTGTAGCGAATCCGACACGGTAGCCGAGATCATGGAACGGATGACCAAGGGCAAGTTCCGTCACCTACCGGTAATCGAGCGCGGCAAGCTTGCCGGGGTGGTCTCGATCGGCGACGTGGTCAAGTATCGGCTGGAAGAAATGGAACACGAGTCGAACGCGCTGAAGGAATACATTCTGACCGCGTGATCGAGCGAAGTTCGCGAGTACGGACCCGATCAGAATCCATTGCTCAGGTCGACGCGAGCGCGGCAATGGCGTCGGTGAGCGGTTCGAGCGCGCGTTCGGCGGCTTCGGCGCCGAGCGCGATCGCCTCCTCGGCGCGGTGAAATTCGAACAGGCCGATACGGCCGAGCTGCGGGTTGATCATCACGTCGGCCGGGTCGCCGGCAAGCCGCGATCGCGCGATCCGATCCTGCATGACATTGAAGGCTTCGATCATCACCGTCGAGATTCCGGGCCGTCCGGGCCGACCGAAATACTGACGCTTGAGGATCTGCTCGGCGCCGAACAGTCCGCGCAGGCCGCGCCTCTCCCGCGTTTTCGCGTCGAGGCGCTCCTCCACGAGGTCCGGGCCGTGGCTGGCGATCGTCATCCCGCGCCCGAACAGATCCGAGTTGAGGTTGACCGCAATGACCAGCCGCGCGCCGAGCGCCCGGGCCGCGGCCACCGGCACCGGATTGACCAGGGTTCCGTCGACCAGCCAGCGCCCGCCGATGTGCACCGGGGCAAAAATGCCGGGCAGCGCATAGGAGGCGCGCAACGCGTCGGCCAGGTTGCCGCGAGTCAGCCAGATCTCATGACCGGTGCTGATCTCGGTGGCGATCGCCGCAAACCGCAGCGGCAAATCGTCGATCGCCACGTTTCCGAGCGCCCCGTCGAGCCGCTCGGCCAGCCGCCGGCCCCAGATCAGCCCCGAGCCCGACAAGTTGATATCGAGATAGCTCAAGATGCTGCGAGCCGTGAGACTGCGGCCCCATTGCTCGAACCCGTCGAGTTGGCCGGCCGCAAAGCAGCCGCCGGCGACGGCGCCGATCGAGGTCCCGGCAATGACGTCGGGCGCCAGCCCTTTGCTCACCAGCGTGCGGATCACCCCGATGTGAGCGAAGCCGCGCGCCGCCCCGCCGCCGAGCGCCAGACCGATGGTCGGCCTCCGAGGCGGCGCGGCATCCACATCCGCGGCCGCGGCCCGGTCCCCGTTCTTTCGGCCCGTCAGAAAATCCAGCAAGGCGGCAGACCTTTCTCGAGCGCCGGAATCATGAAGCCCGCGCGCTGCGTTGGCAAGCGCGGCGGGCTTTCATGGTGAAGCTCGCAGATAAACTACACGCGATGACACGACGATGACAATTGCCATCTGCCATCGACCGCCGCCACTTCGCCGGCTCGACGCGCATAATACAACGTTTGTGCCTGCCCGGCGTTCCCGGCGGGATCTGGGATCATGGCCGTCGCGACCGTCGTCCCATGGGCTCGGCGAGCCGCGGCGCAAGCGCGGCCTCGGGCACGCTGGGCCGGACCATGCGGAAGACTTCGTCGACCACGGCATATTCGTCGTAGCCGCAGCGGGCGATCGGCCGCATGGCCGCGGTATCGAGCCGACCGTTGGCGATGAAGCGATCGTCGATGTGCACGCCGAGCACCTGGCCGAACACGACGTGACGGTCGATGGGATTGCCTGCGATGTCGTTGAGCGAGACGGTCTGCAGCACCCTGCATTCCATTGCGCACGGCGCCTCGGAGACCCGCGGCGGTCGCACCAGTCGGCTCGGCGCGGGCGTGAGCCCGGCCGCACGCAGTTCGTCGACACCGCGGGGAAACGGAGCCGAGGTGATATTCATGGCCAGCCGCAGATCCCAGCTCGCGAAATTGCAGACGAATTCCCTGGTTTCTTCGATGAACGTCACGGAATCCTTACGGCCCTCGCTCGAGAAACAAACCACGGGAGGCCGGCTCGAGACGCCGTTGAAATACGAATAGGGGGCGAGATTGACGTCGCCGTTGGCGCTGATCGAGCTGATCCATCCGATCGGCCGCGGCGCGACGATGGCTTTGAACGGATCGTGAGGCAGGCCGTGGTCGTTGACGTCCGTGGTGTAGAACATTGCGCGTCCTCAGGCTCCGTAGCGCGTTACGATCTCGGCGAGCACGGGGCGCCGGCGTTCCTCGGCCGTCCGCACCGGCGTGCCGATATGCACGAATCCGGCAAGGCGCTCGTGCGGTGAGACGCCGAGCGCATCGAGCACGCGGCGATCATAAGCATACCATTCCGTGATCCAGCTCGCGGCGTATCCGAGCGCATAGACCGCGTTGACGAGGTTCATCGCGGCCGCGCCGGCCGAAAGCACCTGCTCCCATTCCGGGATCTTCACGTGCGGCGCGGCCCGGCTCACGACTGCAACGACGATCGGGGCTCGCGCGAGCCGCATGCGTTCGAACGCGATCTCTTCGGGTTTTGCTTGCGGGTGATCGGCCCCGAACGCTTCGGCGATCTTCTCTCCGGCTTTCAGCCTGGCGTCTCCGGCAAAGACGATGAAACGCCAGGGAGCGAGCTTGCCGTGATCGGGCACGCGGGACGCGATGGCGAGCAGGGTATCGATCTCGGCCGCGGACGGCCCCGGCGCGGAGAGGTCGGCAGGCTTGACCGACCGTCTCGTCCTGAGCAGCTCGAGGGCGTCCGGCATGTTGGGCTCCGCGGATCCGGATGATGGGTCGCAGCTCGTCCGGCCTGTTTCTCGGCTGCGAACGCGACTTGCGCAGAAAATACGTTGGTCTTTCAAGCGGACTGCCCGCGCCGTCGGCAAGACCGAGGGGTGCGCCTAGCATAGCGTGACAGCGCTGACAAACCGCTCAGCCGGCTTGAAATTGCCAAGATTGCAGCGATAAACCAAGCACATGGTCGCGTGGGGAGCGGGGACGGCCGGCTGGCGCTGCTGGTTTGCAGCGCTATTTGCCGTTGCCGCACTGATGCCGCAGGAGATCTCGGCGCAATCGCCCGACCCGGCATTTACGCCGCCCCGGCCGCCCGCGCCGATCGGCTCGCCGGCGCCGCCGCCTGCGGTCGGGCTGCTGACACCCGGCTCGCCGACCGTGGTCACCCCGCCGGTGGCGGCACCGCCCGCGTTGGCAGCTCCGGCCGCGCCTCCGCCGCCGGCCGCCGCGCAAAGCTCGCTCGTCGTTCCGCCCGGCCAGGTCGCGCTGATGGTGAGCGCCCGCTTCGGACGCGATCCGCCGGCGATTCCCGGCGCGCTGCATTGGCGCGTCTATGCGGACAAGCCCGATCCGAACGGGGCGTTCCGCGTGATCAAGGAGGACCGCACGGCCACGCCCACGTTCGTGTTGCCGCCCGGCGGATACGTGGTCAACGTCAGCTTCGGGCTCGCCAATGTCGCAAAGCGGGTCCAGCTCCGCGCGGAAACGGTGCGGGAAACCTTCGAAATTGCCGCCGGCGGCGCGCGCTTCGAAGGGCGCGTCGGCGACAGCCGGATTCCGGCAGGCCAGATCTCATTCGACGTCTATCCCGGCAGCCAGTTCGAGCCCGGCGACAAGCGCCCGATGGCCCGGGACGTCGCGACCGGAGAATTGGTGCTGCTGCCGGAAGGCACCTACTACGTCGTGTCGAACTACGGCGACGGCAACGCCGTGATGCGCTCCGATATCCGCGTGCAGGCCGGAAAACTCACCGACGTGACCATCAACCACCGGGCAGCGGTGATCACGCTCAAGCTCCTGGCCGAGCGCGGCGGCGAGGCGCTCGCCAACACCGCCTGGTCGGTGCTCACGCCGGGCGGCGACGTCATCAAGGAGTCGATCGGGGCCTTTCCGAGGGTGATCCTGGCAGAAGGCGATTACGTCGCCATCGCCCGCAACGAAGGCAAGGTCTTCACGCGCGACTTCAAGGTCGAGCCCGGCTTCGACCGGGAAATCGAAGTACTGGCGAAATAGGCGGCATTGTCACCGCGCATAGCGCGCGAGCCGACTCGCCCACAAGCGGGAGATAACCGCGGCGAGGTGAGGCCGCTAGGCCGCGAGCTTCATGCGCTTGAGGTCGGGAGCGATCGCCTCCTCGGCGAGCATCGACAAGGCTTTTTCCAACGGCACGACCGTCTGCGCCTGGCTGCCGAGCCGGCGGATCGACACGGTGCCGTCCGCCGCCTCCTTCTTGCCGACCACGAGCAATACCGGGATTTTCGCGACCGAGTGCTCGCGCACCTTGTAGGTGATCTTCTCGTTGCGCAGGTCGGCCTCGACCCGCAGCCCAGCGCGCTTGGCGGCATGAAGCGCGGCGCGCGCGTAATCGTCCGCGTCGGACGTGATGGTGCAGATGACGGCCTGCACCGGCGTGAGCCACAGCGGGAAATGCCCGGCGTAGTGCTCGATCAAGATGCCGGTGAAGCGCTCGAGCGAACCGAACATCGCCCGGTGCAGCATGACCGGCGTGACCTTGCTGGAATGCTCGTCGATATAGAACGCGCCGAGCCGGCCCGGCATGAAGAAATCGACCTGGATCGTGCCACACTGCCAGTCGCGACCGATGGCGTCGCGCAGCACGTATTCGAGCTTCGGCCCGTAGAATGCGCCTTCGCCCTTGTTCGACGTCCACGGCCGCCCGGAGGCTTCGAGCGCCTGCATGAGCGCCGCCTCCGCCTTGTCCCAGACCTGGTCCGCGCCGATGCGCGGCGCGGGACGGTCGGAGAATTTGATGGTCACGTCGGAAAAGCCGAAGTCCTCGTAAATCGACAGGATCAGGTCGTTCATGGCGAGGCATTCCGCCGTGATCTGATCCTCGGTGAGGAACACGTGGGCGTCGTCCTGGGTGAAGGCGCGCACGCGCATCAGCCCATGCAGCGCACCCGAAGGCTCGAAGCGGTGCACCTTGCCGAATTCGGCAAGCTTCAGCGGCAGATCGCGGTAGGATTTCAGCCCGTGCTTGAAGATCTGGATGTGGCCGGGACAATTCATCGGCTTGATCACATAGGTGCGCTCGTCGGCCTCGCGCTGCTCGGTCAGGAACATGTTGTCCCGGAACGTCTCCATGTGGCCGGAGGCCACCCACAGCGAGGCATCCATCAGCTCCGGCGCATTGACCTCGGCATAGCCCGCCGCCGTCTGCCGCCGGCGGATGTAGTTCTGCAGATTCCGGAACAGCTCCCAGCCCTTCGGATGCCAAAACACCGAGCCCGGCGCGTCCTCCTGGAAATGGAACAGGTCCATCTCGCGCCCGAGCCGGCGATGGTCGCGCCGCTCGGCTTCCTCGAGACGGTGCAGATACCCATCGAGGTCGGCCTGGTTCTCCCAAGCCGTGCCGTAGATGCGGGTCAGCATCGGATTGTTCGAATCGCCGCGCCAATAGGCGCCCGCCACCTTCATCAGCTTGAAGGCGGAGCCGATCCGGCCGGTCGAGCTCATGTGCGGCCCGCGGCACAGGTCGAACCATTCGCCCTGCTTGTAGATCTTGATCGGCTCGTCCTTGGGGATCGCGTCGATCAGCTCGACCTTGAACAGCTCGCCCTTGTCGCGGAACACGCGCGTGGCGTGCTCGCGGTCCCAGATTTCCTTGGTGAACGGCCGGTTCTTGGCGATGATCTCCCGCATCTTGGCCTCGATCGCCGGAAAATCTTCCGGCGTGAACGGCTGGTTGCGGAAGAAATCGTAATAGAACCCGTTCTCGATCACCGGCCCGATGGTGACCTGGGTTCCCGGCCACAAGGTCTGCACCGCCTCGGCCAGCACGTGGGCGCAATCGTGGCGGATCAATTCGAGCGCGCGCGGGTCCTCGCGGGTGACGATCTCGATCTTCGCGTCGTGCTCGATCGGGTCGGAAAGATCGGCCAGACGGTCATCGAGCGCCATCGCCACCGCCTTCTTGGCGAGCGATTTCGAGATCGACTCGGCGACCTCGCTCCCGGTGACATGGTTCGGAAATTCCCGCCGCGCCCCGTCGGGGAAGGTAAGCGCAACCATTCTTCTCTCCTGCTCACTCGCTGCCTACCATGAGCGTAAGCATTTTATCCGTATCTAATCGTTGTTTGCCCTCTCAGCCAACCTTTTTGTTCGCTATCGGTTCACGGGTTTCATTGGCGTTCCGTTGGCGGTGCCGTTTCGTCCAGGATTTCGCCGCCTCGGACAGATACTCGGGATGGTGATGGGCATATACCTGTTCCAGTGTTCGCAATGTCATCCCAAGATACTTGCTCGCTTGATATAAGTCGGTCCCGCTTGCTGCCATCCATGTTGTGCTTGTGTGTCGGAGAACGTGGGGAGTTATGTTGCCGACCAAGCCAATTTCCCGTGCGATGTTCCTTATCGTCTGTGTCCGTTTGATGGGTCTACCACTCCACTCCACTGCATATCTTGCCCCGTTCTTTCGCCAAGTCCGGAGATGCACAAGCAATCTCGGCGGCAACGGGACTGGAGGGTTTCGTTTCTTCGTAATCCTGGCTTGTTCCGGGGGCAGCAGCATTCCCGAGCGCAAGTCAATCCATGTTCGTCCCGGTTCCCGAATGAATGATGCAGAGCAAACCACGCTGGCTCTCCTCCCCGTATAGACCGACACCAACAGATAACGGGCTAGGTGCTTGCATTTCGGACGACGCCAGCATGCACGTAATAACTTGGCGAACTCATCCCGGGTCAACCAACGTTCTCGTGGCGGTGGTCTCTCTGGCAATCTCACGGAAACAATCTTGTCGCATAATCCTTCGGCACGGTGATAGTTGATAGCGGCTCGTAAATCTTCCAGGTCCCGCCGTGCCATATTGTTTGTTGAGGAGTGTTCCCAATAGCGACGACAGATTTGCCCGTTGATTTCGGACAGTCGCATTGAACCAAAGAAATCCAGCAACCGAGATAGTCTGTGCTTTGCTGCAATTGGGTCGGAATAGGTCTTTGAGGAGGCAACAACATCCCGAGCATAGATGGCAATCACATCGGCAACAGGAATACGGGACGGGTCTTTTACCGACGATGACGAGACTTGCGAGAGGTGCTTCTGCTGGAGATATTCGGCAAGGGCTCGCTCGGCTTGTTGCTGGTTATCTGTTCCAGTTGATATTTGGCGGCTGCTATCGAGGATGATGTAGGTTGCGAGGTGCGTGAGACTGCCAGCCGAATATCTCGCCGGTCTAAACCACAGTCTCGGGGATTTGGGGCGAGGCGGCATTTCTCACGCATCTCTTGGATGGCAGCGATGGTCGTATAGTCCCGATTGCCGATGCGTTCAACCG
>DASWCW010000068.1:0-37582 GCA_036395835.1 Xanthobacteraceae bacterium
GGCAGCGACGAGATCTTGCGCAACATCATCGCCGAACGGGTCTTGGGGCTGCCGCCCGACATCCGCGTCGACAAGGACGTGCCGTTCAGTCAGCTCAAGACCGGCAAGCGCTAGCCGTGGCATTTTCGGGGTTAAGGGGGGAAGCATGCCACGATCGAAACGCGCGGGTGCTCTGCTCTGGCTGGCGATCGGCGCGGCGGAATATTTCGTGCCGAGTCAAGCTTTGGCCGAGAACTTGAACCAAAAATTCGGTCCGACCTGGGCCTGTACCAAGCTCGGTTCGGTCGAATATAGCCTTTATCGCGCGTGCAAGATCTGCGAGGACAATTGTCAGCGATGACAGCGAGAAGGCGGGTCATTGCGTGCCGAGACCTGGTCCGGCGAAGACCTGCCCGCAGGCCGCCGCGGCTCCGCAGCCGACACCCGTTGCCGCGCCCCCGGGCCAGCCCGCCTCCCCGTCCGCCGCACAAGATCCCGCCTATTTCGATTTCAAAGTGTGCAATCGATCCGGGCGGACCGCCAGCGTCGCGGTCGAGCACCACGTCTCGCCGGCGGACAAGAATTTCGTGATCCGGGGATGGTGGACGGTGCCGGCCGGGGAATGCCAGGCGATCGGCAATTTCCCCAAAGGCTGGTTCTATTATTATGCCGCGGAATCTGGAACCGACGCCTTCGAATGGGCCGGCAGCGATGCGAAAGTGTGCATCAATCGCATCGGCCCGGTTGAGCGAATGCACACCAAGACCACGATCTGCACCGGTAAATATCTGCGCGGATTCCACGCCGCGGAGGTAGACTACCCGAGCGTCACCTGGAATCTGGATCCGTGACGACCGCGGCGCCGGCAGCGGTGCATGCAGCAAGCAAGAACGGCTCGATCGAGGAGAGCGCACCCATGTTCGGCACTGGATTGCCTTTAGGCGCGGCAGTTGCGAGCCTTTGTTTGGGCTGCAGCCTGGCCTTCGGCCAAACCCCGGCACAACCGCCTGCGGACTCGGCGCCGACCCAAGCGTCACCCACAGTGCAGACACCTTCGGCGGCGCCGCCGTCGAGCGAGCCGGCCACTGCGCCCGATAAGAAGTCGCTGACGATCACCAGCGGCTCGACCATGACCAAATGGAAATGGGAGGAAGTGAAGGCCAAGTGGGCGCGCGAAAAAGGCAAATGGGCCGATTGCCGTTCGCAAGCCAAGGAACAGAAGCTCCGCGGCCCCAAGAGCTGGCACTTCATGGCCGATTGCATGATCAAGGTCGCGCATCCGCAGCCTGCCGGATCCGACAAGAGCACGCGCTGATGCGCAACAGGCTGTGCCTGACCGTGCGAACGGGAATGCAGGAACGTTTGCGTTTCGCACCGCTCGCGATGTTCGCGGCAGCGCTGTTTTTGACCACCGACGCCTGCGCGCAGGTTCCTTTCACCTCGGCGCAGGGCGGCTATTCCATCTTGTTTCCCGCCGAGCCGCGGGAGACCGTGGAGACAAAGCCGGACGCCAAGATCTTCAGCTACATGGTTCGCCAAGGTGACACCGTGTACGGCAGCTCTCACGTCGAATACAATGCCGATCTCGATGTCGAGCAGGAGCTGCAGGCGAACGCCGTGAATTTCGCCGACGCAGTCAAGGCACCGGTGACATCGCGCCGCCGCACCCAGGTCGGCACGGCGTCCGGCGAGAAGCTGCCGGAGCTGGAGTTCACTTACGAAAGCGACAAGCTCGCCGGCAAGGGCGTCGTGATCATGTCCGGCCGACGCTCGATCCTGGTGACGGCGTTCGCGCTCAAGCCGAACGATCGCCGCGCCGCGATCGACCAGTTCCTGCAGTCCTTGAAGCTGGCGCGCTAGCAGCCGGCACAACCAGCGAAATCCCGCTGCGGGTGGACCGCCTGTGGTATGCAGTCCGGCACCCATTGCTCCGGAGCCTGCTCATGCCCGCAACCGCGCTCGATTCGGCGATCTTCCAGGACATCTTCAGCACGCAAGCCATGCGGCGCGTATTCTCGGACGAGACGAGGACGCGTTATTACGTCGAGATCGAGGCGGCGCTCGCACGCGTTCAGGCAAGGCTCGGGGTGATTCCCGAACGTGCCGCGCAGGAGATCGAGCGGCAATGCCGGCTCGAGAACATCGATTTCGCCAAGCTCAAGGCGCAGACCGAGCGGATCGGCTATCCCGTGCTCGGCGTGGTCCAGCAGATCGTGGCGCTGTGCGCCGACGGGCTCGGCGAATGGTGCCACTGGGGCGCGACCACGCAGGACATCACCGACACCGCGACGGTGCTGCAGATCCGCGACGCGCTCGATCTCGTCGAGGCCGACATGGCGGCGATCTCCCGCCTGCTCGCGGATCTCGCGGCCAGGTACCGCGACACGCCGATGGCGGGCCGCAGCAATCTCCAGCAGGCGGTGCCGATCACCTTCGGCTTCAAGGCCGCCTCGTTGCTAGCGGCGATGCAGCGGCATCGACAGCGGCTTGCCCAGCTGCGGCCGCGCGTCCTCGTCGGCGAGTTCGCGGGCGCCGCCGGCACGCTCGCTTCGCTCGGAGCGGAGGGGCTCAAAATCCAGGCCGCGCTGATGGACGAGCTCGGCCTCGAGCAGCCCGAGATCGCCTGGCACACCGTCCGTGACCGCATCGGTGAGGTCGGCTGCTTTTTGGCGCTCTTGACCGGCACGCTCGGCAAGCTTGCGACCGACGTGAAGCTTCTGATGCAGACCGAAGTGGCCGAAGTGTTCGAGCCCTTTCACGAAGGCCGCGGCTCGAGCAGCACCATGCCGCAAAAACGCAACCCGGTTTCCTGTCTCTACATCCACGCCACCACCGCGCTCGTCCGCCAGCAGGCGGCGGCGCTGCTGGAGGCCGCCGTGGCCGACCACGAGCGCTCGACCGGGCCGTGGGAGATCGAATGGATCGCCCTGCCGGAGATTTTTTTGCTCGCTTCGGGCGCGCTCGCCCAATCGCGCCGTCTGCTCGACGGCATCGAGATCGACGCGGAGCGCATGCGCGCCAACCTTGAAATGACCAACGGGCTGATCGTGTCCGAAGCGGTCATGATGGGGCTCGGGCCGCATCTCGGCCGACAGCGCGCCCACGACCTCGTCTACGACGTTTGCCGGCGGGTGGCGGCGAGCGGGAAGCCTTTGCTGGAAGAGCTTGCGAAAAATCCGGAGATTTCCCGGCATTTGTCGAAATCGGAGTTGGCAAAGCTCACCGATCCCAAGAATTACCTCGGGCTCGCCGGCCCTATGATCGACCGCGTGCTGGCGCTCGAGAGCAAGCACGCCGGTCGGAAATAAGCCATTCGCCCCGAGCCCGCGGCTCATCTCCCGGGCCCAGTGCCGGATGCCGCCGGTAACGAACCCTTGAAATCCGCGGGCCCTTGTGTTCGTGCCCCTGTGACCTAGCTCACAGAGCGTTAGGAAAGCTTGGTGTATTCCTTACATCCGGCGGCGGATGGCCTCGGAGTTCCGGGCGCCAGAAACAAGGGTTGTGCTTCCCAGAGTATCCCCTGGTGAAGCGGTTTGGAGGCCAGGGAGTGGTGTCATGTCCGCGCACATTTGGCGCGACGGCCGGTTGTTGGGCTTCGACGGCGTAGAATGGCTGACGTGGTTGATCGCTGTGGCCATGATCGGTGTGCTGGCCCTTGCGGTGACCATCTAGGCTCCGGCTAATCCCCGCCGCCGCCGGTTCTGGCCAGCGTCCTACGGGGCCCCGGCGTCCCTGCTTCCTTCCAGCCCGGGATTCGCCCGACAACACGAGCCTCAGGGCGCCTTTTCGCGCTGATGCTGCCCCCGGCGCTGTCCCGCAAAGCCCGACCCCGCCGCCTGCGGCTCCCATCGGCCGTCGCAACGGCCATCTGGTCAGTCTCCAGGCGAAATGCCAAAAAGGCCCTGGGCGAACGCCGGGAGGGCCAAAAATTGACCGACGGATCGAAAGAGCCGCGGGTAGCGGTGCACGACGCCGAGGAGCAACGCACCCCCCTGGGGATCATCGCCGCGAATGGCCGCGCCTGGGCCGTGATCTGGCCCGGCATGGGCGCGAGATGCCGGTCGCTGCATCGGGTGACCCTGGCGCCCGGCGGCGCCAGCGTGCCCCTGCGGCATTCCGGCGAGGCGGTGTACTACGCCATGGCCGGCCGTGGCGCCGTGAACGACGCAGCCGGTACGGCGCATCCGCTCATCGAGGGCTCGATGGTGCACGTCGCGCCGTTCGGCGAGTATCGTTTCGCGGCGAGCGAGCTCGGGCTCGACCTGATCGGAGGGCCCTGCCCGGCCGATCCCGCCCTTTATGATGGCGCTGCCCGGCCCAACGCGGCGGTCAAACCAAGCGAGACCGGCCTCGTCCGGATCTTCCATCGCGACGACCCGGGCGTGCAGGTGCCGCTGATCTCTCGCGACGCGCGGCTGATCGTGTGGCTCGGGGTCGGAGCCAAGACCGCGAACATGAATTTCGTGCGGCTCGAACCGGGCGAGGCCAATGTGCCCCACATCCATCCGGAATCCGAGGACACGATCTACATCCTGCAGGGACGAGGCACAGTGGTCGATTTCGATCATGACTTGCGCCTGCGCTTCGAGACCGGCCAAGTCATCCACGTGCCGATCGGCATCAAGCACGCGGTCTACGCGGACCGCGGCAATGCCGTGGTGAGCGTCGGTGGCCCCGCGCCGGCGGATCGCCATATGCTGCGCGCCGCCGGCTTGCTTACCTGAGCCGCGGGCGTTCCCGGTGCGAACATCGACCGCGTCCCTGCCGCATCCGCGCCCCGAGGACTTCATGAAGATCGTCGACCTCTCTCACGCAATGAACGTCCACACGCCCGGCTGGGTCGGCTACGCCGGCAACAAGCTCTATTACGCGCAGAATCTGCAGACCCAGATGATCGTCGCACAGCGTATCGAGACCGCGCTGCACGTCGGCACGCATTTCGACGGCGCGATGCACGCAACCGATGGGCGCCGCGGCGACATGGCCTCGCTGCCGCTCGACTATCTGATGAACCGCGGCGTTGTGGTCGACATTTCCGACAAAGTAACGGATTGGTCGGTCATCACCCCTCAGATGATCGAATCCAGCGGCGCCGAGATTCGCGATGGCGACATCTTGATCCTGCACACCGGCTGGCACCGCTATTACGAGGGGCAGAAGCAGCAGGACCTCGTGCGCTATTTCTGCTTTCACCCCGGACCGAACCTCGCCACGATGCACTGGATGCTGGGCAAGAAAATCAAATGGTTCGCCATGGACACCGGGTCCTGCGACCATCCGATGAACACCTCGATCCGGAACATGCGGCCCGACATCGCCGCGCAGTTCGCGCGCCAGTACGGCAAATCCCCGCAGGAATTTTTCGGCAGCTTCGAATATTCGCACAAGCTTTCCGGCCGCAAAGTGACGGCAGACATGTTCCCGTTTCACAATTGGGCGTTCCAGGAAGGCTTGCTGCACGCGGAGAATCTCGGCGGCGACATCGAGTTGGTGCTCGGCCAACGCTGCGTGATCGGCGCTTTCCCCTGGCGCTACGAGGGGCTGGAAAGCTGCCCCTGCCGCATCGTCGCCTTTCTCGATTCGGGCGACATGACGATCGAGGCGGTCGGAGCCGCGGCCAAAGCCACCATGACCTGACCCGGAACGGGAGGAAAAGCAATGGACCTTCAGCTCAACGGCAAGACCGCGCTCGTGACCGGCGGCAGCGAGGGCATCGGCAAGGGCATCGCTCGCGCGCTGGCGCGCGAGGGGGTCGACGTCGCGATCTGCGCGCGTCGCAAGGACAAGCTCGAGGCGGCCGCCGCCGAGATCGCAAAAGAAACCGGCCGCAGGATCATCGCGATTCCCGCCGATCTGACCAAGGATGCCGATGCCAGGAATTTCGTCGAGCAGGGCCAGCGGGCGCTGCATCGGGTCGACATCATGGTCAACAACGCGGGCTCGGCGCCTGGCGGGATCATCGAGCATCTTTCCGAGGCGGATTGGGCCCAGGCGCTGCAGCTCAAGTTCATGGGCTACGTCCGCTGCCTGCGCTACGTGCTGCCGATTATGGTGCGCCAGGGGGGTGGTCGCGTCGTCAATCTCATCGGCAACGACGGCGTGAAGCATTCCTATTGGGAGATCGCACCGGGCGCCGCCAATGCCGCCGGGCAGAACCTGACGATGTCCCTCGCCGGCCAATACGGCAAGCACAACATCAGCCTGTGCGCGGTCAACCCGGGCCCGGTGCGCACCGAGCGCTGGGCCGGGCTCGTCGCCGCGATGTCGCGCGACATGAAGCTCTCCCATGAGGAAGCCGACAAGCTGGCGCCCGCGTCGATCCCGATGGGCCGCATCGCCGAAGTCGAAGAGGTCGCGAACCTCGTCGCAATGCTGGCCTCGCCGCTGATGCATTTTGTCAACGGCACCATGATCGAGATCGATGGCGGCCAGCAGAAGCCGCTGATGGACCGAATGCGCGACCGATGATAACGGTTCTCCGTCGCTGGTTTGTGCCGTCAGACCAGCTGGAAGAGTTCAGACAGAGATGGCGAGCTGAAATCGTCCCGGAGATTCGTCGTCAACCCGGCTGTGTCCGCGTGGAGATGTATGAATCCAGCATCCGGGAACATTGGGTGACCGCGATCAGCTGGGATAGCGAAGAGTCAAGATTGAAAGCGTTGGAAAAGCTCTCTCATCTTCAAGAGGCGTTTGCTGAACACGAGCGATTCGAGCCTGAAATCCTAACCCTGCGATTTCCTCCGTCCTGAGAATAAGAGCATGGCGAGGCCCTAGCAACATGCTATTCAGGCGTGAAGCTTACCCGCTCCCCCTTTCTTTTCCGCAAGAGGGGTCGGCGTACCGGCGCGATTTGTGAACACGATAGCATCAATGTGCTGATGCTCGAGTGGCAGCTCGCTTGACAAGCCGCTGGCCGGCAAAGATGATTTCCATTCAAATGAAGCTGCGGCGCGAGCCTGCTTTCGACACGAAGCCGCCGCGGGCGATTCCAGCCAAAGTTCGGAGTCAGATCATGAAAATGGATCGCGTCCTGTTCGCAGCGCTTGCCGGCGCGCTTTTCGCCGGCTCGTTCGATCCGGCTTCGGCCCAACAGAGCATCCGGATCGGCGAGCTCAACAGCTACAAGGCCCAGCCGGCATTCTTGGAGCCCTACAAGAAGGGTCTCGATCTTGCAGTGGAAGAGATCAACGCCGCTGGCGGCGTGCTCGGCAAAAAACTGGAGCTCGTCTCGCGCGACGACGGCGGCAATCCCGGCGACGCGGTCCGCGTCGCGGAGGAACTCGTCACCCGTGAAGGCCTCAACGTGCTCGCCGGTACGTTCCTGTCCAACGTCGGGCTTGCGGTCACCGAATTCGCCGGCAAGAACAAAGTGTTTTTTCTCGCCGCCGAGCCGCTGACCGACAAGATAACCTGGCAGAACGGCAACCCATACACGTTCCGCCTGCGTTCCTCGACCTACATGCAGGTCGCGATGCTGATGCCCGATATCGTCGGCGCCAAGAAGAAGCGCTGGGCGCTGGTCTATCCGAATTTCGAATACGGACAAGCCTCGGCGGCGGCCTTCAAGGAGCTGCTGAAATCCAAGCAGCCCGACGTCGAGTTCGTGACCGAGCAGGCGCCCCCCCTCGGTAAGGTCGACGCCGGCGCTGTCGTGCAGGCAATCGACGATGCCAAGCCCGATGGAATCTTCAACGTGTTGTTCGGCGCAGACCTCGCCAAGTTCGTGCGTGAAGGCAACACGCGCGGCGTATTCAAGGACCGCTTCGTCGCCAGCCTGCTCTCGGGCGAGCCGGAATATCTCGACCCGCTCAAGGACGAGGCGCCGCTCGACTGGGTCGTGACCGGCTATCCCTGGTACGCGATCACGACGCCCGAGCACAAAGCGTTTCTTTCGGCCTATCAGAAGCGGTTTAACGATTATCCGCGGCTCGGTTCGGTGGTCGGCTACGTCACCATCAAGTCGCTCGCCGCCGGCATTGCCAAGGCGGGTTCGAGCGACACCGACAAGCTGATTGCGGCGTTCAGCGGGCTCGAGGTCGACGGGCCATTCGGTCCGTTCTCCTATCGCGCGATCGATCATCAGGCCACGATGGGCGCCTATGTCGGCAAGACTGCGGTGAAGGACGGCAAGCCTATCATGGTGGATTTCAAATACGTGGACGGCGGCGCCGTGTTGCCCTCGGATGCCGAGGTCAAGAAGCTGCGGCCGGGCTCGGCCTCGCACTGAGGCCCGCACGGCGTCCGGACGCATTCCCGTCCGAGCGGAGACGTATGCTCGCGAACCTGCTTGAGGAGGGGAAATTTAGCCGCGGACCACGAGTTGCCCCCTCCCCATCCTTCCCCCGCGAGCGAGGGAAGGAGGCGTTTGCCTCGCGCATCCGATGAGCTTCAGCGGTCTTCTGTTTCAGGCGCTCGACGGACTCGCCGCCGCCTCGGGTCTGTTTTTCGTCGCAGCCGGGCTCTCGCTGATCTTCGGCGTCACGCGCATCATCAATATTGCGCATGGATCGCTGTTCATGCTCGGCACCTATGTGGCGGCGACGCTCGCCAGCGCGGTTGGCGGCGCGCTCGGGTTCTGGGGCGGCATTCTCGCAACCGCAATCCTGATCGGACTGATCGGCGCCTTGATCGAAGTCGTCCTGCTGCGCCGGATCTATCGCGCGCCGGAGCTGTTCCAGCTGCTTGCGACCTTTGCGCTGGTGCTGGTCATCAATGACGCCACGCTGTGGATCTGGGGTCCGGAGGACGTGCTCGGGCCGCGGGCGCCCGGGTTGCGCGGCGCGGTGGAAATCCTCGGCCGATATCTGCCGACCTACGATCTGTTCCTGATCGCGGCCGGCCCGCTCGTGCTGATCGCACTGCATTTCGTGCTGACCCGCAGTCGGTTCGGCCGGCTCATTCGCGCCGCCACCCAGGACCGGGAGATGTTGGGCGCTCTCGGCGTCAATCAAGCCATGCTGTTCACCAGCGTGTTCGCATTGGGCTCGCTGCTCTCGGGGCTCGGCGGCGCGCTGCAGGTCGCGCGCGAGCCCGCCAATTTGCTGATGGATCTCACCGTCATCAGCGATGCCTTCGTGGTGGTGGTTGTCGGCGGCATGGGCTCCATTCCTGGGGCCTATTTGGCTGCCGTCGTGATCGCCGAGGTCAAGGCGTTGTGCATCAGCATCGGCGCGGTGACGATCGCGGGCGTTGCGGTCAACGTCTC
Source organism: Xanthobacteraceae bacterium (assembly GCA_036395835.1). GTDB lineage: Bacteria > Pseudomonadota > Alphaproteobacteria > Rhizobiales > Xanthobacteraceae > AP-16. The sequence continues at coordinate 9,185 of DASWCW010000068.1, forward strand.
CAAGCTCACGCTGGTGGCCGAGTTTCTGGTCATGGCCGTGGTTTTGATCGCGCGGCCCTACGGCCTGCTCGGACGCGCGCAGAGCATCGTGCGGGCGCTCGCCGAGCCGGAAGATCCATTGCGCCCGGCTGGCCCGGCTTTGAAACTGCTGGGAGCCGCGGCCGTGCTCGGCCTGATCCTGCTGCCGTTTCTGGCGCGCAGCTCACCCTACGCGCTCGTGCTCGGCATCGACGTGCTCATTGCGGTGCTCTTCGCCGCGAGCCTGCATTTCATCATGGGCCCCGGCGGCATGCATTCGTTCGGCCATGCCGCCTATTTCGGCCTCGGCGCCTATGCTGCCGCGCTGCTGGTCAAATGGTTCGCGCTCTCCATGCCGCTGGCGCTCATCGCCGCGCCGGTCGTGGCTCTGTTCGGCGCCGCGCTGTTCGGCTGGTTCGCGGTCCGCTTGTCGGGCGTTTATCTCGCCATGCTGACCTTGGCGTTTGCCCAGATCGTCTGGTCGATCGTGTTCCAATGGAGCGAAGTCACTGGCGGCTCGAACGGCATTCTCGGCATCTGGCCGACCCCGCCGTTCGATAATCGCGCCGCGCTGTTTTGGCTGACCGCGGCCCTGGCGGTCCTCGGGGTGCTGCTGTTGCGAAAATTCCTGTTCGCGCCGTTCGGCTATGCCATGCGCGCCGGGCGGGATTCGCCGCTGCGTGCCGAGGCGATCGGCATTGATGTCAAACGCGTGCACTGGATCGGTTTTTCCATTGCGGGCGCGGTCTGCGGCATCGCCGGCGGCGTGTTCGCCTTCGCCAAGGGATCGATCTCGCCGGAGACGATCGATGTCTCCCGCTCGATCAATGGCCTGGTCATGGTTCTGCTCGGCGGCATCCAGACGCTCACCGGCCCGATCGTCGGTGCTTCGGTGTTCGCCATGCTCCAAGACACCATCATGCGCCAGACCGAATATTGGCGCGCGCTCCTGGGCGGCATCATTCTGCTGCTCGTGCTCGTCTTTCCGGCCGGCATTGTCGGCGGGCTTGCCAAGCTTGGCGCCGCCTGGCGGAGACGGCCATGAGCGTGCTCTCGATCTTCTCCTTGTCGAAATCCTTCGGGGCCTTGCGCGCCGTGAACGACGTCAGCTTTTCGGTCGCCGAAGGCGAGTTTTTAGCCCTGATCGGTCCGAACGGCGCCGGCAAATCGACCTGCTTCAATATGATCAATGGGCAGCTCAGGCCCAACGCCGGCGAGATTGTCTTTGCGGGCCGCAACATCGCCGGCCTGCCGCCGCGCGCGATCTTTCGCCTCGGGGTAGGCCGCACCTTTCAGATCGCGGCGACGTTCGGCTCCATGACCGCGATCGAGAACGTGCAGACGGCGCTGATCTCGCATGCCGGCGAGACTTACCGTTTCTGGCGTCCCGCCATGGTGCGGCACCGGGAGCGCGCGCTGGCGTTGCTCGACCAGGTCGGCATGCGCGACGCCGCTTTGCGCGCTAGCCGCGAGCTCGCCTACGGCGACAGCAAGCGCCTGGAGTTCGCGATTGCGCTCGCCAACGAGCCGCGGCTCTTGCTCATGGACGAGCCGACCGCCGGCATGGCACCGCGGGAACGCAATGAGCTGATTGCCCTGGTGAAGCGCCTCGTGGTCGAGCGGAAAATCTCGGTGCTGTTCACCGAGCATTCGATGGATGTCGTATTCGCCTTCGCCGACCGCATCATCGTGATGGCGCGCGGGCGGCTGATCGCCGACGGCGATGCGAAGGCGATCCGCGAGAATCCGCGCGTGCAGGAAGTCTATTTCGGCACCGGCAAGGCGTTCGAACCCAAGCCGCAGTCCGCCCGATGAGCCGAGAGGTCATGCTCGAGGTGGAGAATCTCAGCGCATGGTACGGCGCCGCGCGGATCCTCTACGACCTCACGCTTCAGGTGGAGCGCGGCGAAGTCGTCGCGCTCATGGGCCGCAACGGCGCCGGCAAATCGACGACCATGAAGGCCATTATGGGGCTGCTGGCGCGGCGGGACGGAGGCGTGCGCTTCAACGGCCGGGACATATCCCGGCTCGACGCGTACCGGATCGCTCGGCGCGGGCTCGGCTTCACCCCGGAGGACCGCCGGATTTTCTCGGACCTGACCGTAGTCGAGAACCTCGACGTCGGCCGCCAGGATCCGCGCAGCTTCGCCGACGGAACGCCGGCGCCGGCGTGGACGCCGGAAAAGCTGTTCGCGCTGTTTCCCAATCTCGCCGAGCGGCGCGATCATCTGGGCAGCCAGATGAGCGGCGGCGAGCAGCAGATGCTCACGGTTGCCCGCACGCTCATGGGCAATCCGCTGCTCGTGCTGCTCGACGAGCCCTCCGAGGGGGTGGCGCCGATTGTCGTGGAGCAGATGGCGAACACGATCGTCGAGCTCAAGGCCCAGGGGCTTTCCTTGCTGCTGTCGGAGCAGAATTTGCATTTCGCCGCGCTCGTCTCCGACCGGGTCTATTTGCTGGAAAAGGGCCATATCCGCTGGGAGGGCCGCATGGCGGATCTCCTCGACAATGCCGAGGTCCAGCGCTCGTTTCTCACGATGTGACCGTCGGCGTTCCCCGGACGCGGCGCAGCGCGCAGCGTTGCATTGCAGATCCGGGGTCGATGCATTTTCTTTCAATGGGTTCTGCATGGGTCCCGGATTGGCAGCGCACCACTATCGTGCTACACTGGACCGGGGACACGAGCGCAGCCGCTCCCGCAGGATCTTGCGCAATCTCTGCGGCGTGATGGGAAGCTCGGTAACGGCGCCGGAGATGCCGATCGCGTCGTCGATCGCGGCGGCGATCGCCGCGCCGACCGCATTGGCACCGCCTTCCCCGGCGCCCTTGAGACCCAGAAAATTGAGCGGGCTCGGCGCATCCTCGGTGATCATCACGTCGATCGGCGGAGCTTCGTGCGCGGTGGGAATGAGATAATCGGCGAACGTGACCGCGAGCGGCTCGCCGCACTCGTCATAGACGAACTCCTCGAACAGAGCGCCGCCGAGCCCCTGCACGGCGCCGCCGGCGAGCTGGCCATGGATCAGCATCGGGTTGACCGCCTTGCCGACATCGTAGGCGACGAAATAGCGCTCGACCTCCACCCCGCCGGTCTCTCCATCGACTCGCACCACCGCGATGTGAATGCCGTACGGATAGGTCATGTGATCGCTGCGGAAGGTGCCCTCCGTCGTCAATGGCGAGTAGCCGTCGCCCTGCGGGCGCGATGCGAGCGCGCGGGCGATGTCGCCGAGCTTGATCGAGGGCCCGGTCTTCGCGTCGGCGCGCACGATTTCGCCGTCGCGGATGTCTAGAGAAGATGCGGGCGCCTGCAGCAGCTCGGCTGCCGCCGTGATCGCTTTCTCGCGTAGCGCCGCTGCCGCGATCCGCGTGGCCTCACCGGTCATCACCGTCACGCGCGACGCAAACGCTCCGCTGCCCTGCGCGATGCGCTCGGTTTGTCCGTGGACGACGCGCACGCAGGCATAATCGACGCCGAGCGCATCGGCGCAGATTTGGGCGATCGCCGTCTCGACCCCCTGCCCGACCGAGGCTACGCCGGTTACCACTTCGACCGCGCCCGCTGCATCGACGGAGATTCTCACGGTGTCGGACGGCCCGAGCCCGCTTTTTTCGACGAACATCGCCACGCCCGCGCCGACCCGCTCGTCCGCGGCGCGCCGCTTGCGCAGTTCGTCCTGCAGCGCTTCCCAACCGACCCTAGCGAGCGCCTTCTCGAGCAGCCCGGCATAATCGCCGGAATCGAGCACCACGTCGGTGCCGAGCGTTCCGAGCACCCGCCGATACGGCATCTCGGTCTTGGCGATGAGGTTGCGGCGGCGCACTTCGATCCGATCAAATCCGGTCTTCGCCGCGATCGCATCGATGAGACGCTCGCGCGCGAACGTGCTCTCGAACCGGCCCGGCGCCCGATAGGTGCCGCCGGGCGTTTTGTTGGTGAGCCGGACGCGGCCGACCGCGCGGTATGCGGGAACGCGATAGGGGCCGGGCAGCATCGCGGCGGCGAGGTCTGGAACCGTCACCGCGTGGGTGCGCAGATAGGCACCTTGGTCGTGGAAGAACTCGTCGTCGATCGCCAGGATGCGTCCCTCCGCGTCGATCGCCGCTCGGACTCGATGCTGTTGCTGGCGCGAATGGTTCGTCGCGATCAGATGCTCGCGGCGGTCCTCGATCCATTTCACCGGCCGGCGGAATTTCAGCGCCGCCGCGCACGCCACCACGTCCTCGGGGTAAAGCTCGCCGCGGACGCCGAAGCCGCCACCGACATGGCCCTCATAGAGCTGCACCGAAGCGGGCGCGCGGCCGAGCATGCGGGCGATCTGGTCGCGGTTCCAGTGCGGCACCTTGGCGGCGCCATGGAGCTCCAGCACGTCGCGTGCCGCATCGTAGCGCGCGATGGCGCCGCGGGTCTCCATCGGCACGCCGGAATGGCGGCCGATCTTCAGGTCGAGCGCGACGATCGCATGCGCGGTGCGAAACGCCGTATCGACATCGCCGTAACCCTTGCGGATGACTGCCGCCTCGGTCGAATGGCCCGGCGCGAACTCGCGCGGCTCCTCGTCCGCGCCCAGCCGCACGGGCAGCTCCTCGGCTTCAACCGACACGAGTTCGGCGGCGTCCTCGGCGAGATAAGCATCCTCGGCAAATACCGCGGCGATGGGCTCACCGACATAGCGCACGAGCTCCACCGCCAGCACACTCTGCCGATACGATTCCAGCCCCTCGACGCGCGTCAGGCGAAAATCAATCGGCGGAATTTGTTGCACGTCTGCGGCGGTCCAGACCGCATGCACGCCGGGGACCGCACGCGCGCCAGCGATACCGATCGATCGAAGCTTGGCGTGGGCATAAGCCGAGCGTACCACCCGCATGTGCAGCTGATCCGGAAATGATACGTCCGCTGCGAACGTGCCTCGGCCGGTAACAAGCGGCAAATCCTCGAGTCGCTTGACCGAACGGCCGACAAAGGTTGGTTTCATCGGGACGGCAACTCGCGATTCGTCTCCCGGGCGCGGTGCAGTACGTCGTGCTGCACCGCAGACCCGGGACCCAGAACCGCAATTGTGGACCCCGGATCTGCGGCGCACTGCTCCGGGATTCCCGCGGAGCAGCGCCGCGGCGAATCCCTTCGCATTGCGCCGCGTCCGGGGAACGAGATCCCGTCCATCACTTCGCCCGCATTTCGGCTGCCGCCGCGCGCACCGCCTTGACGATATTCTGGTACCCGGTGCAGCGACACAGGTTCGAGGACAAGACTTCGATCAGGTCCGCATCGCCGATTTCGGGCTCGCGCTCGAGCACGCCAGCGGCGAGCATCAGAAATCCCGGAGTGCAAAAGCCGCACTGCAGGCCGTGGTGCTCCATGAACGCCCGCTGCAGCGGATGCAGCGCATCGCCTTGGGCGAGTCCCTCGACCGTGCGGATCTCCTTGCGGTCGGCCTGAACGGCGAACATCAGGCACGATCGCACCGGCTCGCCGCCGATGAGCACCGTGCAGGCGCCGCATACCCCGTGCTCGCAGCCGATGTGCGTCCCGGTCAGGCCGCAATCGTCGCGGATGGCGTCGACCAAAGTGCGCCGCGGCTCGACGCGAACGACATGCCTGCGCCCATTGATATCCAGCGTGATCTCGATCTTTTCCGTCATGCGTTCGCCTGGGCAGCGCGCAGTGCGGCGCGAATGCGCTGCGGCGTTGCGGGAATTTCGTCGATCGAGATTTTGAACGGAGCGAGCGCGTCATTGATCGCATTGATGATCGCGGCCGGCGCGCCGATCGCGCCGCCCTCGCCGAGCCCCTTGGCGCCGGTGATCGTCGCTTCGCTCAGGGTCTCGCGATGATGAACCTCGATCGGCGGGATTTCCCGAACCGTGGGCGGCAGGTAATCGGCGAGCGTCGTGGTGAGGATATTCCCGGTTTCGTCGTAGATGATCTCCTCCAGCAGCGCGTTGCCGATGCCCTGTGCGACACCACCATGAATCTGGCCGTCGACCACCATCGGATTGATCAGCCGGCCGGCGTCCTCTGCGACCACAAATTTCTCGATTCCGACCTGTCCGGTCTCGATATCGACTTCGACGATCGCCGCATGGCAGGCATTCGAAAATGTGCCCGGCGGATCGTAGGTCGCGGCCTCCATGATGCCCGGCTCGATCTCGCCGTCGAACCGATGGGCCTGGTGGTACGCGGCCCGCGCCAGCGCGGCGATCGGCAGCAGGCGATCGGTGCCGGCTACCTTTGCGTTCCCGGCTTCCAGAACGACGTCTTCCGGTGCCGCTTCCAACAGGTGGCTCGCGAGCTTGATCAGCTTGAGCCTAACCTTGCGGGCAGCAATCAGCGCCGCGCCGCCGGCGATCACCAGCGAGCGGCTCGCGAACGTGCCGAAGCCGTACGGCGTCCGGTCGGTATCGCCGTGAACGACGGCAATCTGCGCCGGCTCGATCGCGAGCTCGTCGGCGATGATCTGGGCGAGCGTGGTGCGAAGCCCCTGCCCGTGCGGGCTCGCGCCAATGCGCGCCTCGACGAAGCCCGACGGATCCATCGTCAGCTCGACTTTCTCCCAGCCGGGCGTGAGCTCCATCCCGCGCGCCGCAAAGGCCGGCGTGCCGTAGCCGGTGCGCTCCGAGAACGTGGCAAAGCCCAGTCCGAGAAACCGGCCCTGGGACCTCCCTTCATACTGGCGCGCACGAAAGGCGGCAACATCGAGCGTGGCAGCGGCGAGCTCCATCGTCTCTCGGTAGCTTGCTTCGTCGAGCACCAAGCCCGTTGCCGACGTGTAGGGAAAGCGATCGACCAAGTTGCGGCGGCGGATTTCCAGCGGATCGAGATCGAGCTCGGCCGCGGCGCGATCCATCAGCCGCTCCAGCGCGAGCGTGATCACAGGACGCGTTACACCGCGATAGGGTGCCATCGGACAGGTGTGGGTGAGCACGGCGCGCGCGACGCACGAATAGGCGCGAATGTCGTAGGGCCCTGGCAGCTCGACTAGCCCCATGAGCGGCTCGACTGCGCACGTCGTCGGAAAACACGAATAGGCCCCGACGTTGGCAGTGACATCGGCCGCGAGCGCAACGAACTTGCCGGTTCGATCGAAACTGCCCTCGAGCCGGATTTGTTGGTCGCGGCTGTGGAACGACGCGATCAAATTCTCGCGCCGGTCCTCCCGCCACGCGACCGAGCTTTTGAGCTTGCGCGCGAGCCACACCAGAACAACGTACTCGGGCGGCAGCGACATCTTTTGCCCGAACCCGCCGCCGACGTCCGGCGCGATAACGCGCAGTTCGGATTCCGGCATGCCGATCAGATCGGCGATCACCGTGCGCATCAGATGCGGCGTCTGGGTCGAGCAGGTGAAGAAAATCCGGCCAGATGCGGCGTCGTACGTCGCATGGCCACCGCGCGCTTCGAGCGGCATGGCGTTCTGTCGCCGCGAGCGGACCTCGACCGAGAGCCGGCGGTACGCGGCCTTTCGCGCGGCGTGGAAATCCGGCGTGCTGTGCCGAGCCTCGATAATGACGTTGCCGCGAACGTTTTTGTGAACCAGCACAGCGCCTGCGGCAAGCGCGTCATCGATGCGGACCAAAGCCGCGCTCTCGGCGATCGCGACTTCGACGCAATCCGCCAGATCCTCCGCCTCCTCCTCGCTCGCGGCGATTACCGCCCCGATCGGCTCGCCGACGAAGCGAACGACCTCGGATGCCAGGATCGGCTGCTCGACCGGCACATAGCCGAACTTGTGGAGCATCGGCCGGATCGGTTTCACTGCGGCGAGATCCGCGGCCGTGATCAGGCTCGCGCCCTGCGGCGCCGTGATGCGCTCGATCGTTCCGGCAGCGACCGGGGAGCGCACGAACCGCACCCAATGCGCCGCGGTCAGATCTGCCGTGAAACGGCCTCGGCCTGTCACGAGCGCGGGATCCTCGACCCGGCGGATTGAGCGGCCGACCCAGGTCTCGCGCCGCTCCATGCGGTTCATGCCGCGGCGCGCTCCAGGGCGCGACGCGCAACCGCGCGGACGAGGTCGCGCCGGTACTCGGCGCCCGCCTGGATATCCTCGAGCGGATCGATCGCTTCGGCGGCAGCCTCCGCCGCCTCGCGAAAGATGCCGATCTCCGGCGGTTTTCCGGCGAGCACGGCTTCGGCTTCCGGAATGCGCCGCGGCGACGCCTCGACGCCGCCGAGCCCGAGGCGCGGGCCGACGATGAGGCCGTCCTCCAGCCGAAACGTGGCGAGCGCCATGGCAAGGGCGTAATCGCCGGCGCGCCGGCTGAACTCGTAGAATCCCCAGCGCAGCTCGGGCGCGAGGACCGGCAGCCGCGCCTGCTCCAACAGCTCGTCCTCCTCGAGCGTGGTTGCCATCAGGCCTTGGAAAAAATCGATCGCCGCGATCCTTCGCGTGCCACGCGCACTCCGGGCGGCGATCTCACCGCCGAGCGTCGCCGCAACCAGGCACCACTCGGAGGCGGGATCGGCATGGGCGAGGCTGCCGCAAAACGTGCCGCGGGTCCGAATCGGATAATGCGCGATGTGCCGCACGACGTAGGCGAGCAGATCGCCGAGCGGCCCGGCCGTGACCGGCCGATGAAACGCCGCGTGACGCACGCACGCGCCGATCAAGAGCGTGTCGTTCTCGACTGCGAGCCGGTCGAGCCCGGCCACCAGGTTGATGTCGACGAGATGCGCCGGGCGGGCCAGACGAAACGCCATGGTCGGCACCAGACTTTGGCCGCCTGCGAGAACGCGGCCGTCCTCCGGCGCGACTTCGGCAAGGATCGCGACCGCTTGCTCCAGGGTTTTCGGCGCGTGATAGACGAACGGCGCGGGCTTCACTGGCCCCGGCTCCTTCAAGTTTGCAGGGATGCTAACGGCTTCCCCGCTCGGCGCAAAGCCCGGGAAACTTATGTAACGAAGACCGTAGAACGCTCAGGCGGCAAGGTCCGCCGAGATGATGCGCCTCACCCCGGCCTGCAGCATGTCGGTCCAGGCCTTCTCCAGCGAGCCCTGGGTGTCGATGCCGCGGCAGGCGTCCTCGACCACATAGGTCTCAAAGCCGCTGTTGCGCGCGTCGATCGCCGTCCAGGCGACGCAGAAGTCGGTGGCAAGGCCGGCCACGAACACTTTTTTGATGCCGCGCTGAGTGAGATAGCCGCCGAGTCCGGTCGGGGTCTTGTGGTCGGCCTCGAAGAACCCGGAATAGCTGTCCATGTCCTTGTGATAGCCCTTGCGGATGACGAGCTCGCCGTGGGGAATGGAAATGTCCTTCGAAATGTCCGCGCCGGACGTCCCTTGCACGCAATGGTCGGGCCACAGGATCTGGTCGCCATAGCCCAGCTTGATGACCTCGAATGGCTTCTTGCCCGGGTGGGTCGAGGCGAAGGAAATGTGGCCGGGCGTGTGCCAATCCTGGGTCATCACCACGTTGGTAAAATCCTTGGCCATGCGATTGATGACCGGAATCACCTGATCGCCTTCTTTCACGGCGAGGCTACCGCCCGGAAGGAAGCAGTTCTGCACATCGACGACGATCAGCACGCTCGCCTCGTCGATCGCGATTTTCTCCGCCGCGCGCGCCATGCTCAAAGATCCGAAGAAGCTCGTGCCGAAGCCGATGCTGACCAAGCCGCGGACAACCTGGCGTCGATTGCAGGTTACCATGGAGCTCCCCGAATTCCGATACCGCGGCAAGTCGCCGCGATGCCGCACAGGCGCGATTCTGTGCCCCCGAGACAGCCTCACGCAAGCGCGTTATGCGCCTCCGTTCCCGTGCAGCGCCTCCCATACCCGGCGCGGGATCGCCGGCATATCGATGCTGCGCGCGTTTCCTTTGGCGTTCAACGCGTCCACCACAGCATTGATCACCGCCGGCGGCGCGCCGACCGCGCCGGCTTCGCCTGCGCCCTTGATGCCGAGCGGGTTGGCCGCACACGGCACGTTGCGGGTCGAGAACGAGAAGAACGGCAGATTGTCGGCGCGCGGCATCGCGTAATCCTGGAACGAGCCCGACAGCAATTGCCCGCTGTCCTCGTCATAGACCGTGTGCTCCAGCAACGCCTGGCCGATCCCCTGCACCACCCCGCCGTGAACCTGGCCTTCGAGCATCATCGGGTTGATCACCGCGCCGAAATCGTCGACCACGGTGTAGCGCTCGATCTTCACTTCGCCGGTATCCGGATCGATCTCCACCTCGGCGATGTGGCAGCCGTTGGGGAAAGTCTCGGCTGTCGGGGTCCTGGTGTGAGTGGCGTCGAGCCCCGGCTCCACGCCGGGCGGCAGCTTCGATTTGTCGCGCGCCGCAGCCGCGACCGTGAACAGGTCGACGCGCCGGTCGGTGCCGACGATGCGGAACTCGCCTTCGCCAAACTCAATGTCGGCAGGCGAAGCCTCCAGCAGATTCCCGGCCAGCTGCCGGCCCTTCTCGATCACCTGTTTCGAGGCCTCGTGGAGTGCGGTGCCGGCGACGGGAAGCGCGCGCGAGCCGCCGGTGAGCCCGCGCGGCGTGCGGTCGGTATCGCCCATGATCACATCGATCTTGTCGGGGTGGACGCCCAGACGGTCGGCAACGAGCTGCTTGTACGACGTGATAAGGCCTGTGCCATATTCGACGTTGCCCATGACGAGCTCGATGCGGTGGTCCTTGAACTCGATCGAGGCCGTCTCCGGAAAGCCGCCGCCGCAGCGCTCGGTATAGGTCGCCATGCCGATGCCGCGCAGTTTCCCGCGTTTCCTGGCTTCGGCGCGCCTCGCCTTGAAGCCCGTCCAGTCGGCCTTTTCCATGCACAGATCCATGACCTGTTCGAACTCGCCGGAATCGAACGTGATCTGCGTAGCCGAAGTGTAGGGCATCGCCGATGGCGGGATGAAATTGCGCCGCCGGATCTCGTCGGGCGCGAGGCCGAGATCGCGCGCGGCGGCATCGACCAGCCGCTCCACGAGGTAGGACGCCTCCGGACGTCCGGCGCCGCGATAGGCGCACACCGGCACCGTGTTGGTGCATACGCCCTTCACGTTCACGGCGATCGCCGCCGTCTTGTAGAGGCCGGCAACCAGATCGGTCGAGCGCGTCGGAATGAACGCGCCAAGCGGCGAGAGATACGCGCCGAGATTGGCGATGACCGAGACCCGCAGGCCGAGAAAATGCCCGCGCCGATCCATGGCGAGCTCGGCGCGCGAGAAATGATCGCGCCCCTGGTTGTCGCTGATGAAACCCTCCGAGCGGTCCGGCTGCCATTTCACCGGACGCTTGAGCTTGCGCGCAGCCCAGACTACGAGCGCATGCTCGGGATAGACGAAGGCCTTCATGCCGAAGCCGCCGCCGACGTGGGGCGTAATGGTGCGCAATTTAGCTTGTGGCACCTTCAGGACGGCGTCGGCGAGCGTGTCGCGGACGAAGGACGCGCCCTGCGAGCCGGTGTAGAGGGTCGCGCGATCGGTCTCGGGGTCGTAGTCGCCGATGGCGTTGCGCGGCTCCATCGAGTTCGCCACCACGCGGTTGTTGACGACTTCGATCGTGGTGACGCGCGCAGCGCCGGCAAAGGCGGCTTCGGTCGCCGCGAAATCGCAGCGGTCGTTGTCCCAGTCGAACACGATGTTCCGGGGGATGTGGTCGAACAGCTGCGGCGCGCCGGGCTCGATCGCCGCCCGCGCGTCGACCACGGCCGGCAGCGCCTCATATTCGACCTCGATCGCCTCGGCGGCGTCGCGGGCCTGATGCAGCTTCTCGGCCACCACGAGCGCCACCGGCTGTCCCGCATGGCGAACCTTGCCGATCGCGAGCACCGGCCGCGGCGTGTCGTGGCGCGGGGTGCCGTCACGGTTCGTCAGCGGCGAGACGCAGGGCACGTCGCCAAGACCGTCGGCCGTCACATCCTCGCCGGTGAGCAGGAGCAGCACGCCCGGCATGCCGCGGGCTCGTGTTGCGTCTATCCGTGCGATGCGCGCGTGCGCCGCCGGAGAGCGAAGCACATGGGCATGCACCATGCCCGGCAAAACGATATCGTCGGTATAGCGGCCCCTGCCGGTGATGAGCCGAAGATCTTCGAACCGCCGCAACGGCTGGCCGACCGCGAATTTCATGTCGCCTCCACGTCCTGTTGATCTCTGCAGGGCGGCTCGCGTGCTTTCCCTCCCCTAAAGGGAGGGTCGCCGCCGAAGGCGGCGGGGTGGGGTGACTCCCTTTCGCCCCACCCGGCTCGCGTCTTGCGACGCGCGCCGGCCTCCCCTCCGGGGAGGCGAAGAGCGGCTCCCGCGCGAAACAGCGGCGCAGCTTGCGACATCGCCGCATCGGTATCAAGCTGGCGGGCTGAGCTCTGCATCAGAAAGGATCGTGCCATGCGTCTTGCGGGGAAAGTCGCGCTGGTGACCGGGGGCGCCTCCGGTTTCGGGACCGGGATCGCGCGCACCTTTGCGCGCGAGGGCGCCAAGGTCGCGATCCTCGATCTCAACGGTCCGGGCGCCAAGGAGGTTGCATCCTCGATCGGGCCGAATGCGATGGCGATTGCGGGCGACGTTACGGCCGCGCGCGACGTCGCTGCGGCGGTCGAGAACACGGTCACGGCGTATCAGCGGCTCGATATCGTGGTCAACAACGCCGGCTGGACGCATCGCAACCAGCCGATGCTCGACGTCTCCGAAGCCGAATTCGATCGCGTGTTTGCCGTCAACGTCAAATCGATCTTCCACATGGCGCACGCCGCCATCCCGGTGATGCGTCGGCAGGGCGGCGGCACCATCATCAACATCGGCTCGACCGCCGGCATCCGTCCGCGGCCGGGGCTTACTTGGTACAATGCCACCAAGGGCGCCGTAAACTTGATGTCGCGCTCGATGGCGGTCGAGCTCGCGCCCGATAAGATTCGCGTCAACTGCGTGGCACCGGTGGCCGGCGAGACGGGGCTGCTCGCGGCCTTCATGGGCGGGGAGGACACGCCGGAGATGCGGGCGAAATTCATTGCCACGATTCCGTTGGGAAGGCTGTCGCGGCCCGACGACGTCGCCCACGCCTGCCTCTATCTCGCCTCCGACGAGGCCAGTCTCATCACCGGCGTGGTGCTGGAGGTCGACGGCGGGCGGACGATTTGAAGCCGGTCTTCCGGAATGATGCCGATGCCGCGCGTTTTCCTACTCCGCCGCCACCCGGTACGCGCGCGCGTAGCGCAGCAGCGCGTCGTCCTCGACCGGCTCGATCGGCGTGAAATCCCGATGCGCGATCCATTCCGGGCGGGTGAACTTGGTGATGTGGTTGGAGACCGCGCACAGCGTCAGATACACGATCTTGCGCGGATAGGGCGTGATGTTCGGCGGCGAGGCGTGCACCAGGTTGCCGTGGAACATCAGCACCGAGCCGGGATTGCCGGTCGGCGCGACGATGCCGCCCTCCTGCGCGAGCCGCGTCACCGTCTCCTTGTCGAGCGTCCATAGCGGGTAGGAAGTCGTCTGCTTGTCGTGCCCGGCCTGCAGCGTGCCGTGCTTGTGGCTCTTGGAGATGAACATCAGCGGGCCGTTGATAGCCATGACCTCGTCGAGGAACACCGCGATGTTCATGGCGCGAGCCTGCGGCATGCCGTCATCACGCGCCCAGGTGCCGTAGTCCTGGTGCCATTGCCACACCTCGCCCTCGAACGCCGCCTTGGCGTTGATCTTGAACTGGTGCATGTAGAGCTGTTCGCCGAACAGCTGCTCGACCGGCTTCACCAGGCGCGGATGCGCGCCCAGAATGCGGAAAGCCTCGTTGTAGGTGTGGGCGGCGAACGCGGTGCGCGGCGCGCCGGAACTCTCGCGCCACACCTCCTTGCGCTCGGTCTTGTAGATTTTCTCGGCTTCGGCACGCAGGACCGCCATTTCCTCGTCGGAAAAACAGTCCGGCAGAAACAGATAGCCTTGCTCGTCGAATTCCTTCAACTGGCGCGACGACAGTTCCATCGTTCGCTCTCCTTGCATCGGCGGCAATTCTCTCGAGCCGCCATCGGCGTTTCCTGCACCCAATATATACTCGCGCTCGGTCCCAGGGAACGCCCCATCGTGCCCATGGCCCGATGAGGCTGGATGTTCCTCACGTGACCGGCAGGCCGAGATGGGCGCGGAAGCGGTTCTTCAGGAACACGGCATCGCGCGGCGGCAGCGAGCGCGGCGGATTTTCCGCCTTTACCTTCATCACGAACAGGCGCGGTCCCTCGGCCGGGCGATGCAGCTTCTCTCGCAGGTTCCTGACCGCGGCCATGTCGGCCGCCACGCCGATGTCCGTGAAGCCGCAGGCCGAAGCCACCGCGGCGAGATCGAGCCCACAGCCGGTGTGGCTCCTCTGCATCCCGGTTTCGCCAAAATGCCCATTGTCGATCACCACGATCGACAGATTCTTCGGGCGCGCCACGGCGATCGTCGCAAGCCCGCCCAAGCCCATCAGCTGCTCGCCGTCCCCGGTGATCGCCAGAATATTTCGATCCGGCCGGGCCTGGGCGAGCCCGAGGCCGATCAGGGCCGCGCTGCCCATGGCGCCCCAGAGATAATAATTGGCGTCGCTGTCGCCCGCCGCGTGAACGTCGTAGGTCGGGGATCCGAGCCCGGAGACGACCAAAAGCTCGCCGCGATCTTTCAACAGCGCTGCCACTGCCGCGCGCCGATCGAGAGCCATGCCGCCCCTCACCAGATTTTCCTGCCCAGCATGCGCTGGGAAATCAGCACCGCGATCTGCTGCTCCGCCTCATAGGCGAGCGCCGCCGCCGAGCCGGCGGTCTCGACGAGGTCCTCGGCCGTCTCCACGCGCTCTGTGCGCACCCCGATCGCGTTCAACGCCGGCTCAGCGGCGCGGCCCATCGGCACCTGCCAGGGATTGAACTCGGCCCATTCGCCGCGCATCGTCACCAGCATCAGCAGCGGAAATCGCGCGATCGTCATCAGCGAGAGCATATTGATGCAATTGCCGACCCCGCTCGATTGCAGCAGCAGCACGCTGCGTTTTCCGCCGAGCCAGGCGCCCGCCGCGATCGCGACGCCCTCCTCCTCGCTGGTCAGGACATTCGAGACCACGTCCGGATCGACCGCGAAGAGCTCGATCAGCGATGCATGTCCAGCGTCCGGAACGTGGCTGACGTGGGTCACGCCCGCGGATTTCAGCACGCGGTGGACATCCACCGCCCAAGGTTGCTTGAGGTCCGTTTTGGCGCCCGTCGCTATGGTTCGCATTCGTGGCCGTTCCTCTTGCATATCGCTCGCCGTGCTACATCGCATGCGCGAGTTGGTAGGCCGGCCAGACCGCAGGTGCGGCGCGCGCATAGGGATTGGGCCTCGCGATCTCGGCGCCGAGTCGCGCGGCCGCATGCCAGGGCCAGCGCGGATCGTCGATCGCGGCGCGCGCAATCGCGATCATGTCGGCATGATTGCCGGCGATCACCTCCTCGGCCTGTGCAGGGTCGGCAATCATGCCCACCGTGCGCACCTTCAGGCCGCAGGCTTTCTTGATGGCTTGCGCAAGCGGCACTTGATAGCCCGGACCGATCGGTATCTTTGCCGTGCCCAAAAGGCCGCCACTGCTCACACAAACGTAGCCGAAGCCCAGCGCTTCGAGATCGCGGGCGAGCGCTGCGGCATCGGCGACGTCCCACCCGCCTTCGACCCAATCGGTGCCGGTGATTCTCGCGCCGATCACGCGCGAGGCCGGAACCATCTCGCGGACCGCGCGCGCGACCTCGGCCGCAAATTTCAAGCGCTGCGTTCCATAGGCATCGACGCGCCGGTTGCTCAGCGGCGACAGGAATTGATGCAGCAGATAGCCGTGCGCCATGTGCAGCTCGACAATGTCGAAACCCGCGGCCATGGCGCGGCGCGCCGCCGCGGCGAATTCGTCGACAAGCCTCCGTATCTCCTCGGCCGATAATTCCTCGGGAACGGGCCACTCGGCATCGAACGGAAGCTTCGAAGGCGCGACGGTCAGCCAGGGATCCTCGCCCGGCCCGAGCGGCTTGCCGCCTTCCCACGGCCTGCGCGCCGAGCCCTTGCGGCCGGCGTGTGCGAGCTGAATGCCAAGCAACGTGCCTTTGGGAGCGACCGTGCGCATCGCCGCCAGGATGCGGGCGACCGCTGCCTGATGCGCATCGGACCATAGCCCGAGACAGCCGTGAGTGATGCGGCCTCTCGGCTCGACCGCGGTCGCCTCCAGCATCACCACGCCCGCGCCCGACATCGCGAGCGTCATGGCATTCTGCAGATGCCATTCCGTCGGCAGCCCGTCGACCGCGGAATATTGGCACATCGGCGAGATCGCAATGCGGTTCGGCACAATGAGCGGCCCGATCTCGATCGGGGTGAAAAGCAAAGCCATGGATTCCTTCCTTCGTGACGGGCCCGTTTGAAGCCCATGCTCGGCTGGAGCGCAAGGCATGCCATCCGGAAACCCGATGGTCATGCGCTCACTCTTGTTTCAATGCTTCGTCGTCCAGTGGCCCGAGCGAAGCGCGGAAACCCGGCACCACAACCGCCGGCCGTGCCATATTTTGCGGATCGATGTGCTCGGTTTCCGGGGTTCGCGCTGGAGCCTTGCCCGGACCGCTTCCGGGGGCGCGCCCCGGATGACGGCTCACTGCAAAGGAATCGACGAGACGTGATCCTTGAATGCCGGACGCTCCGCGATCACCGCATACCAGCGCTCGAAATGTTCGAGCTTCGGCCGCTGCGGCACCAGCTGCCGGAACCGATAGGCCATGATGCCAACCGGAATATCGCCCATCGAGAATGCCGCGCCGGCGACGAAGGGCTGCTTCGCGAGCGTGGTGTCGAGAATCTGCATTGCATCGGTGGTCTTCGTCTGCGAGGCGGCGATCGCCGCCTGGTCGCGCTGCTCCGGCGGCGTGCGAATCAGGCCCCAGAACGCGCCGGAAATGGCGAGGCCGAGCACGGTGAGCTGCCAGTCCATCCACTGGCTGGCGAGCGCGCGCGACTTCCAGTCGGCGGGCTCGAGCTTGCTGACACCATAGCGCGCGGCAAGATAGCGGACGATGGTATTGGATTCCCAGACCGTAAGATCGCCGTCCTGCAACGTGGGCACCAGCCCGTTGGGATTCATGGCAAGATAGTGCGGCTCCTTGTTGCCGCCGAATTTTCCGCCGATGTCGACGCGCTCGTGCTTGAGCCCGAGCTCGCCGACCGCCCACATGACCTTCTGCACGTTCGACGAGGTATTGCGCCCCCAAATTTTCAGCATGGAATCCTCCCGATTTTCTGGATGAAGCCGTGCGGTCCGATGCGAGAAGCCGGCTTGCGCATCGCGCCCGCGCCGTTCGAACGCAGCTAATCCGATTGCGCCATCGATTGGATGCGGCGCTCCTCGATGCCGACCTGACGCGCCGTGGCCACGATCGAGGCCCAGATATCATCGGTCAGCGGCACACCGCTCGCAAGCCGCTCCGCCCGCATGCGCTGCTCGGGCTCGCCAGGCGTGAGCACTTCGCCGCCGCGTGGCACGGGGCGCGAGCTCTTCACCGCGGCGATGTAGCGCGCGACCTCGCCGGCAAACGCTGCTTCCGGATCCACGCGCTCGGGATCGATGTAGAACGACAGCATGCCGTTCGCGAATGGCCGCCCCTCCTGCGTTGCACCGGTGCCGCTGAGCGCGCCGCCGAGCAGCTCGCAGATCAACGCCAGCCCAGATCCCTTGTGTTCGCCGAAGGCGCGGATCGCGCCTTTGCCCTTGCTGTAGTCGCGCGGACCCCCGCCCGGCTCGTAATCGCCATACAGCAGATGCGGATCGCCGCTCACGGAACCATCGGGACCGACCAGCGCGTCGGCCGGCAGGTTTTTGCCGCCCCGGCTTGCAACCAGCACCTTGCCTTCGGCGACGACGGAAGTCGCGAAATCGAGAATGACAGGCTCGGCATCGACGCGCGGAATGCCGACACAGAACGGCGCGGTCGAGAACCGGCGCTCGACGCCGCCGAACGGCGCGACCAGCACGCTTCCGGCCGCATTGACGAAATGAATCGAGATGAGCCCCACCTCCGCCGCCAGGGCCGCCCAATCGCCAACGCGTCCGATGTGGCCGGCATTACGCAGCACAATTGCGGAAAGTCCGTGCGGCCGGCATTTGTCGATGCCGAGCTCGACCGCCTGCGGTGCCACCGTCTGGCCGAATCCATAGCGGCCGTCGACCACTGCCAGGACCGGCGTATCGATGAGAATCGCGATCTTCCGGTCAGCAATCACGCGCCCTTCGGATTTCATCTGCACGTACCGCGGGACCCGCACCACGCCGTGGCTGTCGTGCCCGGTAAGATTGGCGGCGACCAGATATTTGGCGATGCGGCGCCCCTCCTCGACCGGGCAGCCGGATTTGATGAAAATCTCGCCGATGAATTCCTGGAGCACGTTCGCTTGCACCGTGACCATCGATTTCGATCCGTGTTGAGATTGCAAATTTCGAAGCGTATTCGCGCCTGCATTCCTGTAGTACGAAAGAATTGCAGCCAAGTGCAATTCTCGTCCTGGGCCGCCGGCGCGGTCGAACTCCCCGGCTCCGAAATGGTTTCCCTTTCGCGGTCACATTGGTAGCTTTGCGATGCCGTAAAGCAGAAGCCTTCCACATTCGGTCGCGCAGGCGAAGGAAATCGCGGCGAGCCCTCTGCGGCTGGCCGCAAATGAGCCGAGGCGAGATAATCGAGATAATGTCGCAAACGTGGAAATTAACTCTTGCCGTCGTCGCGATCGCAGCGATCGCATCGTTGCCGAATCTCGCCAGGGCGCAGATTTCCGATCATGTGGTGAAAATCGGCGTGCTGACCGATCTTTCCGGGCCGGCGTCCGACGCTACCGGAAAGGGCTCGGTATTGGCTGCCCAGATGGCGGTCGAGGATTTCGGCGGCAAGGTTGCGGGCGTTCCGGTCGAAGTGATCTCCGCCAATCACCAGCTCAAGCCCGACATCGGCTCGGAGATCGCGACGCGCTGGTACGATATCGACAAGGTAGACCTGATCCTCGACGTTCCGGTCTCGGCGGTCGGCCTTGCGGTGCAGGAAGTCGCGCGCAAGAAGCAGAAATCGTTCATCACCCATTCGACCGGCACCGCGGATTTCACCGGCAAGTTCTGCTCGCCTTACGGCATGCAATGGGTGTTCGACACCTATGCGCTCGCAACCGGGACGGCACGCGAGGTGGTCAGGCGTGGCGGCGATAGCTGGTTCTTCGTGACCTCAGACTACGCGTTCGGGCATTCGCTCGAGCGCGACGCTTCGAGGGTAGTGCTGGAGAACGGCGGCAAGGTGCTGGGCTCGGTGCGCCACCCGTTCGCCTCGCAAGATCTTTCCTCCTTCATCGTTCAGGCGCAAGCCTCGCGAGCAAAGATCATCGGGCTCGCCAGCGGGCCACCCGACAACATCAATGCCATCAAGCTCGGCGGCGAGTTCGGCGTCTTCGCCGGCGGCCAGCAGATGGCGGGCTTGCTCATCCTCATCACCGACGTGCACGCGCTGGGACTCAAAGCGGCGCAGGGACTGTTGCTCACGAGCTCGTTCTATTGGGACATGGACGATGAGACCCGCGCATGGTCGAGGCGTTTCTTCGCCAAGCTCAACAAGATGCCGACGATGTGGCAGGCCGGCGTGTATTCCTCGGTCCTGCATTATCTCAAGGCTATCCAGGCGACGGGAACCGACGAACCACTCAAGGTTGCTGCGCAGATGCGGGCAACCCCGGTGGAAGATTTCTTTTCCCGGCACGGCAGGCTGCGCGAGGACGGCCTGATGGTGCACGATCTTTACCTGATGCAGGTCAAGAAGCCGGAAGAATCGAGGCAGGCCTGGGATTACTATCAGGTTCGCGCCACCATTCCCGCCGAGCAGGCGTTCCCGCCGCCCGACCCGGCGTGCCCGCTGAACAAGAAATGACGGTTCGCTATATCCCAGCCCGCATGGAGCGGAGCACAATGCGGGGCCCCTGGATTTCGCCACGGGCTGCGAGATGGGCTTCGTAGGCTGTCGCGGCCACGATCATGACCGATACGATCTCTGCAGAAGGCTCCGCCTCGGCCCGTGCGGCCGCGCTCGCGTTCGATTTGAGAAAGCTCGATCCCGACTTCCTGGAAGATCCCTATCCGGTCTATCGCGCGCTGCGCGAGCACGACCCGGTTCACCGCATGCCCGATGGCTCGTATTTTCTCTCACGTTACGAGGATTGCGCCGAAGTCTATCGCGATCCGGCGTCCTGGAGCTCGGACAAGAGGATCGATTTCCGGCCGAATTTCGCCGACAGCCTGCTCTACGAGCACCACACCACGAGCCTCGTCTTCAACGATCCGCCCTATCACACAAGGGTTCGCAAGCTGCTCGCTCCCGCATTCACGCCGCGCGCCTTGAAAACCTTGCAGCCGCGCGTCGAGGCGCTGGTCGATCGCCTGCTCGAACGGGCGGCCGAGCTCAGGAGCTTCGATCTCATCGACGATTTCGCCGCCGCGATTCCGGTGCAGCTGATCGGCGACATGCTGGGCGTGCCCTCGGACGAGCGTGGACCGTTGCGGCGCTGGTCGCTGGCGATCCTGGGCGCGCTCGAACCGGTGCTGGGCAGAAAACAATTCGAGCGCGGCGTTGCGGCGGTCGCAGAGTTCAAGGCGTATCTGGTCGACCTGATCGAGCGCCGCTTGCACGAGGAGCACGGCCACGAGGGCGAGATTCTCTCGACTCTGATCGCGGCGAGCGATTTCGCCGCGCCGAAGGCATCGCAAGAGAGGCTGAGCGAGCTCGAGCTTTTGCACAATTGCATCTTTCTGCTCAACGCCGGCCACGAGACCACGACGAACCTCATCGGCAACAGCATCGATCTGCTCATCCGCAATCCCGATGCGATGCGCGACTTGCGCAATAATCCAGATTGCATCGACACCGCGGTCGAGGAATTTTTGCGCATGGAGAGCTCGAACCAGCTCGGTAACCGGCGGGCGGCGCGCGATACCAGCCTGGCCGGGGTGGAGATTACGGCCGGCAGCTATGTTCACATCGGCATTGGCGCCGCCAATCGCGACCCGGCGCAGTTCCCCGCGCCCGATCATCTCGACATCCGCCGCCAGCCCAACCGGCATCTCGCCTTCGCGACCGGCATCCATGCTTGCGCCGGCATGTCGCTCGCCCGCATGGAGGCGAAGGTGGCGATCGGCAAGATGCTGGGGAGGTTCGAGACGATCGAGCGCGACGGGGCCTTCGTGCGCGGCGGCCGCGCCCGCTTCCGCGGCTTCTTGCACTATCCTGTCCGGGTGATTGAGCATGAGTGACCGTCCATCCCGGGGCTCGCGCGATCCTCTCCACGAACTCCCAGACTGCTTCGGGAGCTTCCCGGTGCACATTGTGGCTGCGTCCGTGGAGGTCACGGGCCCCGCTCCCTATCCGGTCTTGCTTCGTCGAGCGCAATACGCTGCCCTACCCGCCCTTCTCCCGTGATTCCGCCTGCGGTATAGGACGCCGATCCCGGTTGGTGAACCCGCATGGTTCGCCGATGCGGCGACTGAGCCGATTCAGCGATCGACGCCGGCATGGTCCCGATTCCGTGCCCCTGCCATCCGAATTCTGATACCTGGTGCCTGGCAATGAAAGGCGTGGTGTTCCTGGGCGATTGCGAGCTTGCGCTCGAGGACTTTCCGGATCCGAGACCCGGTCCCGGCGAGGTCGTGCTCGCCATGAAGGCGTCCGGCATGTGCGGCAGCGATCTTCATGCCTACCGGGCGCCGAAGGGTCGAAGATTTTCAATCGGCCGCGCCGCCGAGGGACCGGTCATCGCCGGGCACGAGCCGTGCGGCGTGGTCGTTGCGGTAGGGCCCGGGGTCGGCGAGCGCGAGGCGCGCATCGACCAACGCATGATGTGCCATCACTACAAGGGCTGCGGCGTATGCGGGCATTGCCGGACCGGCTGGTCGCAATTGTGCGAGGAGGGTTTCGTCGCCTACGGCATCAGCGGCCACGGCGGGCACGCCGATTATCTCAAAGTGCCGGCATCGGCCCTGGTGCCGCTACCCGATGAGGTCTCCTACGAGACCGGCGCAGCGATCTCCTGCGGCACCGGCACGGCCTACGGGGCGCTGCGGCGGATGAATCTCTCGGGACGCGACACCATCGCGATCTTCGGCCAAGGGCCGGTGGGGCTCTCGGCAACCCAGCTCGCAGTCGCGATGGGCGCGCGGGTAATCGCGCTCGACGTCGGCGAAGAGCGCCTCCAGCGCGCCAAGGAGTTCGGTGCCGCGGAGGTGGTGAACCCGCAGGCGGACGATGCGGTTGCGGCGATCAAGGAGCTCACGCACGGCCGCGGCGCCGATCTCACCCTCGACACCTCCGGGGCGCCCAGCGCGCGGGCGAGTGCGGCGCGCGCGACCACGACCTGGGGCACCTGCTGCTTCGTCGGCGAGCGCGACAGCGTTACGCTGGACGTGAGCAACGACCTGCTTCGCCGCCAGCTCACCCTGATCGGTTCCTGGACGTTTTCCACGGTCGGCCAGGCCGAATGCGCGCGCTTCGTAGTCGAGCGCAAGATCGACGTCGACAGCCTGTTCACCCACCGCTGGAAACTGGGCCAGGCCGCCGAAGCCTATCGGCTGTTTGCCACGCACACGACGGGCAAAGGCGTGTTCGTGATGTGAGCACAATGCTGCAATCGAGCCGGCCTCGCGTATTCCCCTGCCCCGCCTGCGGGTCGATCGCCAGCCATGAGTATCTTTATCACAAGAACGGCTGCGAGATTCTGCGCTGCATGGAATGCGGGATCGGCCGCACCGAGGCGCGTGGTTTCGATCCCGCAATGTATTATACCGACGATTATTTCTCCGGCGGCCGTGCCGACGGCTATGCGAACTATCTTGGCGCGGAGCGGGTCTTGCGCCGCGAATTTGCCCGCACCGTTCAGTTCGTTCGCAAGCATTGCGACAGCGGCAGGCTGCTCGAGCTGGGGTGTGCCTACGGTTTCTTCCTGCAAGAAGCAAAGCGCTATTTCGACGTTGCCGGTATCGAGCTCGCCGAGGATGCCGCCGCCCATTGCCGACACAATGGGCTGCGGGTCCTGACCGGCGTCGCCGACGATCTCCAACTGCGCGCGCTGGGATCGATGGACGTCATCGTGTTGTTGGACGTGATCGAGCACCTTCCCGAACCGCACGAAACCCTTGCGTTGTGCGCACGGCACCTGCGGCCCGGCGGAATCGTCGTGCTCACCACCGGGGACTTCGGGTCCGCGCTCGCCAGGATGACCGGGGCGAGCTGGCGATTGATGACCCCGCCGCAGCATTTGTGGTTCTTCACCGTGGCGAGCATCGAGCGGCTCGCCTCCCGCCTGAGCATGCGCGTCGAGGCGCTCGACCATCCCTGGAAGATCGTGCCCGCGTCGCTGATCTGGTTTCAGCTCGCGAGGATGCTCGGATTGAAATTTACGGGAGCAGCGCTGGCGAGCCGGCTCGGCGTTCCGGTAAACCTGTTCGATGCCATGCGTGTCGTGCTTCGCCGGACGGCGCCATGAGCGCGCCCTTATCGATCGCGCAGATCGCGATCTTGTGCGGCTATGCGACCGGCATGGCAGCAGGCCAGATCCTGTTCAAGCTCGCTTCCCTGCGGTTGGCCGAAAATGCCTCGCTCGTCGAGCGCGCATCGAGCCTGCTGCAGAACTGGCTGTTTCTCGCCGCGCTCGCGATCTATCTCGCGCTTTCGGTATTGTGGGTGTGGATCCTGAGCTTCACGCCGCTGTCGCGCGCCTATCTATTCGTCGCGCTGTCGTTTGCGATCGTGCCCGTGGCCGGCGTTTTGTTGTTCGCTGAACCGATATCTTGGCGCCTGATGATCGGCATCGGCCTCATCTTGTGCGGTTTGCTGTTCGTGGCCGCATAGAATTTCTCGCCCTCACGGCAGAGATTGTCCTCTCGTGGCTTGTCCCGGCCAGCCACGTCTTTAGTCGAGATCCATTCGTGGATGCCCGGCACGAAAGCCGCGCATGACGAGCTTCAACCAGCCTTGCTCGCGTCGGACGCGCGGGAAGCGTTGGCGATCGTGATCGCCCGCGCCAGGGTCGTGATCAAATCCATCTGCGCGCGAAGCTTAAGGTGCAGATTGAGGAACAGCAGCAAGCTGATCACCACCCAGATATAGAGGATGAGGTCCACGCCGCGGCCGACACCGGCCATTTCCGCGAGCGTCGTCGCATGCGCTGGCGTCCATACCAGATAAATTCCGGCGAGCGCGGCGAACATGGAAAGCAGGCCGACCAGGGGCGAACGGCGCCGCTCGGCCCAGGCATAGACGATGATGCCCGACAGCAGCAGGCTCAGGGCCGCTTGCATGATCATGGATGCAGCCTCCTTGCGAACAGATCGAGGAGAATGACCAAGAAGTCCCCGGACCGTTGCCCCTTGGCGAGCGAATAGTGGCTGTACTCGATTGTCACCGCCACCTCGACGAATTTCAGGCCGCTCGCGGCAATCTGGCCGAGGATCTCCGATGCGTGCGCCATCCGGTTCTGACGCAGCCGGATGTGCAGCGCGCCCCGCCGGGTCATGGCCCGCAATCCGTTGTGGGCATCCGTCAGTGCCAGACCCGTCGTCAGGCGCGTGAACAAGGTCGCGGCCCGCAACAACATTCGCCGCAGAATCGGCATGTTCACGGCGGAGCCGAGAAAGCGGCTGCCGAGAGCGAAGTCGGCGCGATCCGCTTTGAGCGCCTCGATCAGCCGCCCGATATCGGCGATGCGGTGCTGCCCGTCGGCATCGAACGTCACGATGAGCTCGGCGCCGCGCGAGAGCGCAAACTCGATCCCGGTCTGCAGCGCGGCGCCTTGGCCGAGATTGATGGAGTGCCGAAGCACGAGCGCGCTGCATTCGGCGGCGACCTCGGCGGTCGAATCCGACGAGCCGTCGTCAACCACCACGATCCGGTGCGCCTCCCGTTTGAGCTCGGAGATGACGCTGGCGATGACCCGCGCTTCGTTATAGGCGGGAACGACGACCCATATCCCGCCATCGGACTGAGAACGCATGTTGGACCCACCCTTCCACTCAGCCAAACGACAGGATCTGACGCAACGCGCGCTGCCGGCCGAAGAAAACGCCCCCGAAGGTTCAAAGTTCCTCGCGCGCAAGTGGCGCGGGCGAGCGCCTAAACAAGGAGGCTTATTGGGGCTGCGTGCGGCCTCTGCTATATCGGCTGGGGATGGCAACATTCGACGATCTTCCCGCCACACCGCTTCCGCAGTGCGCCGTGAAGGCGGGACACTTTTTGCGTGCCGCCCGGATGGTGCTGGCGCGTCCGGTCGCAGCTTTCGTTTTTCTCTCCATGCTGTTTGGAACGTTGACGATCGTTCTCACCCCTCCCCTGGAAGGTCCGGACGAGCCCGCGCATTTCCTGCGAGCCTATGGGATCTCGGTCGGCGAAATCGTTCCAAAGACCGTCGACGAGCAAGGCCGCAAAGGCGTTTTTGTGCCGGCGCGCCTGCACTGGGAATATGCGGTGTTCGAGCGGGCATTGTTCAAGCTCGGGAAAGCCAAGGACTTCGACTATCGCCGGGTCTGGGCAGAATATTTCCATGGGCCTCCGACCCGTTCTGACGGCCGCGCACCCGTCTTCCAGCTCTACTGGGGCTCGGAAGGATATGCGCCGGTCGCCTACCTGCCTCAGGTCGCGGCGGCGGCCGTTGCGCGCCTCGCGGATCTCGATTTCGTCGGCATGCTGTTGCTGATGCGGTTCGCCGGCCTTGCCGCCATGACTGCGCTGACGGCCTACGCCATCGCCATCGCGGGGCGGCTCAGGTGGGCATTTGTCCTGATCGCCATGCTGCCCGCGGCGCTCTACGGACGCTCGGTTGTGAGCGCCGACGGCGCCGCACTCGCCTGCACCATGGTGCTCACCGCGCTATGCGTGCGGGCCGCCGGATCCGGCGGAGAACGGCCGTGGGAGCGCTCGCTGTTCATGACATTGTGCGTGCTCAGCAAGCCGCCGCAGCTTGCGTTCGTCCTGATCGAGACCATGACCCGGCCGTTCCAGCAATGGCCGCGCCACTGGCGTACATTTGCCCTCGTTGTGCTCCCAGGCTTGATCCTAGCGCCGCTGTGGGTCGTCGCGGTGTCCGGAGACGCCGGCACTTGGCGCATCTTTCACAACACCAGCATGCCGCCCGAGCATTTTTCGTTTGCTTGGAAGCTCCGCTTCATGCTGGAGCACCCCTTGCACTTTCCCCTAGCCGTGATCACCAGCCTGCGTTGGAGTCGCGATTACTGGCTGCAGCTGATCGGCATTCTCGGCTGGCTCGACACCTGGCTGCAGTACTGGGTCTATCCGGTCGTGACCATCGCGCTTGCGGCGGTGTGCATCGTGCCGATGGAGGCGGAGCGCGCTACGCGATTGCGTATCGCGCTCGTGAGCGGACTAACGGCCTTTGCCTATTGGCTCGCCATTTATCTGATCTTCTTCGTGATCTGGACCCCGATCGCGGCGATCGAGGTCGAGGGCGTGCAGGGACGCTATTTCCTACCCATGCTTCCGCCGCTGGCGCTTTCGATCTCCGCGCTGACGAAGCGCGGTCCGGCGCAAACGACGATTGCGGCGATTGCGCTCGCCTGCGCGATCGTTTCGGGCGGCGCGGTCGTGGAAGCCATTTTGCGGATGGTAGGTCCGCCGTTCGGTCGCTGAATCCCCGTAAAACGCAGAAATCGGCTTGGGGCGGGGCGCCGTCCACAGCGGCGTCCACAGGACGAGTTCGGCCGACGGGCAGGATCTAGCGCAAGGGATGCCGATATTCGGGATGCAACCCAGGTGACCGAATCCGTCCAAGGTTTGCCGGCAAGCCCCTGAGATGGCTCAAGGAAAGGCGGATCGGCAATAGCCCCGACCGTCGGCGCCCGGACTGCGGCGGGGCCCCCTGGCGGCGACGAGGGCAAAGCCGCTGTCGCCGCCTTGCGCATCGGCTCGGACCGCGCCAGCTATCGTCGGCTCCGGGCCGGCTTGCCGTCGGGATCGGACGCATCAGCTCCGACGGCTTGAGCGCCTGGGCCCAAGGTGCGGGCGGCTCGGCGGGGTGGCTCCGCCAGGCCGTCCCCTTGCCCGCCGCAGTCCCGGCGCACAACTCGTCCTGGTGGCATGCCCCGCCAGGCTCGCGTAACGGGCGCAGGGGCCATGGGCGGAGGCGGTCCATGGGCCCCGGGCGAAGCGACAGACGGCGCCACGGACGGCGACGGGACGCAGCGGGCCGGGCCAGAAATCCGAACCCTGTCGCCGCTATTTCAGTTTTTCACCGTAGACCTGACGGAAGAACGCCTCGGCGGCGGATTCCGGCTCGACACCGCTGTCAATGACGGCTGCAGGCGGCGGGGGCAGCTTCTCGTGCTTCCACCGCTCCCATTGTTCCCGTCCCCTGTGGACATGCCCGCGGGGGATGTGCTTCCCCGTCCAGCGAAGCGACTCCTGTATGTTCCGAAAGCGGGAGCGCCACATGCCGGGCGGCCGCTGATGGGCATGCTCGGGCCACCAGCCTGATTCCGCCATCTCCTTGATCATCTGCCCGGACGCCGCCGGCAGCAGCTCGGCCAGCAGGACCTTCCGTTGGAACAGATGGCGATGCCTGTTGCTCAGCCGCCGTATGTCATAGCCGATGCCAAGCTCGGTTCTAGTTCCCAGCCCGGCATCGGTCCTGTAGAGGTCCGTGGCCCGCCGACCGTCCCTGCCCACCACAAATACCCGGAAGCCGTGACGGATCGGGGGCTGCCGTGGCTGGATGCGGGCCCAGGCACCGGACATCAGCCGTGAGTTCGTGCGGCGAGCGTCGGCGACATGCCGGGTGACGTCCTGGGCAACGATCTCCCACTCCCGGTCCCCGATCCTGATCCAGGAACGACCGGCAACCGCAATGTGCAAGTGATACCAGCCGAAGGCGCACAGTCCGTCATGGTCGATGTTCTTGGTCCGGTCATGGAGGCCGAGCACTTCCCGAACCAGCGGCTGGATCGGGATGCGGGGCGTGGTCTTGACGGTTGGATAGATCGCGTGGGTCTGATTGATTTAGGGCAATGCGCAAACGGCATCCCTTCTTTGGCGCGGGGGTGATCCCCCTGTATGCCGTGATCCTTACGTACTTGAAGCGCACTTGGCGGCCCACGAAGCACGATAGCCACGAACGTGCCTGACGTGCTTAGGCGCCGTGATGTCGCAGAATGGCACGTCTACGATCTGTCTCTCGAGCATAAATCAAGGCTGCTTACGGCATGCTCCGGCGTGCTGCTCGATTTGTCGACGCTGGAGAGGCAGCACGGCACTACTGGGCACCCGAGGCGATGCCGTTCATGCGATACCGATAGGCGGATGCCGAAGTGCGGGGTCTTCGCGTCGCCATCACCGCATGGGCACCGCTTAAAGGTACAGGTTGTGAGAAAGCGAGGATTCGAGCCTTCCCGCCAT
>DASWCW010000069.1:0-2333 GCA_036395835.1 Xanthobacteraceae bacterium
CCGCGGAGAGCCGGCCGGCCTTGATCGCTCGCCATATCGTGGATTTCGTCGTGTTGGCCTGTGCGGCCGCTTCCCGGAGACTCAGAGCCATTTCGCACCGTCCCGAATCGCCATGCCGGCAATGTCCCGCGGGTCGGTTAATAAGTCCATAACGACGCGTAACGTAATGCTCTTGCTCTGGCGCGGTCATGTGTCCAGAATGCAGTTCGGCTCCGGCGAGATTCGCGCGGAGCCGAACATACCGTTCGTAAGCTTGGCGGCGCCGAACGGCGAGACGAATCAAACTACCAGATTCAGGCTCGCGCTCAAACCCTCCGCCAAGACCTGATCGGGAAACGCTACGGCCGGCGCACGCTGTCACGTGCTACCGGCCGCCGTAATCACTTCGCTTTCTCCATTCCTGGCCGTTGTCGCGGCCGGGCCAACAGGTCCTAGGAGGACCCATGACGGATGGAATCTACCGCGGCGCCCGGGCCGGCGCCAGCCCTTTCTGCACATGTGGAGCGCCGATCCCTGCCAACCACCATGCCGGCAGGCCACGGCGATTCTGCTCGGTCCGATGCCGGGTCGCGGCACACCGTGATCGGCTCAAAGGCGACTTTACGTCGTCCGCCAGGGCCAGCAACGCGGCGAGGGTACCCCAAGGTACCCAGACAAGTAACGAAACCCGCCCACGGGCTTCCCTCGACGACTCCCGACACCGAATCCGGAGGTCAGGTACCGGAGACGGAGGGCGCCCAATGACCGAGCGCCCGATCACCTCGATCTCGATCGGCCGGCGGCATCGCCGCGATCTCGGCGACATTGTCGCGCTGGCGAACAGCATCCGCGAAGTGGGCTTGCTGCATCCGCCCGTCATCACACCAGGCGGCGAGTTGATCGCTGGCGAGCGCCGCATCGAGGCGGCGAAGTCGCTCGGTTGGGAATCGATCCCGGTCCGCATCGTGGACATTGACGGGATCGCCCGCGGCGAGCTCGCGGAGAACGCCTACCGCAAAGACTTCACGCCGAGCGAGATGGTCGCGATCGCCGCGACCGTCGAGGATCAGGAGCGGGAGCTCGCGCGCCAACGGATGACCCTAGGGAAAATTTCCACAGGGTCGGAGTCCGGCAAGACGCGGGACAAGGTCGCCGCACCGCTCGGCATTTCCGGCCGCACGTTGCAGAAGGCGACAGCCGTGGTTCAGGCCGCGGAGCAGGAGCCCGAACGCTTTCGTCGCCTGGTCGAGGAAATGGACCGGACCGGCAAAGTCGAGCGGTTCCATGCCGAGCTTGTCAGGGTCCGCGCCGCCGACCAGGCCGCGAGGGAGATTCCGGGCGGAATCGATGGCATCGACGCTCGCGTCATCACAGGCGACTACCGCACCAAGCTCGGCGATGAAGTCGCGGACAGTTCGGTTGATCTGATCTTCACCGATCCGCCCTGGCATCGAAACGAAGTCCATCAGTACGGCGATCTCGCGGAGTGGGCGGCGCGCAAACTGGTCGATGGCGGTTCGTTGATCTGCTACGCGGGCAATTTCGCGCTGCCCGAAATCCTGCCGCTGATGGTGCCGCACGTCAGGTATTGGTGGACGCTCGCGGTATTTCACGGCGGCGGGACGCAGACATTTCCCGGGAAGTTCATCTTCGTCGGATGGAAACCTCTCCTTTGGTTTGTGAAGGAATCGCGTCGCACCAAGTCGATGATCCGTGACTGCGTCACTTCCGAGCCCGGAAACAAGATGCTCGGAAATAAGACGATCGATCACCCGTGGGCACAGGGCGAGATCGAGGCCGAAACCTACGTCGAGCATTTGTCCAGGAAGGGATCGTTGGTCTGTGATCCCTACACAGGCGGCGGCACAACCGGCGCCGTTGCGGTCCGGCTTGGTCGGCGCTTTGTCGGATTCGAGATCGATCCCGCCACAGCACGCCGAGCGCGAAGTCGCATCCTCCGACTTCGAAGTCAGGAGGCGGCATGAAGACCGCGACTGAAATACTGCGCGAGCTCCGCATCGACTTGCCGCGGCGGAACGCGCCGCGCCGCGTTTCTTCCGCTGAGCCATCGCTGACCCTCTCCCATGATCAATGCTCCGGAAAGCGGGTGCGGCCGCGTGGCCGCCGCGGGGGTTTGTTGCTTTTCGGCTTTTCGCGCCGCGCCGCGTTTCTTCCGCTGAGCCATCGCTGACCCTCTCCCATGATCAATGCTGCTGAGTTCACGCAGGGATGCGGCGAAGTGATTCGGGCGGACGGATAAGTTGGCGCACGAAAAAAGCTACGGTCTCGATCGCGGCGGCGGATTCATAACAGCATGTCTTAAGACAAAATCTCAGACATGGCGAAATTGCCCG
>DASWCW010000070.1:0-3882 GCA_036395835.1 Xanthobacteraceae bacterium
TTCTCGGCCGCCTTTCTCGAACTCCCACGCATACAATCCGCCGCTGGGCAGACGCAAAGTGATGCAGTTGTGGTTGATGAGGTCGTGCGGTTTCTTCGGTTCTGGCCGACCCCTGAAATACGACGGTGCCCCCACTACCGCCATGCGCATGTCCGGCCCGATCCGCACGGCGATCATGTCTTTTGCCACTTGCTCACCGCTTCTCACGCCAGCGTCAAATCGTTGGGCCACGATATCAGTCAACCCGTAGTCGATCATGATCTCGACCTTGATGTCCGGATATTCCCGCATCAGCTTCGCGAGTTTCGGCAGTAGGATCGCGTCGGCGGCGTATTCGGTTGCTGAGATCCGGATCGTACCAGCCGGCTTCTCGCGCAGTTCGGTAACAGCCTGAATCTCGGCTTCGATCTCTTTCAGGTGCGGGGCAATGTTGTGCAGCAGACGCTCGCCCGCTTCCGTCGGAGAGACGCTTCGGGTCGTTCGCGTCAACAACCGGACTCCCAAACGACTTTCGAGTTGTCTAATGGTGTGGCTGAGCGCCGATTGTGAGACGCCCAGTTTTGCCGCCGCCTTGGTGAAGCTGCGTTCCTGTCCCACAGCCATGAACGCCAGCATATCGTCTAGGTGTCCACGCTGCATTAATCGACTCCACTCATAAGTGCATGCGCATTTTACCACCTAATACTACGGGCCTGCACGCGTTAAATGAATGACGCGATGGGCGAATTCCTTCATCGAGAGCGAATTGGAATCGCATTTTCGCCCTCATTTCAGGAGGCGACGCAATGGAACGTGCGGAAGGACCAACGATCGCTGGTTCCGATTTCACGCGACGTGACCTCTTGGCCGCCGCCGCCGTGACGGGCGGCGCTCTCGTAGGAGCTGATTTCATGCCTGGAGCTGCACCGCCCGCCAATGCTCAGACGACTGCCGCGGAGTCGAGCTCGGCTAATGTAACCCTGCGGGTCAACGGCGCTGAGCACAGTCTCCCGCTCGATCCGCGGACCACGCTGCTCGATGCGTTGCGCGAGCACCTGCATCTGAATGGCTCAAAGAAGGGCTGCGGCCTTGGCCAATGCGGCGCCTGCACCGTGCTGATGGACGGCAAGCGCGTGAAATCGTGCCTTTCGCTTGCGGCCCTTGTGGAGGGGCGGGAGATCACGACGATCGAAGGCTTGGCGCAAGGCGACCAGCTTCACCCCTTGCAAGCCGCCTTCATCGAGCGCGATGCGTTCCAGTGCGGTTATTGCACCTCTGGGCAGATCATGGCGGGCGTCGCCTGTATCGCCGAGGGCCATGCAAGTTCGCCGCAGGAAATCCGCGAATGGATGAGCGGGAATATTTGTCGCTGCGGCGCCTATGACAACATCGTCGCGGCCATCCAGGACGCGGCGGGCGTGACCGGTCCGGCGCGGCGAGGTTGAGCCATGCACCCGTTCACACTCGAACGCCCGCGCGAACTTTCCACCGCCATCGCTTTCCGCGCCCAGGCCGGCCGCAACGACGCAACTGCCGAGTACATCGCCGGCGGCACCGACATGGTGCAGCTCCTCCAAGAGCACGTCCGCCGACCCGAGCGGCTGGTGAGTCTCGCGGGGCTTTTGGACAATCGTATCGAGGTCGGGCCAGGCGGCCTGAGGCTCGGTGCTGCCGCGACGATGGCGGATGTGGCTGCGCACCCTGCCATCGTCGAGCAGTTTCCCGTCATCTCCGAGGCGCTCTTGAACTCGGCGAGCCCGCAGGTGCGCAACCAGGCAACCATGGGCGGCAACCTCCTGCAACGCACCCGCTGTCCCTATTTCCGCGATGTGGGTTACGCCGCCTGCAACAAGCGTGCGCCGGGTTCCGGCTGCGCCGCGATCGGCGGTGAGAACCGCTGGCATGCCGTGCTCGGCACGACTGACAGCTGCATTGCGGCCCACGCGTCCGACCTCGCTGTTGCGCTCGTTGCCCTCGACGCAGCCGTCGAGGCGAGCGGGCCTCGGGGGCAGCGCACGATCCCGTTGGCCGAGTTTCACAGGCTGCCCGGCGACACTCCGCATATTGAGACAGTTCTGGAGCCGGGCGAAGTGATCGCCGCGATCACCGTGCCGGCCAGTCCGGCGGCGCGACGCTCGCATTACCTCAAGGTGCGCGACCGCGCCTCGTTCGAGTTCGCCGTCGTGTCAGCCGCAGTCGCGGTCGATCTGGACGGCGCCCGCATTCGGCGGGCGCATGTCGCTCTCGGCGGCGTTGGAACCAAGCCATGGCGCGTCCCGCGGGTCGAAGCGGCCCTGGCGGGTACGAATCTTGAACCGGCGGCGCTTCGACGCACGGCAGCGCTCGCGGCCGAGGGTGCGCAAGGGCGCGGCGCAAACGACTTCAAGATTGAGCTGATGCAGCGCGTAATCGTGCGTGCCGTCGAAATCGCGGGAGTCCGCACATGACCACCACATTCATTGGACAACCCGTCAGTCGAGTCGATGGCCGCCAGAAGGTCACCGGCGGAGCCACCTACACCGCCGAGTTCAACCAGCCTGGCCAGGCGCATGGCGCCGTCGTGCGGAGCGCGGTTGCGAACGGACGCATCTCTTCCATTGACACCGCGGCGGCTGAACGAGCGCCCGGCGTCCTAGTCGTGCTCACGCATGTCAACGCGCCGCGGCTCGCGTATCGACCTCACAAAGGCGCCGTCGATCCTGATGTCGGTGAGCGACTGCATGTGCTCCAAGACGACCGCGTCAGCCATCAAGGCCAGCCGATTGCTCTCGTGATCGCCGAGACCCTAGAACAGGCGACCCATGCGGCGACGCTGGTCCGCGTCACCTACGCGAGCGAAGTCGGGACCACCGACGTCACCCGCGTTGGGCCGGTTCCGCTGACTCAGCAGAAGAGCGATCAGGGCGAGACCAAGCCATCCGAAACACAACGCGGCGATCCCGAAGCGGCGCTCGGCGCCGCCGAGGTTCGGATTGACCAGACCTATGTGATCCCGCGCGAGAACCACAATCCAATTGAGATGCACGCCACGATCGCGGCCTGGGATGGCAATCGCCTGACGCTCTGGGACAAGACGCAGTGGGTCTACAACGTGGCTGACGAGATTGCCGCTGTGTTCGGGATTTCGGCAGAGAACATCCGCGTCATCTCGCCATTCGTCGGCGGCGCGTTCGGCTCAGGGCTGCGGGCCTGGCCGCATGTCACGCTAGCGGCGCTCGGTGCCCGCGTCGCCAGGCGCCCGGTCAAGCTGATGCTGTCGCGGCGCGAAATGTACTATGGCACCGGCTACCGCCCGCATACGGTCCAGCGCGTCGGCGTCGGTGCATCCCGAAACGGCCGCCTCGCGGCCATTGTGCACGACGCTTACCAGGAGACATCGACTTACGAGGAGTATTCGGAGTCGCTCGTCAACGCGACCCGCTTCCTACATTCCTGCCCGAACGTGTACACGCGGCATCGCATCGTGCGCATGAACGTGCACACGCCCACCTACATGCGCGCCCCTGGCGAGGCAAGCGGCGTCTTCGCGCTCGAATCCGCGATGGACGAACTCTCGGTAGCGCTCAACGTCGATCCGGTCGAGCTCCGACTGCGCAATGAGCCTGAGCAGGACGAATTCAAGAGGCTGCCCTTTTCGAGCCGCTCGACGCGAGAATGCTACCGCATTGCCGCCGAGCGCTTCGGCTGGAGCAGGCGTAACGGCGAGCCGCGGTCGATGCGTGACGGGCGCTGGCTCATCGGCTGGGGGGTGGCGAGCGCCACCTATCCGATGAACTTCGCACCTTCCTCCGCGATGGCACGCCTCCTGCCAGACGGCACGGCCGAGGTGATGAGTGCGGCGAGCGACATGGGTCCGGGGACCTGGACCTCGATGACGCAGGTGGCCGCCGAGACGCTCGGGCT
>DASWCW010000071.1:0-26121 GCA_036395835.1 Xanthobacteraceae bacterium
TAATGAGACCGCACGCGCGCTGATATCCATGATGGCCAGGAGCACAAAGCGCTCCAATCAAGGGCCGGATACATTGATGCAAGACCGCTCACAGCCAGATCGATGAAGACCTCTTGCAACGCACGGCCGGACCATACATGAGGGTCAAACCCGGCCCTTCGGGTATTTCCGCTCCGCGTCCGCTCGGACGCCGCAAGCGGAATCCAAACGGCCCAGTACGAGGTCGCATAGTGCCGCATCCGGACATTCCATAAGCCTTCGCGCGTACCTGCGCGTCATGATCACCCATGGGGACGAGGGGACGCGACGGCGACCGCTTCACGGTCGAGCCGGCGGATGGGCTTTGAGGCCGTCCACGGAGTATTGGGCGGGCTCCTGGAATGCGTGGGCCCCCGTTGATCGCAGATGGATCGTGCCGTCCGGCCGGCGATCGATCACAGTCTGGCGGTCGACGCGAACGGCGCGGACGGCATCGCCTCGGACACGGCGGCGTCCCGCTTGCTCATCGATTGACCAGCGAGCAGCCGCCCTCCGACAGGGGACGAAACGCTTGCTCTCCCGGGATTGAGGAGATCAGCTTGAAGTAATCCCAGTCGCCCTTGGATTCCGTCGGCTTCTTCGCCTCGTAGAGGTGAACGGGGTGGATCTTGCGCCCGTCGATTCGGATCGAGCCCTTGCCGTAGAGCGGATCGTCCGTCGGAAGCTCCTTCATCTTGGCGATCACGAGCTTGCCGTCGCGGCCGTTCCCGACCGCCGCCACGGCCTTGAGATAATGCAAGGTCGCCGAATAAACCCCCGCCTGCATGTCGTTCGGCATCAGCTTGCGCGGGTGCTGCTCCTGGAACCGCTTGGCGAAGGCTCGGCTGGCGTCATTCTGATCCCAATAGAACGGCATCAGACCCAGCACGCCCTGCGCGGCGCGCAATCCGAGCGCCTGCACGTTGTTGATCTGGAAAACAAATCCCGGCATCATGAATTTGCCGGCGAGGCCGAATTCAGCCGCCTGTTTGAGCGCATTGGACAGGTCGCCGCCGGCGTTGGCAAAGGCGATCGTATCCGCGCCCGAAGCTTGGGCTTGGACCAGGTAAGACGAGAAATCGGTAGTGCCGATTGGTGCGCGTACCGACCCCGCCACCTTGCCGCCGAGCGCGGTTACCTCTTCGGATGCGTTGGCTTCGAGCTCCTTCCCGAAGGCGTAGTCGGCGGAGATGAAGAACCAGTTCTTGCCGCCGCGAGCATATATGGCCTTGGCGAACCCATGCCCGAGCTCCCAGGTATCGTAGGTCCAGTGTACGGTGTTCGGCGAGCAGGATTTCCCGGTCAACTCCGCGGTTCCCGCCCCGGATCCGACCAGCACCTTGTTGAGATCCCGTGCCAGCACATTGACCGCAAGCGCGACCGAGGAATTCGGCACGTCGATGATCATGTCGACGCCATCGGTTTCGTACCAGCCGCGCGCGATGCCCGCGCCGATATCGACCTTATTCTGGTGGTCGGCTGCTTTCACCTCCACCTTCACGCCCAGTTCCTTGGCATGGTCGTCCACCGCGAATTGCGCGGCGATGGCCGAACCGACGCCTTGACTGTCGGAATAGACCGATGATCGATCGTTGAGGACGCCGATCTTGACACTCGTTTCGGCGCTCACCGCCAGCCGCGCCAGCGTCAGCGTCAGAGCAGCTGCGAGCAATGTACGATCAGGTTTCATCGCATTCCTCCGTTGTTGGGCTGAGGTCCCGGTTCGGCTTTCGTCGCGCGTCAAGCATCAAGCTTGAGCGCGCGAACCGCGTTTTCCTTGAGAATGAGTTCGTGCACCTCCGGCTTGAAGCCGGCGTTCTTGAAGTCGTTGATCCAGCGATCGGGCTTGATCAGCGGATAATCCGAGCCGAACAGCATCTTGTGCTTGAGCTGACCGTTGGCGTGCTGGACGAGCTGCGGCGGAAAATATTTCGGCGACCAGCCGGACAGGTCGATGTAGACGTTCGGTTTGTGAAGACAGACCGAAAGCGCTTCGTCCTGCCACGGCCATGACGGATGCGCGATGATGATCGTCATGTCGGGGAAATCCACCGCGACGTCATCGAGGTGAATCGGATTGGAGTATTTGAGGCGCAGTCCGCCGCCGCCCGGCATGCCGGTACCGATGCCGGAATGGCCGCTGTGGAAGATCGCCGGCAGCTTGTGCTCGGCAATCACCTCATAGAGCGGATACGCCATCCGGTCGTTCGGGAAGAAACCCTGGACGGTGGGGTGGAACTTGAAGCCGCGGATCGCGCCGGCCTCGAGCAAACCGCGCGCCTCGCGCACGCCCATCCGTCCCTTGTGCGGGTCGATGCTCGCAAAGGCGATCATGATGTCACTGTTCTCGCGAGCCGCATCGGCAACCTCCTCATTCGGAATCCGCCGAGCGCCGATCTGGAATTCCGAATCGACCGTGAACATCACCAAGCCGATCTTTCTCTCGCGATAGTAGGCGATGGTCTCGGCAATGGTCGGGCGTTTCCCCACCTTGAAGTACCTGCTGGCGGCTTCATCGTATGGTTGCCACGCCTCGTCATGCGGCTGCCGGCAGGACACTTCGGCATGGGTGTGAACGTCGATGGCGATCAAGTCCTGGATGTTCATAAGGAGCGTTCCCAGTCGGCAATGCTGCGGCCCGAGCGAACAAGCTCGACGAGCAGCGGTGCAGGTTGCCAATGCATGGAACCGAAGATCCTGCGGTATTTTTCGATTCCGGCGAGCACGGTTCCGAGCCCCAGCGTTTCCGGGGTACTATATCCATCCTGCTTGCAATCGGTCATCTCGGGGCGAGCCCGTCGCCCCCTGGAGGCGGAACTTGCGACACGCCACGAGGGCTCCCTCACCGACCGGCTGGGCGCCGCGGAGCACAGGCAGCTGTGCGAAGCCCTTCGTGCGATTGCTGAGCTTTAGGCCGCAAGCCGCGAATGCATCGTCGCTTCCGGGACGTCGATTCTGAGCTTCCGAGCGATCGGAAAAACCGCTAATATTCGCGCCAGTTCGAGCGGATCCCAGCTTGCCTGCCGTCCCGGTGGGCGGACGATGCGTTGTCGCCTGGTTGAGAGTTGGGCTTCCCGCCCGAGCAAACAAAACCCTTCAGGTCACGAAAGGCTTCCCCGATGTGCGCAGGTGACGATCGCAATTGTCCGCAGTTCGAGCTGCATCGCCAAAAGCTGCTCGACGATCTCGATGTCGAGCGGCGCAGCTTTCTCAAGAGCGCCTTCGTCGCGACCGGCGGCGCGGCTGCGCTCGGTGCGAGCGGCGCATCGCTGATCTCTCCCGCCATGGCGCAAAGCGCGGCGGCGCGGCCCGGCAAGCCGACCTATCATTACCTTCCGGCGACGGCCGAGACCGTCCACTGGGGCTATTTCAGCAAGCTGCTCAATCCGCGGATCGAGATCGACTCCGGCGACTACGTGACGATCGAGGCGTTGACCCATCACGCCAATGACGATGCCGAGCGAATGATCAAGGGCGATCCGGGGGCCGAAGCCGTGTACCTGTGGACCAGGGACAAGAAAGGGGTGAACCGGCGCGGAGCCGGTCCGGTAGACGGCAAGTTGCTGGGACGGGGCTCGGGCGAAGGTCTCGGCGTGCATATCTGCACCGGGCCGGTCTACGTGCGCGGCGCCGAGCCGGGCGACATCCTTGAAGTGCGCATCATGGACGTCAAACCGCGGCCCTGCGCCAACCCTGCCTATCCGGGCAAGTCGTTCGGCAGCAACGCGGCCGCGTGGTGGGGCTTTCACTACAAGGAGTTGATTACCGAGCCGAAGCCGCGCGAGGTGATCACCATCTATGAGATCGACACCAGCGGCCAGCGAAACTGGGCACAGGCCGTCTATAATTTTCAATGGACGCCGCAGACCGATCCGTTCGGCGTGGTGCACAAGACCATCGATTATCCGGGCGTGCCGGTCGACCACGGCACCGTCAAGGAGAACCACGGCATCCTCAAGAACGTGCGCATTCCGATCCGCCCGCATTTCGGCGTGATGGGAGTGGCGCCCAAGGAGGCCGACTATGTCGACTCGATCCCGCCGGGCTATTTCGGCGGCAACATGGACAACTGGCGCATCGGCAAGGGTGCGACGATGTACTATCCGGTCGCGGTTCCC
This sequence comes from Xanthobacteraceae bacterium, assembly GCA_036395835.1. Classification (GTDB taxonomy): domain Bacteria; phylum Pseudomonadota; class Alphaproteobacteria; order Rhizobiales; family Xanthobacteraceae; genus AP-16. Next base: position 4,137 of record DASWCW010000071.1, read on the forward strand.
GGCGCGCTGTTCTCGATCGGCGATTCGCATGCCTCGCAAGGCGACTCGGAATTGTGCGGCACCGCCATCGAATGCTCGCTGACCGGAACCTTCCAGCTCGTGCTTCACAAGAACAACACGCTCTCCGGCTCGCTCGCAGAGCTGGATTATCCGCTGCTCGAAACCCAGGACGAGTGGGTGCTGCACGGCTTCAGCTTCGCCAACTACCTGCAAGAGCTCGGGCCCAACGCCCAGTCGGTGATCTACGAGAAGTCCTCGATCGATCTCGCGCTCAAGGATGCCTTCCGCAAGATGCGGGCGTTCCTGATGAAAACCAAAGGTCTCACCGAGGACGAGGCGATTTCGCTGATTTCGATCGCGGTGGATTTCGGCGTGACCCAAGTGGTGGATGGCAACTGGGGCATCCACGCGATCATCAAAAAGAGCCTGTTCGCCGGCGCGTCGGTCTGAGGCACCGAGCCTCAGACCGCGGTCGCCTGGTTGGCTGCGAGCCGTTCGGCGAACTCGATCGCCTCGATCAGGCTGCGCTCGTTGGCGATCCCGCGGCCCGCGATATCGAACGCGGTGCCGTGGTCGACGGAGGTGCGAATAATGGGCAGCCCGAGCGTGATGTTGACACCCGACAGCTCCGTCCATTTGCCGGTCGCCGGATCGATCTCGAAGCCGAGCAGCTTGACCGGGATGTGTCCCTGGTCGTGATACATGGCAACCACCGCATCGTATTGACCTGCCCGTAGCTTGACGAACACGGTGTCGCCGGGGATCGGCCCGACGACATCGAGCCCGTTCCTCACCATCTCGGCGATGGTCGGTTCGGAGACGTCGATGTCCTGGCGGCCGAACAGGCCGCCTTCGCCCGCATGCGGGTTGAGCGCCGCGACCGCGATCCTCGGCCGCGCGACGCCGAGACCGCGCACGGCCTGGTCCGTCAGCTCGATGACGCGGCGCAGCCGCTCGGGCGTCAGCCGCTTGGGTACCTCCTCCAGCGCCACGTGCGTCGTAACGTGACTGACGCGCATGTTGCCGTGGGCAAGCATCATCACCGAGCCGCGTACGCCGGTAAGCTCGGCCAGCATCTCCGTGTGACCGGCATAGTGATAGCCGGCCTGGTTGAGCGCCTCCTTGTTCAGCGGTGCGGTGACGATCCCGTCGATGCGGCCGGCCTGCGCGAGGCGCACGGCCTTCTCCACAGCCTTGAAGGCGAAACGTCCGCCGTCGGCGGACAGAACCCCGGGCCGGATCGGCTCGCCCTCCCGGTCCGCCTGCAGGAAGCCGAGATTCGGCCACTCGCTATCCCCGACCTCCGGGATGGCCCCGCGAATGCCGAGCTGCGCTTGCGCCGATCGAAGCGCGCGGCCGCTGCCGATCACGAGCAGGCGCAGGTCGCCCGAAGCCAGCCTGTCCCGGAGCTTCGCTGTCGCCTTGACGATGATCTCGGGGCCGATCCCGGCCGGATCGCCCATGGTGATGGCGAGATGGCGCCGCATCATCCTTCGATCCTCTCGGACATCAGGCGGTTCTCGACCAGGAGGTCGCGCCAGAGCGTCGGTGGCCCGAACGCACCGGACTTCGACACGATCTCGACTCCGTCCCAAACGCCGCCTTGCATCACGGACCGCGGCACGCCCGGGGCGATCTGGCCGCTTACCAGCAGCGACTTCGTACCGAGGCGGGTGCAGAGGTTTTTCAGGGTTTCACCGCCAGCAACGATGAGCGTGCCGGGCGGGGCCAGGCTGGCCGCCATGCTCCCCAGCGTCGCGCCGATCCGGCGTGCCGCGGCGGCGCGCGACATCGCTGTCGGGATTTCAGCACTGACGAGCGCGACGCCTGTCTCGGCGAGGCGCCGCTCGATGCCGCGGACGTCTTCGCGATGACCCGAGAACCTGATCCAATGCACCTCGCAAGCGCAGAGCTGGGCTGCGGTCGCCGGCTGGTCCGAGCCGAACAGGCCAAGCACGGGTTGCTTCAGCCTCGAACAAGCCGCGACGTCGTGGCCGCGTGCGAGCGCGCGAGCGAGGCCGCCGCTGCCGCACCACATCACCGGTCCGGGAGCACTGCGGCCCGCGGCGACGACGCGGTCGAGATCTTCGTCGGTTTCCGCGTCGAAAACACTGATCCCGTCCGCGAGGGTGTCCGCCGGGCCGGCCCGGACGGCGACCAAACCCTCGGCGCGCAGCTCGGCCGCGATATCGCCGCTCGCGGGGCTCCACGAACCATCGGGCATTCGGGCGAATTGCCGTCCACCTTGCGTTCGGCGGCCCTGGTACGCGAAGGCGGGCGCCACGATGCAATGCCGCCAGGCGCCAAGTCTGAAGCAAGCCGCGAGTTCGCCTGCCCAAGCTCCCCGCATCAGGCTATCGACTTTCTTATAGGCAATGGTGGCCCCCCGCAGCAGTGGGGCGAGCCCCCGGACGATCTCGATCGCCTCGGCGCGCGTGCGCTCCCGCGTGCCGCTGTCGATCGCGAGGCTGTTGGGGGCAACCGCGGGCAATTCATCCGCCCAGCGGACTTCCAACGGACCACAAAGGCCCACGAACTCGGCCGCGGTGTCGAGGGCTCCGGTGAGGTCGTCTGCAAGCAGGCGCAGCGATGCCACGACGTTCCTATCATTCAACGATCGAGCATGCGCAGGACCGGCTTGATGGTCTTTCCGCTCGATGAATCGTTCGCCGCGCGATTGATCTCGGCCAACGGATAGAACTTTATCATGCGATCGACCGGCATTTTCCCCTGCATCAGCAGCTCGACCAGCTTCGGAATGAATGTCTGCGGATGACTTTCGCCCTGGATGACGCCATGCACCACGCGGCCGAATTGCAGGAACGGCATCTCGAGCGAGACCTCCGTTCCCTTGCGCGCGCTGCCGAGCAGGATGCAGGTTCCGCCCGGCATCAACGACTCGACGGCTTCGCGAAAGACGGTCGGCTGGGCCGACGTTTCGAGCGAGAGGCGCGCGCCCTCCCCGGTTATCTTGCGGATTTCGGCCACGACGTCGGCACGGCTCGTGTGATCGATCGCCTGAGTGGCGCCGAGCTCCCGTGCGAGCGCGAGCCGCTCGGCATGAATGTCGACGGCGATGATCGGGTCGCAGCCGGCGATCTTCGCCGCCATCAGGCCGAACAGCCCGACGGCGCCGACACCGAACACCACGAGGGCATCACCGGGCTCGGGCCGCATCGAATTGAACACGGCGCCGGCGCCGGTCTGTCCGCTGCATGCGAACGGGCCGAGCAGCTCGAGCGGGGCGTCGGCCCTCACCTTGACCGCGAACCGTTCGCTGGCGATGGCATGGCTTGCGAACGAGGATTGCTGAAAGAACGCGCTGTAGATCGGCGAACCGTTCCGGCTCATGAGCGTCGAGCCGTCGGGGCGCGTCCCGCGCATCTTGAGCGCGAAATTGTTCAAGCAATGCGATTCCATGCGGCGTCGGCAATTCGCGCAGCTGCCGCACCACGGGAACGACATGACCACGTGATCGCCCGGGGCGAACCCGGTGACGTTTTTGCCGATCGCCTCGACGACGCCGGCGCCTTCGTGACCGAATACCGCCGGCAGAGGCGTGTTGTAATAGCCGTCACGCCCGTGCTGGTCGGTCTGGCACATGCCGCTGGCGACGATCCGGACCAGAAGCTCGTCCGGCCGCGGATCGGTCAGCTCCACCTGCTCGATGCTGAACTGGCCAAATCGCTCGCGCGCGACGGCAGCGGTGATTTGCATGGAGCCGTCCTTTCCCTCGCCCGCGCCTCGGCTCGCCATTACGCGCCGAGCCTTGCGGCGTGCGCTCCTGCCTCACTCCTCGCGCTCGCGGCAGCGGCCTTCTCCAGCACGGTGAAGGGCTGCGGCCTTCGCAAGTATTGCCCCCGCGCCGGCCCGACGATCTTTCCGGCATGATAGACCAGCTCGCCGCGCAGGAAAGTGGCCTTCACCCGGCCCGTGAGCTCGAGGCCCTCGAACGGCGTATAGCCCTGTCCGGATTCCGACTCCGCGGCGCGGACCACGAAGCTCTCGTGCTGGTCGACGAGCGCGATGTCGGCGTCGTAACCGGGAGCGATGTCGCCCTTGGCGAGCAGGCCGAACCGCTGTGCCGGTTTCCAGCTCAGCAGCTCGGCCATGTGGTTGTAGGACATCCCGCGCTTGCTGCCCTCGCTCAGCACGCCCGAAAGCAGGTACTCGGTGCCGCCAAACCCGGCTTTCGCCAGCCAGATGTTCGCCGGATTGTCCTTCGACCATTTCTGCTCGGCCGAACAGCAGGCGTGATCGCTGACGATCCAGTCGATCTTACGGTCGAGCACGGCCTGCCATAACGCTTCGACATCTTCCCGCGGACGAATGGGCGGGTTGACTTTTGCCTGCACGGCGCATTCGCAGTCGGCATCCAAAAGCAAGTGCCCCACCGTCACTTCCCGGCGGAACGCAATGTGCGGAAACACCCCTTGCATCAGCCATGCCGCATCCACCGCTTTGCGCGAGCTCAGGTGCAGCAAGTTGATGTTCACACACTTGGTCTCGTTCGCGAGATAGGAGGCGAGCCAGATTGCCAGCCCTTCCGCGTGGGGAGGACGGGCGGCGCTATAGGCGTGCAATCCCGTCAATTTGCCCTCGCGCTCGACGATTTTCGTGTACGCGTTGAGGATCTCGGCGAGCTCGCAATGAAGGCTGACGCTGATGTATGCGGCCAAATCCGGATGTTTCGCCGTCAAACGCTGCGCCGAGCGCATGATGAATTCGAAATGGGCTATGTCGTAGCGATCCTCGGGGTCGATCATGAGAAAATCATTCTGGTTGGCTGATGGCCCATGCAGGCCGTATCCTCCATAAAACATGAATATCTTGAACGAGGGGACGCCATAGTCGAGGGCGAGGTGCTCCATTTCATCGATGTGCCCGGCCTCGATCGGGGCAACATGATAGCCGTAATCGACCCAGAATCGCCCTTGGGATTGATTGAGGACTTCGGGCATGAAGTCGCGGTAGGGACCGCCCCGGTTGAGATAATAACGTCCCGTTCGCATGTAGTTGAGGCTCGAGGTGACGCCGCCGATCGCCGCTGCCTTGCTCTCGGAAACCGCATCCTGGGTAAGCGGCGCGTAAATGCCGATGTGCATGTGGGCATCGACGCAGCCCGGGAAAGCCAGAAGATTTTTCGCGTCGAAGACCTGCTTGGCAAGCCCGACCTCGATCTCGGGCGCGAGGCGAGCGATCCTGCCATCCTTGATTGCGACGTCGAGACAGTCCACCGACGTCTTGTTGGGGCGCACCACGCGCGCGTTCTTGATGACGAGATCGAACAGCTGTTCCATCGGGTCTTCCTCAGCGGGTTTGCCGGCAACCGCCCGGTACGGCGTACGAGGGCCGGCGCGTCATAATCCGAGATAGGCGCGTTTGAGCTTGGGATCATTGCGGATGTCGACCGAGGCTCCATGTATCACAAACACGCCATTTTCGAGAATATAGGCCCGCCGCGCCATCTCCAGGCTCTGCACCATGTTCTGCTCGACCAGCAGCAGCGCGATGCCTTCCGCGTGAATGCGCCGGATCAACGCGAACAACTCCTCGACGAGCAGCGGCGAGAGACCGAGCGAGGGCTCGTCGAGAATGAGCAGTTTCGGTTCGGCCATTAGCCCGCGGCCGATCGCCAGCATCTGCTGCTCGCCGCCCGAGAGCGTGCCTGCGCGCTGTGAGCGCCGCTCGGCGAGCCGCGGGAAGATCGTAAATACCCGTTCACGATTCTCCTGGCGCCGGTCGCGGCCGCGTCGGTAGCTGCCGAGGTCGAGGTTTTGCTTCACCGTCAGGTTGGCAAAGACGCAGCGCCCCTCCGGCACGTGGATGAGTCCGCGCGCCACGATCGCCGCCGGCTTCTCTCGCTCGATCGCCCTGCCGGCGAAGCGGATGGAGCCGCGCGTTGCGCGTTGCACGCCGGAGATCGTACGGTTGAGTGTGGATTTCCCCGCGCCGTTGGGGCCGAGCACCGCGACGACCTCGCCCGCGGCGACCGCGAGATCGATCCCGCGCAGCACTTCGGTGGCCCCATAGCCGGCAACAAGGCCGCTGACCGCGAGCAGAGGCTCAGACATGCGCGCCCCCCGCAGCCGAAAGGCGCGCCGCCGCGCCATGGCCGAGGTAGGCCTCGACCACGCGCGGATCGCCGACGATGGCCCGCGGCGTCCCTTCCGCGAGGATACGGCCCTCCGCCACCACGAAGACCTGCTCGGCGAGACTCATCACCGCCTGCATCACGTGCTCGATCATCAGAATCGTGATGCCGCCGTCGACGAGCGTGCGGATCATCGGCACCATCGTGGCGACCTCCGCGGGATTGAGGCCGGCCAGCACCTCGTCTAGCAGGAGGAGCTCGGGCCCCGTCGCGAGTGCGCGTGCGAGTTCCAGCCGCTTGCGGCCCGCGACCGTGAGACTCGCCGCCGGCCGGCGGAGCAGATCGCCGAGGCCGACGGTAGTTGCAACTTGCTCTGCCGCCTCGAGCGCATCAGCGCGCGATCGCCGCGCCAGATGCGCGCCGACGGCGATGTTCTCATGCACGGTGAGGCCAGCGAACGGCTGCACCGTCTGGAACGTGCGCGCAATGCCTCGCCGCGCTAGAACATGGGGCGGCACGCCGGTGATGTCCTCGCCGCGGTGGAAGATGCGGCCTTCGCTCGGCGCCAGGAATCCGCTGATGATGGAGAATAGCGTAGTCTTGCCGGCGCCGTTGGGGCCGATGAGCGCGGTGATGCGGCCGGCTTCGACGGCAAGCGAAGCGTTGTCGACGGCGAGCAATCCGCCGAAGCGTTTGCATACGCGCTCGATGCGAAGCAGCGGCTCAGGCATCGGCACGCTCCGGCACCGACGAGCGCAAGCGCGCAAAGCGCGCACGCAGGTCGGCCGGCAGGCTCGCAATCCCGCGAGGGGCGAAGGCCACGACCAGGACCAGCACACCGCCGTAGATCACGAGATCGAGGCCGGGCGCATCGCCGGTGACGAGCTTGGTCAATTCGCCGAGCGTCTTGACGACCAACGCGCCGAGCAGCGGTCCGAAAACGGTTCCCACGCCGCCGACCATGGGGGCGAGCAAAGCCTCGATGGAAATCCACGGCCCGTAGGCGATTCCGGAGTCGATGAAGAGAAAATACTGGGCGTAGAAGCCTCCGCCGGCGGCGGTGATGGCGGCAGAAACCGTCATCGCCGCGAGCTTGACGCGCGCGGCGTCGACGCCGAGCGCCTTGGCCGCCTCCTCGTTCTCGCGCACGGCAAGGAGCCAGGCGCCGAACCGGCTCTGCTCGATCAGGCGCGCGATCACCAGCGACCCGGCGACCAGCGCCAGGATGATCCAATAGAACGGCGCGCGGCTCTGAAACTGGAACGCCTGCGGCCGCAGGTCGAGCGCGATCAGCGTTCCGACGCCGGCCCCGGTGATGGGTGCGACGCTCGCGAGGATGCGCAGCACCTCGGCGAACGCCAGCGTGACGAGAGCGAAATACGAGCCCTTCAATCCGGAACGGAAGGCGAGCGCGCCGATGACGGCGCCGACCAGCGCACCGCCGGCGATCCCGAGCGCGAATCCCATCCAGGCGTTGACGCCATAGCGCATCTGCAGGACGGCGGTGACATAGGCGCCGGTGCCGAAGAAAGCCGCATGGCCAAAGGAATACTGCCCGCCATAGCCGCCGAGCACGTTCCAGCCCCTGTCCCACCAGCGCGATCAGCAATGCCACGGTGAGGAAATTGAGCACGACGTTGGAGGCCGTGAGCAACGGCACCGTCGCGAGCGCGGCGACGACGAGCAGGATCTGCGCGAACGGCCATCTGCTCATGCCCGCTCCCCGAACAGGCCGCTCGGACGAAACAGCAGCACCAGGATGAAGATGACGTAGATGCCGATCTGCCCCAGCGATTCCCCGAGATAGAGGCCGCACAGACTCTCCACCACGCCGATCAACAGCCCGCCGACGAGCGCGCCCGTCACCGAGCCCATGCCGCCGAGCACCACGATGGTGAAGGCGATGAGCACGAAAGCATTGCCGACATGGGGATTGACGTAATAGGTCGGGATCAACAGGCAGGCGGCAATGGCGAGGCACGCGGTGCCGAGGCCGAAGGTGACGGCATAGATGTGGTCGACGTCGATGCCGGAGAGTTCGGCGCCGAGCTTTTCGCCGGCAACCGCGCGGATCGCCTTCCCGGTGTCGGTGAAGCTCAGGACGAGCCAAAGCAGCGCCGCCACGGCGAGCACGACGCCGAACGCCACGACGCGCGGCAGCGCCACGAAAGCGACACCGAGGTCGACGACCTCGAAGGCATAGGCGAGGTTGAGCGCGCGCGTGTCGGCGCGAAACGCGTAGAGCAAGGCGTTCTCGATCACCACCGCGATGCCGAGCGTCACCAGCAGAATGTTGCGGTCCTCGCCGTGCGCTGCCGGCCCGATGACGAAGCGCTGCAGGCCGTAGCCCAGCGCGAAGAACAGCGGCGTCAGCACCACGGCCGCGAGGTAGGGATCGGCCCCGAGAAGCCGGTGCGCGAAGAACGCCGCGAACATCGCGGCGGTGAGCAGCGCGCCGTGCGCGAAATTGATGATGTGCAGGACGCCGTAGATCAGCGTCAGCCCGAGCGCGACGAGCGCATAGACCGCCCCGGTCAGCAGCCCGTTGAGCAGGGCGGGGATGAGGATGGCCGGTGAGAGCATGCGGCGAGGCGAGAGCCGACGCAGCACTTGCGCCGGCGTGGGCCCTGCTCAGGCGGGCGGCATTGGGAACACCGGCTTCGCCGTGGCGAACGCCTGCGGGAAGATCACCTGAATGTCGTTGCCGAGTACCTGGGTGTTGACCGGCGCGGCGCCCTGATTCTGGCCGTTGACGAACTTGGTCGGGCCGTAGGGCATGACGTGGCCGGAGAACGTCGAGCTTTCCAGCGCCGCGGTGATCCCGGCGCGCTCCCCGCTGCGGGCGCGTTCCAGCGCGTCGGCGAGAAGCAGGATGCACGAGTAGTTCATGAACACTTCGTAGGTGTAGAACTGCCCCATGCCCTCGACCTTGGTCTTGAGCGACAATGCCTTGGAATTGCGCGGATCGAACCAATGATTGCAGTCCATAATGTATTGCGCGGATCCCGGAAACTCCTTGACGAACTTGTAGGAAGATGCCGCGCCGCCGAGGACCGAATAGATGCCCTTCGGGCGCACGCGCTGTTGCTGCAGCGTGCGGGCGAGCAGCACGTATTCGTTGTAGTAGTCCGCCGGAATCACCAGATCCGGATTCTGCGCCTTGATCTTGAGAACCACATTGTTGAAATCGCGGGTTGGCGTCGGATGCGGAATGGTCTCTAGCACTTGGAAGCCGCGCTCCGGCAGTTGCGCATTGAGCAGCTTGGCGAGCCCCGATCCGAACAGCGAGTCCTCGTGCACGATCATCACCGTCTTGGCAGGCTTGCCGGCCTCCTCATTGATGGTGACGAGGTTGTCGAGCGCGGTTTTCGCGATCACGCCGAAGCCGGGCCCGAACCGGAAGGTGTTCTTCAGCCCGCGCGTGACGATGTTGTCTGCGACCCCGACATCGACCAGGTAGGGCAGGTCGTAGCGGGCGGCCGTCTGGCTGGTCGCGAGGCAGATGGAGCTGGCGTAGCCGCCGACGATCGCCGCCACCCCCGCCGCGTTCATCTTTTCGACCTCGGCGTTGCCGCCTTCCGGAGTCGATTGCGCATCGCCGAGCAGGGCCTCGATCTTGGCGCCGCCGAGCGCCTTGATGCCGCCTGCCGCATTGATCTCCTCGACCGCGATCGTTGCACCGAGCCGGCCCTGTTGGCCGGAATAGGATAACGCGCCGGAGACCGGGTGCAGCACCCCGAGCTTCACCGCAGCGCCCTGCGCGCGCAGCACGGCCGGCGCGCCGATGAGGCCGGCGGCCGCCGCGGTGCCCAACGCGGTCGCCTGGAGCAGACGGCGGCGAGTGATCAGCGCTGACCGATGCGACATCGGAACCTCCCATGCGACGCGCGCCCATAGACTAACATCGCTCGCAAACCTCTTCTACATCGGCTCAGAGACCCGGCTCGCCGTTTTGCGTCGTTTACTGCGCGAACGGGGATTGCAATTCCCCGTCCTGGTACCGAGCAGGATGGACGATCACCTGCTTATGGCCGTTCATGAATTGCTCGAGGCCGCTGCCCTGAATGTCCTGGAATTGCACCATGATCGGCCGCGCATTGGCCCATTCGCCGAGCTCGTTGAACTTGATCTCGCCGACGATCGTATCGAACGCACTGTTGTGAATATGCTCCGCGAGCTTGTCGTCGTCGAGGCTGCCGGTCGCCTTGATCGCCTGCTCCAGCACCTGCATCGCCGCATAGGCGAACGGCGGCTGATAGAAGCCGAGCGGATCGACGCCGGCATCCTTTGCCTGGGCCTGGTACTTCTTCAGAAAATCTTCGATGCCCAGGAAATTCATCTTCTGACTGGGAACGTAAAAATGATAGTTCACCACGCGGTTGAGCTTTTCCGAAAGCTGGGTGATGAGCGAGGCATATTGCATGCCGACCATCGCGCCGCCGAATAGCTGGGTCTTCAAGCCGACCTCGGTCGCCGCGCGCACCATTCCCACCGAATCCGGCGGATACGACGCCAGCAGGACGACATCGGGGTTGCTCGCCCGGATGGCGCGGACGACCGGCGTATAGTCGACCGTCGACGGCGGATAGAGGCGGTCGTAGACGATCTGAAATCCGAATTTCCTGGCGTTCTCGCGGGCGCCGACCAGCACGTTGTTCGAGAATTCGGCGTCCGCACCGACCAGCGCAACCGTCTTCGGCTCCGGCTTGATCGTTTTCGCCACCTGGAAGAAAGCGTCGGACAACACCCCCTTGGGATCGGGCCCGAACGGCGCGCTCTGGAAATACTTGGGATATTTGAACTCGGCATTCGATCCGAGCGCGAGCAGCACCATGACCATCTTCTTGCGTTCCATGATCATGGGCATCGCGGCAACGATAAGGTTGGTGGCGGCGCCCATCAGGAGGTCGACTTTGTCCACATCGATGAGCTTGGCGTAGATGCCGGGAACGGTGGAGGCATTGGTCTGGTCGTCGTAATAGACCAGCGTGACCGGGCGCCCGAGCAGACCCGCCTTGGCATTGATCTCTTCGGCCCAGATCTGTTTGGAGAGCAGATGCGCCTTTCCAGAGGAGGCAAGCCCGCCGGTCAGCGACACGCTGAAGCCGATTTTGATCGGCTCCTGCGCCTGCGCGGGGATCCTGGCGCTGCACAGCGCGACCGCGACGAGTGTGAGCCCCAGCAACGGGGTCCGCATCCACGCCTTCGGTCCGATCTTGCGCGCAATCATCGCATCCTCGCGAGAACTTCGTATCGACCGGCAGTCCGGACGGCAGCCGGCGCGGAGGAGCGCTCAGGTTACGAGCCGCTCGTCATCCCAGACCTTGTCGGGCATCGGCAGGCCCGCAAAGATGTCCTTGGACGGCGGCCGGTCCGGCTCGATGCCCAGCATGCCGAGCACCATCACGAGCTGGCGCACGTGCTGACCCGAGTGCCAAGTGGTCCGCTCGAGATATTCGTGCAGCGTCACGTCGCCGTAATAGACCCGGGCCTTGCGCGAAAAATCGGTCGCTCGGCCTGGGCCATCCCACCAGATCCGGAAGCGCTCCAGCACGTCGCGTCCGTAGGCCAGTAGTTTGGCCTTGGTGTCCATCTCCGGCGGCGGCACACGGGCGTAGACGCCTTCCTTGAGCGGCAGGCCCTGGACCTCGTGCTCGAGGAAGGCATCGGCGATGTTGAAGATGTGATAGCCGAGCTGGGCGTAGCTGCGCGGCCGATGCGGCAGCATGCGGGCGAGCTTGTCGTCCGGGATTTGCGCGAAGAGCCGCTGCGCTGTCGTTTGGATCGCAATGAGCCGCGCCACCAGCTCGGAGGCAGGCAGTACCTGCGCCCCGCCCCATGCGATGCCCGCAACGCGTGCCACGTCGCGCAGCACCTGGCCGTTCGCCCAATTCTTGCCGCGCCGCACGATCGGAACCGAGCGGATGCCGAGCGTTGCCAGCTCCTCGAACGCATCCTGATCCTCGAGCACGTTGACGGACACGAAGGCGACGCCGTGTTTGGTCAGGAACTCCTTCATTCTGAGACAACTGGTGCAGCCAGGCTGCCAGTACGCTTTGATGACGGAGGCTTCTTCGGAGGATGCTTGCGCCATGGACCTGCTCCTCTAACGCCGGCGCAGGATACTGTGTCCGCCCGGGGATGCAAAGACGCGATCCGCAGCATCTTTCGCTCCTCCGAGTGCCGCGACGGCGCGCGGCGGGTCGCAGCGACGAAACACATCGAGGCGCCGGAACCGGTCACCTGGCTCGGCTGGCGATCACGATCAGCGCCGCGGCAACCTGGATGCAGGCGGCGATTCCAAATGGAAGCGCGTAGCCGCCTTGGAGATCGCGTAGCGCGCCGAGAACGGCCGGCGCAAACGCGAACACGGCTTGGTTGATCGCGGTTATCAGCGCCACGACCATGCCGACCTCGTCGAGGTCGAACTCCCTCTGCGCGATGAGCGGAGGAAGCGAAATCAGATTGCCCACGCCGAGACCGAACAGGACGCAACCGCCGAGAAGAGCGGGCCCTCCACTGCCCCACATCAACAGCGCGGTCCCGCAGGCTTGAACCGCGAAATTGACCGAGGCGGCCTTGCGCCGATCGCGATTCTCAAGCAACCAACCGAGAGCCGTGCGGCCGACGACGGCGCAAACGGTCGTCAGGCTGATTGCCGTGGCCGCGCCGTTCGCTCCGAACTCCGGAGCAAGCCGCGTGACAAGATGCGCAAACAGTCCGACCTGAGCGAACAGTCCAAGTGCAAACGCTGCGGAGATCGTGACGAACCGTTGATCGCGCAAGAGGTCCGCACGGCTCATTACCGACTTCGGCGCCGCGTGCCGGTCCCTTGCGGCGTCCGATACCGATCGCAGCGCTTCGGGCGGAGGCCGAAGCAGTCGAACGGTGACCGGCCCCAAGGCGGCCGTCATCGCCGCGCCGAGGATGGCGGTGGCCATGGGAAATCCGAACTGTGCGATCAGCACGGCCCACAACGGCGTGAAGACCAAGCCGCCGATGCTCGCTCCGTTGAACGCGAGACTGAGCGCCTTTGGCCGGTCTTTCTCGAACCACGGCGCCACCATGGCGTTGATCGCCGCCCCGCTGGTCGCGGCCCATCCCGCCCCACTCAGCAAGGCCGCCGGAAAAAGCTGCCAGGACTCCCGGACATTCGCCCAAGCCAGCATACCCAATACCGAGAGAGCCACTCCCGCCTGCGTCACCCTCGCGACGCCAAATCGTCGATGCGCTTCGGGCAAGCGAGTGACCAGCACCGCGCTGAACAGGAAATGCGCCGTAATGGCACTCGAGACCGTCGATATCGCCCAGCCGTGATCGGCATGCAGCGTCTGCAGGAAGATGGATGGGCCGTAAAATCCGACGCCCCAGGAAAACACGGCGACGAGGAACGCTGCCCATACGACCTTCCATCCGGAGAACCGTGGGACCTGGATCTGCATTTCTCATCCGCAACTTGTCTCTCGGCGCCTTCCCGGCTAACGCTCGAAGCGACGAACCGACTAGCCGGAATCGGACTCGGTCCCCGGGAGCAAGGAATGCTGGACGTCGTGGAATGCGAGCGGGCTCGGGTCAGCCGGAACCCTGCCTATGATGGCCGCTTCTTCACCGGCGTGCGCACCACCGGCGTTTATTGCCGTCCCGTTTGTCCGGTGAGACCGGCGCGCGCACGCAATGTGGAATTCTTTTTCTCGGCCGCCGCCGCGGAGGCTGCGGGATACAGGCCCTGTCTTCGATGTCGTCCTGAGACGGCGCCCTTCTCACCGGCATGGAAAGGCTCGCGGACCACCGTCGAGCGAGCCATGCGCCTCATCAACGCCGGTGCGCTCGATGACCGCGGCGTGGAGGACTTGGCCGCGCGTCTCGGCGTCGGGCCTCGACACCTGAGCCGGCTGTTCGAAAAGCATGTCGGCGCGAGCCCTACGCAAGTCGCGAAGACCGCGCGGATCCAAAGGGCCAAGCGCCTGATCGATAGCACCGATCTGCCGATGACCGAGATCGCGCTTCGCTCCGGCTTTCGCAGCCTGCGCCGCTTCAACGGCGTATTCGCCGAGGTTTACAAACGTCCGCCGAGTGAGATCAGGCGAGCTCGACATATACGGCCGCACTGACGCGCGACCTCCGTATTGGCCCGAGCAGTGCCAACAGGCGATATTCTCCATACGCGACACCAAGGCCCGATCGATCAGATCGTGCGTTCAGCGTTTTGCAGGACGACCCCTTTGCGCTTTCCGCCATCTCGGCTATTCTCGCCCCACATCCTGGGGGCCGCGAATCCCCAACAAAGGGGCGTTCTGTTCGCAACGCAGGGGCTGATGACTATCTTGAAAATTGCGGTGGTTTCTGCGGCGTTCCTCGCCACGCCGGCCTTTGCCCAGTCGGGCTCGGGCAAGATCGTTTTCATCACCGAGAAAGAGGCAGTGCTCCCTGCTGCCTCATCTCCCGACATGACTTTTAGGGCCGGGATCACGCGCGGCCCGAAGGTCATCGTGGTATTTCCGGCGGGGAGCGATGGCAACGCTCAATCTCCCGTACATCTCGAGTTTCGGTTCGAAGCTCACGGCGGCGCAAAGATCGATCCCGCATCGGTGAAAATTACCTATCTCAAAAATCCGGCGGTCGATCTGACCGAACGGGTAAAGTCATTCATAGGACCCGGCGCGATCGACGTGCCCGCCGCCGAAATGCCGCCCGGCAATCACCCGATTCGGGTCGAGGTGAAGGATAGCGAAGGCCGCTCCGGCTCTGCGATCTTCACCCTGAAGATCTCGCAGTAGCGGGGGCGTCTGATGGAATGCCCATTCTGCGGTGGCGAGGTGAAGAGCGACGCGCTTGCCTGCAGGCATTGCGCGAGGGATCTCGGTGTGCCCGCATCGCTGCTGGAGGAAAATCGCGAGCTGAAGAACAAGGTCAAGCAGTTGCACGCGAGCATTGCCGAAGCGGAGGCTGAGTTGAAACGGCTCAAGTCCCGCGCGTTCCCCTGGCCGTTCGGCCTGCCGCGCTGGATTTCGTGAAACGGAGCGGGCCCCTGTCCGCGCCGTGAGGAGGCTCGGGTGGGTCGGGCCCGATCATCGGCCCCATAGGTTCCAAACCGCGCCGCCTTCCCCGGCGCGTTGCCTGCACGGAGGCAATATCGACGATGGAATGCCCCTTCTGCACCGAGACGCTGTGGGACGAGGCAATCGTCTGCAACCAGTGTAGCCGCGATCTGCGGCTCGCCAAGCCCGTGATCGCCGAAAATCAGGAGCTGATCGGAATCGTCGAGGAGCTGCAGCTGCAGTTCGATGCGGTGCGCGCTCAGATCGCCCGGCATTCGGCGCCGATTTCCTATTGGTTGAAATACCACGGCATCTACGTGTTGCCTCCGGTGCTGATCCTGCTGCTGGCGCATTATCTCATGATCGTCCGGCTCGACCTGCACCCGATCTATCTGCGGCTGGCATCCTTCCTCATTCCGCTGCCGTTCGGGTTCGTGCTGCTGTGGATCGCCCATCACGGGTTCCGGTGGGCCTTTGCCGTAGGATTGATCGTGGGCGTGGCCGCGGTCGGCGGGATGCTCACCGTCATCGGGTACACCGACAATGTGCCGATTGCGCCCGGTAGCGCCCGGGAATGGCGCGAAGCGACCGAATACGCCATCAGCATTGCGCTGGCGATGGTGACCGGAGACGTGCTGGCAACGTTTCTGCGGCGGCTCATCCCCCGCACGATGGCCACGAGCGAGCGGCCCAATCCGCTCGCCATGCGCGCCGCGCTGGCGCTCGGCAGCCACGTCGGTCGCCAGGCGATCCGGCGACGCGCGCAGAGGATCCAGGAGATATGCCAGACGGTGGGCCCGGCGATCGGCATCGTGGCGACCGCGAGCGCATCGATTTACGCGGGCATTCGCGGTTTGTTGCCGAGTTGAAACATCCTTTTGCCGGGATCGAATGCTCTCGCGATCGGGGCCGTCTGATTTTCGCAGCCGGAATTTCCTAGTCTAATTTCGCGTTGGATTGCTGGCCCGTCTCTCTCACTGAGCGCCGCCGTCGCCAATGATGGTGTAAGGCGCCCAGAACAGCGGATGGGCATATGCAAACAGCATCTTGCCGCCGGCATCGGCCTGTCCTTTATCGTCGATCATCGCGATCATCGCCTGCCGCAACGCCTCTCCGCGCGAGATCTTGGGATCCGCCGATTGTCGGCGGAACAGATCGGAGACGAGCTCGCGCGCCGAAGCCGAATGCACCGACCAATTGGTCACCAGAATCGCCCGAGTGCCGGCATAGAAGAACGCGCGGCCGAGCCCCGAGGCGGCTTCGGCGCCCGCACCGGCGGCCGCACCGGTATTGCAGGCGGAGAGCACGACCCAGTCCGCATCGAGCTTCAGTCCCAAAATTTCCTCCATGGTCAGCAGCCCGTCGCCCGCAACGCCGGCGACCGCGGGTGCCGTCAGCGCCAGCGCAGGCTGGGTCAGCCCGTCCAGATCGCCCGGCACCAGCCCATGGGTTGCGAACACGACGATGCGGTATTTGGAGAGATCGGCGGTCTTCACGGTCTGCTCGTTGGCTTTGATCCCCAGATGCAACACCTTCGAGGGATCCGCCTCGAGCGCGAACGCAATCGATTTGAGCTCCTCGGCGGTATCGGGCAGGCGCGGCAACATTGCGAGCGACGCCGAATCGACCCCGCGCGTCTGCGGCGAGGAGCGCCGCCGCAACGGCAGGCCGCGCATGGTCGCATCGGCCACCTGCACGACCTGTTCCGGCTGGCCGCTTTCGCTCGCCTGTTCCGTATTGAAATACGGGTCGCCGAAGCCGATGAATTTTTCCCGTTTTGTCGATCCGGCCGGCAGTTGCCGGAGGGTTCGCAGCGCCGCCGTCGAGGGAACCATGGTCACCGCGTGGGTGCGCGCGAGCCACGGTACGTCGCGATAGTTCGCGAATGCCGGCTCGAGATTCGCCTTGGGCTCGAACGCCGCGGTCGGCAGCAGGCTCAACGGCAGCAAGCCGAGTGCACCATTGGTCACCACGACGAGATGCTTGGCCGGCTTCCACGCCGGTTCCACGGGTTGCAGCAGCAGCGTGTAAAGCTCGTAGGCGAGCTTGAGATCGAACTGCGGAATATCGGCGATCGTGCTGGCCTCCGGCTCGAGCGCCTTGCGCAACTCGCGCACTTTTTCCTCGATGGCCTTTGCGCTGATCCGCTGCGCCGCGAACGCGACAGGCCCTTGCTTCGGCACCACCCAAATGAAGCTGTTGAACGCGCCGAGATACAACGACACCAGGGCCTCGTCCGGCCCGAGCGCCGCCCTGAGCTCGTCGACCGTGGGCGGCTTCGGATCGACCAGGTTGGCATATTCCGGAAAACGCCGCTGGATGTTGCGGCGTGCGGCGGCGCGTTCGGCACGAAGCTTGTCGATGGAGACCTGAAGCTCGCGGACCGCCTGCTCCTCCCGCTCTTCCGGCGCCATCGCCAACGCATTGTTGAGAACCCCGAGCTGCGCGCCGATCTGCTTCTGCAAATCCTGCTCCTGGCGGACGAGGTCCGCCAGCGCCGGATCGCGCGCCGCCATGCGGGCGCTCGATGCCGCGAGCGCCTTCTGCACCGAGTGGCCGCGGATCAGGTCGGCCAGCCCGAACGTCTCCAGCGCGACCGCTTCGGGCTTGTCACGCGAGGTCCGAGCCAAGAGCGACATGTAATTCTCGATAATGAACCGGTTTCGCTGGTCGCGCTGCACCATGCTGACGGCATCGTCATCGATGTCGTCGCGCGAAACCGAAACGAGAATCGGCACCACGGCTCTGAGCTCTTGCAATGCCTCCGAATCGTGACCCGTCCTGGCTAGTGCGGCACCATAATAGCCTCGCGCCGTCGCAGTGTCTGGGTGCTTATCGCCCAATCGTTGCCGCAAGCGCTCATGGATCTGCTTGGCGACATCGGCCGCCGCGGCGGGGTTCTTCACGTTGACGAGCGTCCCCACCCGCGCCAGCCCGCCCGTCGCCATGACGCGGCGGACCGGATCCCAATTCTTGGTCGCCGCGTCGATGCGGTCGTAAATGGCTGCGGCATCGGCGCTCCGCCGCACCAGGTTCAGGGTGGCGGCATGCTGCAGCAATGCGTCGATGAAAGCCTGGGAATCTTCGCGATAGCCCAGAACCCGGTAGATCTCGACCGCCGTGCGGGCGAGCTGCTCGGCCTCGGCATGGCGTGCCTGCTCGACCAGGACGTTGGCCAAGTGATTGAGCATTTGCGCCGTATCCGGGTTGAACTTGCCGTTGCTGTTGAGGCGACTGAGCAGCGCACGACGGATATCGGCTTCGGCTTCGGCAAGTCTGCCTTGTGTGCGGCCTTCCAACGCAAGCGCGTAATCGATTCCAAGCTGAATTTCTTCAGGTGTCGGAGGCTTCGGCCAGGATCGTGATTTCACCAGGGTCTCACGTCGCAGCTCTTGCGCCCGACGATAGGCTGCTTCCGCCTGCTTGAACTGACCGTGCGCGTCGAAAATGCGGGCCTTGCTGTCCTCGACCAAGGATGCCCATGAGGAACGGTATTGCTCGCCGTTGGGCCAGCCCTGGGATTCCTCTGCGAGCGCCATGACCTTCTTGAGATTTGCCTCCGCCTGTTGGATATCGCCCGAACCGAGATTGAGAGCGACGGCCCATCGATAGAGGGCGAACAATCGCCCTTTGAAACCCGGCCGGTTGTATTCATTGATCATCTGCGGGATGAGCTGCAGGGCCTTCCGCTGCTCGCCGGCAAGCTGGTACAGCCGCACGACGAACATTTGCTCGGTAAAATGATCGTCGCCGTGCGCGCGCTCGATCTCGATCGATTTGCTCGCGTCGGCGATCGCCTCGTTTACCCGTCCAACGCCGGCACGGGCCTGCGCGCGGCGCAACAGAAACGCCGCGAGGGCTTGGCCGTTTGCCGCCGCCGGAAGCTCCGCGTCGGCATCGAGCCGCATCTTGCCGGCCCGCGACGGGTCCGGTTTCTGCTGGTCGAGGATCGCCGTGACGTCATTGATGCTGCGCGGCGGCCCGACCAGCGCCGCCGTCTCCCCCAGTGCCGCCGGAACTGCCGCAACGAGAAAGAACAGCACCAAACCCACTGCCCTCATGGCTACCCCCCTTGTCGTGCCGCGCCCGCTCGCGCCCGGAAAATACCACGATCGACGATGCCGCGCAGGGTAGGTCGTACTCCGTAACCGGACATACTGACAGGCCGTATTGGTCGGAGACCCCCTTGACCCGAGCGGCCGGATTGCCGAAGTGGGATCCTCAACGGGGGCCGGTGCGGCCGTGGACGTGCCAGGGATGTGGGGAACAGCGGCGACCAATCCTCGTCTGAGCGAGGAGGAACGCATCGACGGGCTGCGGCTCATTCGCAGCGAGAACGTCGGTCCGCGCACCTTCCGCACGCTGCTGCATTATTACGGCACCGCCCGCGGCGCGCTGAAAGCCCTTCCGGAGCTTGCAAGCCGCGGCGGCGCCAAGCGCCCCGCGCGCATCCCGTCCCGCGAGGACGCCGAGCGCGAGCTCGCGGCGATGCGCTCGCTCGACGTGCGGCTCGTGGCCCTGGGCGAGCCGGAATATCCCCCCGCCCTCGCCCGGATCGAGGATGCGCCGCCGCTGATCGCGGTGCGCGGCAACACCGCCCTGCTCGCTCGGCCGGTGGTCGCCATCGTCGGCTCGCGCAATGCCTCGGCCGCGGGCGCCAAGATGGCCGGCCGGCTCGCGCGCGATCTCGGCCAATCAGGTTTTGCCATCGCGTCGGGCCTCGCCCGCGGCATCGATGCCGCCGCGCACCGGGCGAGCCTTGCGAGCGGCACGATCGCGGTGCTCGCCGGAGGTCTCGACCGCATCTACCCGCCCGAGCATGCGGATCTGCTCGAAGCGATCGTTGCCGAAGGCGTCGCGCTTTCCGAGATGCCGCTCGGCTGGGAGCCGCGCGCCCGGGATTTTCCCAGGCGCAATCGGCTGATCTCCGGCTTGGCGCTCGGCCTCTTGGTGGTCGAGGCGGCGCGGCGCTCGGGCTCGCTCATCACGGTGCGCTTCGCGCTCGAGCAGAACCGCGAGGTGTTCGCCGTTCCGGGATCGCCCCTCGACCCGCGCGCGGAAGGAACCAACGGCTTGCTCAAGCAGGGCGCAACCCTGGTGACCGAGGCGAGCGACGTCATCGCGGTGCTGGAGCCGATTGTGGGCCAAAAAATCGAGCCGCCGGCCGAAGCGGCCCCTTCCCCGCCCGAACCCGAACTTTTGCCCGGCACCGAGGCGCGCAGCCGTGTGCTCGGATTGCTCGGCCCCACCCCGGTGGCGCTCGACGATCTGGTGCGGCTGGCCGAAGCCTCGCCGGCGGTGGTGCGAACCGTGCTGCTCGAGCTCGAGCTCGCCGGCCGCGTGGAGCGCCACCGCGACGGTTCGGTTTCGGCGGCGTGACAGACCCGCCCCGCTGATCGACTGGACAAGCCAAATGGCCGGCTTCTGGCAAAGCCGGTTCGATCACCTCGAAGATCTGCTCAAAAGGATGGACCAATGAGCAAACCCGCGACCGAAGCGCTCTCCTCCGTTGCCAAAAGGACGTCCAAGAAATCGGCGAACGTCGCAAAGAGGGCCGCCGCCAGGCGGGTCGCTGCGAAGGCGGCCCGGCCGCGCAAGAGGGCAGCGAAGTCGCAGTCCCGCAAGGTCGGAAAGCCGGCCCTCCTCGCAGGCGGCAACCCTCGGATCGCAAAGGCCGACGGCGACGCCCCCGTGCAGGCCTACATCGCGGCCATGCCGGGCTGGAAACGCGATGTCGGGCGCCGTCTCGACGCGCTCATCGTGCGCACCGTCCCCGGCGTGCGCAAGGCGGTCAAATGGAACTCGCCGCTGTACGGTATAGAGGGCCAGGGCTGGTTCCTCGGCGTCCATTGCTTCACGAACTACGTCAAATTGGCTTTCTTCCGCGGCACGTCGCTGCGTCCTGTCCCGCCGGCTGCGTCCAAGAGCAAGGATACGCGCAGCCTCGACATCCACGAGGACGACCAGCTCGACGAAGCTCAGCTCGCCGCCTGGGTGAAGCAAGCCAGCCTTTTGCCCGGCAAACGAATGTGATCGGGAAGTCGCGAGGTGCGTGCTCGTAGCCCGGGTGAAGCGCAGCGAAACCCGGGGCAGCCTATCAATCGTTCCCGGGTTACGCTTCGCTCCACCCGGGCTACGAGCTAGCGATACTCAAGTGACGGGCGGGTCGACAACAACCATTGAAGAAAGCGACAACGACCATGAAGAAGACGAAGAGCGGCTCGAAGGAAGGAGCAGGAGGAGACTCTGCCTCTCAGCTGATCGATGCGAGAATCGAGGAGCTGAGTGATTGGCGGGGCGAAACGCTCGCTCGGCTCCGAATTCTCATCAAGCAGGCCGACCCCGACGTGGTCGAGGAGTGGAAGTGGAGAGGGGTTCCGGTGTGGTCGCACGCCGGAATCATCTGCACCGGTGAGACCTACAAGAACGTCGTGAAGATGACCTTCGCCAAGGGCGCCTCGTTGGAGGACCCTTGCGGCCTCTTCAACTCCAGCCTCGAAGGCAACACCAGGCGCGCCATCGATCTCCATGAGGGCGACAATCGATGAAAAGGCGTTGAAGGCGCTCATTCGCGCCGCCGTGGCACTGAACACGTCGGTGTGAGCTACCGCTGCACCCGTCCGCTCTTCACCTGCTCATCTGGCGCGCTCCGTCGTGGGCGCAGATCGAGGCGGCAGAGAAGGAGAATAAGCAATGATGAGAGCGATTGCCGAAACGGGAAGAATGCCATCAAACAAGGGTTTTGCAGAACTTGCGGGGCTCGACGGTTTGTTTGCGTTAAATGTGGATGATCGCAAACTTGCCATGAACGCTGCGGGCTTGGCCGCCATCGTCAATCTTCCCAATCTCGGCT
>DASWCW010000072.1:0-30127 GCA_036395835.1 Xanthobacteraceae bacterium
GTCGAAGACCTCAAAGCTGCTATCGCGTTCTTTGTCGAACTTGGTCTGGAGCTGGAGGGCGAGGCGACAGTCGAGGGACAATGGGTGGACCGCGTCGTCGGGCTCAACGGTGTCCGAAGTGACATCGCCTTGCTGCGGACCCCGGACGGCCACAGCCGCCTTGAGCTGACGAAGTTTCAAGCGCCGCCGGCGACCACCACTGAGCCGAACGCACCGGTGAACACGTTGGGCATCCGCCGAATCATGTTCGCCGTCGACGACATCGAGGCGGTCCTAGCCCGCCTGGAGGCCCACGGCGCCGAACTCGTGGGCGAGGTGGTGCAGTACGAGGACAAGTACCTGCTCTGCTACGTCCACGGCCCCGAGGGCATCCTCGTCGCGCTGGCCGAGCAACTCGGTAATAAATCGGTAACGGATGTTTTAGGAAATCCTTGACGAAAGAATTCGCCGCGAATGCGGCAATCTGATACAGATTGTGCAGAAATAAGGGAGCCAACCCCCGCCGTTTTATACTATTCCTCAAAACGGCGGGGGTTGTTGTGCGCGCACTGGGCGGGTGGGGCAAGCGCATATCAAATTTGATTGCGCCCTAGCGCAAACCGCATTGCATTGCGCCTCGGTCGCCGCAAGGATACGGAGCAAAGAGCGACAAAAAGTGCTACTATTTTATTGACGCTCTTTGTGTAGTTTCCGAAGCGGCGAAGCAAACCAAAAATTTCCTTTCCTTCATTTCCCGCCTTGCGGCGGAGGCGGAGGAGCCGCGCAAAAAATGCAAGGAAATTTTTGGGTTTGCCCGCGCGAGTCCGCGAGCGCGGTCGAGGCGTGTTCCAGCGCGATCGGGGCGTACTTGGCGGGTTCAAGCCACCACGCACGCGGAGCGTGCGAAGTCAGTCGAGGTTCTGCTGGAAATGAGTTCGGACTTTTTGATACAATAACCACCACATCTGCTGATCCGTTCCGGCACTACCCGCGACGAAGTTCAGTCCGCACACATTTCGTGCCGTGGCATCAGTGCGGGGCTTCGCGGATGGTGCGCACCACCGTCGAGCCGTGGCCCGCGCTCACGACCGCGAGCTGATTGTTCCGGGACAGCATCTCGTCGAACTGCGCGATCGTCTGCAACGGCGCTTTCGGCACCATGTGGACGATACGGTAGCCGTTCGCCTCGAGTTGATGGAGCAGCTCGGGAAGCGCTTGCGAAGTCGCGCGCTGGAAATCGTGCAGCAGGACGATGCCCTTGCCGTGCTTCTCCAGCTTGGTCATGACCGATCGGACGACCTGCTCGGGCTTGCGCATGGTGAAATCGAACGAATCCATGTCGCAGGAGAAGATCGCGATATTGCGCTGCCCGAGGTAGGCGAGCATGTCCGGCGCATGGCGCAGCGCCGGGAACCGGAAGAACGGCGCGGTCGGGGCGCCCGCTGCCAGGCGCACGGCACTGGCCCCCATCTCGATCTCGCGAATGGCGTCCTGCCTGGATTTCCTGGAGAGCGTCGCATGCGACCAGGTGTGGCTGCCGATCGTGTGCCCGGCCTCGGCCACCTGCCTGAGGATCTCGGGATGCCAGGCGGCGTGCTTGCCGATCGGGAAGAACGTGGCCTTGAGGCAGTGCGCCGCGAGCGCGGCGAGCACGGCCGGCGTGTTGTGCGGCCACGGCCCGTCGTCGAACGTCAGCACGACTTCCTTGTCGCGCAGAAAATCGTGCTGCTTGAAATGCTCGAACCCGAAGCCCGGCCCGCCGGTCGTATCGACCTCGACGATGCGCGAGACGCCGAGCGCACGGGGGTTGTCGGCGCACTCGGTGGTCGCCACGACAGGGCCGGGGACCGGAGGCGTTTTCTCGTCAGGCGGCCCGCTCGGGAGGCCTGCAACCGGTGCTGCCGGCGTCGGCACCGGCGCGGGTTTGAGTTTTTGGTGAAGGATCAGGCCCGCACCGGCGGTCGCCAGCGCGATCGATACCACCAGCACGGATGCCGCAATTCCACGCATGTCTCCACCCGCGGGCCGCTTGTCGGATCGGCGTAGGGAACTCCGGAGCTTCGGGCCCGCTGGCCAAACCAAAACAAGGCCGGGCGGTTCCTCAGCCCCGTCCGTCTCCGCGCCGGTAGACTCCTCGTGCCGGAGCCAACGCGGCGATGCTGAACTTCAGCCGAGTCACTCCGGCATGCCGGCCTGGCGCAGGCCCGCCTCGTACTTGGCGAGATCTTCGGCGCGATAGGGTCCCAGCGCGTCCCGGATCTCGGCAATGCGCAGGCCAGGGTTGGCCTGACGCAGTCGGGCGACGACCTGCTTCGCCTCCTCCAAATGCCCGGCGAGCGCGTGGGCGGCCGCGGCGACGTAGGGGGCGGTGTGGAGCTCGACCGCCATGGCCGCCCATGACGCGGCTTCCTCGTAGCGGCCGGCGAAGAAATGCGCGTGGGCGGCCGCAGCCTGCACGTCGGCGATGAGCGGATCAAGCGGGCTCAGGCGCATGGCGTGCGCGAGATGCTCGATCGCGAGGTCCGGCTGGCCCAGCCACACCCGCGCCAAACCGCTGTAGAGCCACGCCCACGCCAAATTCGGATTGAGCGCGAGCGCCCGATCGATGAACGCCACGCCAGCCACCATGTCGTGAACGACGTAAGCCAGCGCGAACCCTGCAACGCTGAGCGCGACCGGGTCGTCCTTGCCGAGTTCCGCCGCGCGCCGCGCCAGCCGCTCCGTCTCGGCGATCTCGCGGGCGCGGTCCTGCATCCAGCCGCCCGCCTTGCGCTGCACGCGGCACCATGCCGCCATGCCGTACG
This sequence comes from Xanthobacteraceae bacterium, assembly GCA_036395835.1. Taxonomy (GTDB): domain Bacteria; phylum Pseudomonadota; class Alphaproteobacteria; order Rhizobiales; family Xanthobacteraceae; genus AP-16. The sequence goes on from DASWCW010000072.1 coordinate 2,784, forward strand.
CCGCCGCGAAGCCGGGATCGAGCTCGATCGCCCGGTAGAACAATTTGAGCGCCTCCTCGTTGCCCGCCCGCGTCCACGGGTGAATGGTGGCGTGCGCGCGCAGATAATAATCGTAGGCGTCGAGGCTCCCGGTCGGCTTGCGCTTGGCGCGCTCGATCTCCGCCTGCTCGAGCTTCGGCGCGATCGCGCCCACCACGCTCTCGGTCACCTGGTCCTGCAGCTCGAAGATGTTCTCCAGCGCGCCGTCGAAGCGGTCGGCCCAGAGGTGGCCGCCGGTGGCCGCATCGATCAGCTGCGCGGTGATGCGCACCCGGCTCGCCGCCTTGCGCACGCTGCCTTCGAGCACGTAGCGGACGCCAAGTTCGCGACCGACCTGCTTCACGTCGACCGCGCGGCCCTTGTAGGTGAAGCTCGAATTGCGCGAGATCACGAACAGGTTGCGGAAGCGCGAGAGCGCCGTGATGATGTCCTCCACGATGCCGTCGGCGAAATACTCCTGCTCCGGGTCGCCGCTCAGATTCTGGAACGGCAGGACGGCGATCGACGGCTTGTCGGGAAGCGCCAGCGCCGGGCGTGGCGCCGCGGCGGCCGCGGCCGCGCCGGCGGGGCGCACGCGATAGACCCGCACCGGCGAGGCGATGTTCTTGAGCCGCTGCTCGCCGGCGTCCTCGAACGCGACGTCGAGCTTGCCGCGCACCAGCCGTTGCGCGTCGTCGGAGAGGCAGATGCCGCCGGGCTCGGCAAGCGCTTCGATGCGCGCCGCCACGTTCACGCCGTCGCCGAAAATATCGCCGGCATCCAGGATGACGTCGCCGAGGTTGATGCCGATGCGGAACTCGATGCGGCTCTCCGCCGGCAGGCTTTTGTTGCACTCGGCCATGCCGCGCTGGACGTGAAGCGCGCAGCGCAGCGCGTCGACCACGCTGCCGAACTCCGCCAGCAGGCCGTCGCCGGTGTTCTTGACGATGCGCCCACGGTGCCGGGCGATGCAGGGATCGACGACGACGCGCAGGTGCTCCTTGAGCCGGGCGTGCGTCCCCTCCTCGTCGATCCCGGTCAGCCGGCTATAGCCCGCGACGTCGGCCGCCAGAATGGCCGTTAGTCTTCGCTCTACGGGCTTCCGCGCCAAAGCCGCTCTCCGCTGCAATCCAGGCCGGACATGATAGCACCGTGCGGGCGATGCCGGCACCGGGCGGCCCGGGATGCTCGGATCGACATGCAGGTGCCGGACAAAACCAAGACGAAACAAAACCCCGTGCCGGATCGACACGGGGCACAGTCGCATCGCGCGCCAATCTCGATCGGCGGCGATCATCAACGTCGCGCGCCTTAGCGCTTGGGCTCTTGCTGCTTCTCGCGCGACATCTCGCCCATGCGGGAAAGCTCGGATTGCTTCTTCTTCTCCTGCCGGGCGTCTTTCTGGCCGAGGTTGCCGCCCTGGCTCTGCTGGCGCGAATGGTCCTGCTTCTGCTGGTCGAATTGTGGTTTGCCTGTCATCTCTCTCTGCCTCCAAGCTTCACACGGGGGGAACGCAAAGCCCTCCATTTCGTTCTGAGAAGCTTGGTCGCGGGAAACCCGCAGCATGATACCGCCCCCCGAATCCCCGCGCTGGGGCGAGAGGAAAGAACGTATGCGGCGCGGCCTGAGCCACTGGCTTTTTCTGTGATCGTCAGTATGGCCGTCCGCCAGTATCAAATTGCCGCCACGCGCCAGACACGCCTGCGCCGTGCTAGGGCGCTCTATCCGAGACGCCGCCGGGGACCCACATGGCCGACATCATCCTGCATCATTACGAGACCTCGCCGTATTCGGAAAAGATCCGGCTCGCGTTCGGCATCAAGGGGCTCGCCTGGTCGTCGGTCGAGATCCCGCGCATCATGCCCAAGCCCGACCTCATGCCGCTGACCGGCGGCTATCGCAAAACGCCGGTGATGCAGATCGGCGCCGATGTCTATTGCGATACCCAGCTCATCCTGCGCGAGATCGACGCGCGCCATCCCTCACCATCGCTCAATCCGCATCCGGGCGTTGCCGACGCGCTCGCCTGGTGGGCCGAGAAGGCGATGTTCACGCCGGCCGTGATCGTCGCCTTCGCCAAGATCGGCGACCAGCTGCCCGAAAACTTCAAACAGGACCGCGCCAAATTCTCCGGGCGCAATTTCGATCCCGCCGCCATGAAGGCCGTGCTGCCCTATCAGCTCGACCAGCTGCGCGCGCATTGCGATTGGCTCGACCGCGCGCTCGCCGACGGCCGAAAATTTTTGCTCGGCGAACGACCGGGCACGGCCGACCTCGCCGCCTACCATTGCGTCTGGTTCGTCCAGCGCAACGTCGGCACGACCGCGGCGCCGCTCGGTGGGTTCGCCCGTCTGCTGGCCTGGGCCGAGCGCATGGCCGCCTTCGGCCATGGCAAGCGCACCGAGATGAGCTCGCAGCGCGCACTCGAGATCGCCAAAGCCGCCACCCCCGCGATGCGGGCGGAGCCGACGGCGGCCGATGGTTCCGATCCCGCCGACCGCAAGCCGGGCCAGCGAGTCACGGTGACGCCCGACGACGTCGGCAAGGATCCGGTCTCGGGCGAGCTCGTCCGCTCGAGCGCGCAGGAGATCGTGATCAAGCGCTCCGATCCTCAGGTCGGCGACGTGCACGTGCATTTCCCCCGCGCGGGCTTCGTCGTATCCACCGCGTGAGCATCTTGCCGAGTCGACTGCTCCCGGTCTCGCTGGTCGGGTCCTATCCGCAGCCCGATTGGCTGATCGATCGCCAGAAACTCGCCAAGCAGACGCCGCCGCGGGTGCGGGCGCAGGAATTGTGGCGCGTCGCTCCGCACTTCCTCGAGCAGGCGCAGGACGACGCCACCTTGCTGGCGATCCGCGATCAGGAACGGGCCGGCCTCGACATCGTCACCGACGGCGAGATAAGGCGCGAGAGCTATTCCAACCGCTTCGCCACCGCGCTCGACGGGGTCGATCTCGACAATCCCGGCACCACGATCAGCCGCAGCGGCCGGCCCATCGCGGTGCCGCGCGTGGTCGGAAAAATCCGCCGCCGGCATCCGGTCGAGGTGCGCGACGCGCGCTTTCTGCGCGCCAACACCGACCGCACCATCAAGATGACGGTCCCGGGCCCGTTCACCATGGCGCAGCAATGCCAGGACGATTTCTACCGCGACGAGGAGCGTCTGGCGCTCGACTACGCGGCAGCCGTCAACGCGGAGATCCGCGACCTGTTCGCCGCCGGCGTCGACGTCGTGCAAATCGACGAGCCGTGGATGCAGGCGCGCCCCGACCGGGCCAAGCGCTACGGCGTTGCCGCACTCAACCGCGCGCTCGAAGGAATCGAAGGCACGACGGCGGTCCATATCTGCTTCGGCTACGCCGCGATGGTGAAGGACAAGCCGACCGGCTATTCGTTCCTCTCCGAGCTCGAGCAATCGGCCGCCCGGCAGATCTCGATCGAGACCGCGCAGCCCGCGCTCGACTGCTCGGTGCTCGAAACGCTGCCGTCGAAGACCATCATCCTGGGCGTGCTCGATCTCTCCGAGGAGGCGGTGGAGCGGCCGGAGACGGTGGCGAAGCGCATCCGCCGCGCGCTGGCATTCGTGCCCGCGGAACGCATCATTGTCGCACCCGACTGCGGGCTGAAGTATCTCGCGCACAAGACCGCCTTTGGTAAGATGCAGGCGATGGCCGCCGGGGCCGCGATCGTCCGGCGCGAGATCGAGGCAGCCGGCTGAGCCGGCACGATGGCCGCTGGATTTTTTCTGGGAGTTGGACATGCCGTATGTGACCGAGAGCAATTTGACCGAGATCGCGCGCGAGCGCTGGAGCAACATCCCCGACCCGCGCCTGCGCGAGATCATGACCGCGCTGGTCAAGCACGTGCATGCGTTCGTGCGCGAGATCGAGCCGACCCAGCCGGAATGGGCGAGCGCGATCGATTGGCTCACGCGCACCGGCAAGATGTGCACGGACAAGCGCCAGGAGTTCATCCTGTTCTCGGACGTGCTCGGCGTCAGCATGCTGATGGACGCCATCAACAACCGCCTGGCGACCGGCGCGACGCCCACCACCGTCGAGGGACCGTTCCACGTCCCGGCCTCCCCGGAATTCGCCGATGGCGCCAACATGGCCCAAGACGCCCCGGGCCTGCCCTGCTTCGTCACCGGCACGGTGCGCGATCTCGACGGCAAGCCGGTTGCAGGCGCGAGCCTCGACGTGTGGCAGACCGACGGCGAGGGGCTTTATGAGGCGCAGCGCGACGTCGATGAGCCGTGGCTGCGGGGCATCTTTCACACCAAGGCGGACGGATCGTTCGTGATCCGCACGGTCGTGCCGATTTCCTACACGATCCCGATGGACGGCACCGTCGGCGAGCTCGTGGAGCGCACGAACATCAGCCATTACCGGCCCGCGCACATCCATTTCGTGGTCGAGGCGCCGGGCTACCATCGCATCGTCACGCATCTGTTCCGGCGCGGCGACCGCTATCTCGACACCGACGTGGTCTATGGCGTGAAGGAGCCGCTGATCGTCGACTTCGAGGAAATCCCCGGCGGCAAGGCGCCGAACGGCGAGACGCTCGAAAGCCCGTTCTATCTGGTGAACTACGATTTCGTGCTGCAGAAGACCGCAATCGCCAAGGCGGCGTGACAAACGTGTCGTCGTTCCGGGACGCGCCGCAGGCGCGGACCCGGAACCCATGACCACCGACGATCGATCCGTGTTCATGGATCCCGGCTCGCGTTCGCTCCGCTCACTCGGCCGGGATACTGCTCTGCTATTCCCCTCCGTCGCAATCTCTCCACAAATGCCTGCTTGGCTTGCGGCCCGGCGCGGCGACCGTTGGTGCCTCACCGCGCGGGCGGGGTGGTTGGGGACCGGAGTTGCGTAGGGGGTACCCATGCGTGATGCGAAATATTTTCTGCAACAGGCGGAGCGTTGCTTCCGGCTGGCGCGCGCCGTCACCGATCGCGAGGCCACCGGAAAGCTCGAGGCGATGGGCGTCGAGTTCATGAGCAAGGCCGTCGAGCTCGACTGCAATCTTGCTCCGTTGCTGGCGCCCGCCAAAGTCGCCGCAAGATCGAGCTGAGCGGCTTGATGCGGCATTCGTAGCGAAGCGCGGCGGCCCTACTCCGCCGCGGCCGCGGCGCGTTGCGTCAAATCTTCGCCCGTCCAGTGATCGAGGAAGCTCGTCAGCCAGGCGCGGATCGCGAAATCGTGCACGGCACGGTCCTCGAAATGCGCGACGCGCGGCTTGGCGCCCGGCAGCGCCAGGCGCTCGTGGCCGCGCGTGGTCCAGCGGCACATCATGGCGTGGGTGACCTCGGGGTGGAACTGGATGGCGTAGGCGCAAGGGCCGTAGCGAAACGCCTGGACCGGAAACACGTCGCCTTCCGCAATCAGCGCCGCGCCGTCAGGCAGGTCGAAGCCTTCGCGATGCCACTGGTAGACGTGATCGGGCCAGTAGCCGCACACGGCGCGCCCCAGATCCGTCGGCCGGATCGGGTAGTAGCCGACCTCGACCTTGCCTTCGGGATGGAAATACACGTTGCCGCCGAGCTGGCGGACCAGAAGCTGCGCGCCGAGGCAAATCCCCAGGAAGGGCTTTTCTTCCGCAAGCGGCACCGCGAGCCAATCGATCTCGCGGCGGATGAAGTCCTGCTGGTCGTTGGCGCTCATCGGACCGCCGAATAGGACGGCACCGGTGTGGTGCGCCAGCGTTTCGGGCAGCGGATCCCCCAGACGCGGACGGCGAACGTCGAGCGCATAGCCGCGGCTTTTCAGCGCTTGGCCGACGCGACCGGGCGTCGAATGCTCCTGGTGCAGGATGATGAGGACGGGGTCTGGCATCGCAATCCTGGCGGAATCGATCCGACAATGTAGGCCGTACGCGATTCCCTTGCCAGATCGGAGCTATTCCGTCGGGCCTGGCGGGCGCCGCGGCCATTCGCCGGATTTCGTCCCGCCGCGACGCCGCTGCCTCGCCTCGACGAGGCCGGCGGTCATTCGCCGCGGCAGCAGTCGCGGCAGCGAAGCGAGGATCTTGTTTCCCAGTCCCGGAACGACGAGCGGACGCCCTTGCATGAAGGCGTCGTAGCCCTCCCGGGCGACCTTCTCGGCCGGGCGGACGAGCATGCCCGGAAGCTTCTCGCCCATTCCGGCCCGTCGCTGGAATTCGGTCCTGACCGGGCCGGGGCAGAGCACCGTGACGCGAACGCCTTTGGGCTTGAGCTCCCGGTGAAGCGATTCGCTGAACGACACCACGTAGGCCTTGGTGGCGTAATAGACCGCCATGCCCGGGCCCGGCAGAAAGCCGGCCAGTGACGCGACGTTGAGAATGCCGCCCTTGTGCCGGATCAGGCTCTCGATCCAGCGCAGTGAAAGATCGGTCAGGGTGCGGACGTTGACGTCGATCATCTCGAGCTGCTGGCTGCGGTCGAGCTCCGCTGCCGGACCGTACAAGCCGAAGCCGGCATTGTTGACGACGATGGCGGGCTCGAGGCCGCGGGCGAGCAGCTCGTGCGCGATCCTTGCCGGCGAATCGCTGCGCGCGAGATCGATGGTGATCACGTGCGGCTTCTTGATACCCGATGCCGCGATGGCATCCGCGATCGCCCCGAGCTGCGGCTCGCGCCGCGCCACCAAAGCGACTTCGTGGCCCTGTTCGGCAAACACCCGGGCAAGCGCCGCTCCGATCCCGGACGAGGCGCCGGTCACCAAGGTTACAGGTTGAAAAATCGACATCGAGCCGGCGCTCCCAGGGTACCTGAAGGTTTCCGCGTGCCCGCGGTGCTTGCGCGCGCGTTCATCCGCGGTTGGCCGCGGCCGCGCGCTCGGCGGCGATTCGTCGACCGATCTCGATGCGCTCGCGGGAGGAAATCCCCAAGAGGTCGGAAGCGCGCCAGATCACGTTTTCCTCGAACTCGCTCACCCGTCCGTCAGCATAGATGATTTCCCACATCATCTCGACAATTCGCCGCCGCCCCCCTTCGTCGAGCGAGCGGTTGATCAGGCTGGTGAAATGATAGAGGTCCACGGCATCGCGATCGACCGCGGTCGCCTCCTCGATCAGCTCGGTCGTGGCCCCGTCATCGAGATTGAAGCGATTCTTCAACACGGAATACAGCTTGTCGCGCTCCTCCGACGATGCTTCGCCGTCGATCGTGCTGACGTGAATCAGCAGCGCCGCCGCGGCGAGCCGGTAATCGCCGTCGTCGAAATGGTGCTGCGGTTTGGTGCCGCCGGCGAGATCGGCTAAGAATTGTTTAAGGGATTCCAGCATGTCATGTGCCGATAGGCTTGCTTCGGCCGGCGGAGCCGCCCGTCACGGGAAGTTCAACGGCCAAAGCAAGCATCCGTTCGCGATGTTGACACGAATGTGCCCTCATCTTGAGCGATTTACCAGGATAGAACCGGTTTCGGCCTGCCGCGTCGGCGCAAGACCGGGCGGGCTTTGGCCCAGGAGGGCTCCATGAAGCTTCGCGCTGCAGCGTGCGGAACCGCCGCGCTGGTGCTGGGCCTGCTTGCGATCGGGCCCGCGGCCGCGCAGCCTTACCCGCCGTATGGGCCTCCCTATGGTCCGCCCCCGCCCTATGGTCCCTACGGGCCGCCGCCGGTTTATGCGGCGCCCCGGCACGTCCCACCCTATCCGGCGTCCCAGGAAATCGCGGACGACGAACTGCCGCCCGCCGAGATTCCCGGCGATGCTTCGTCAGGCGATGCTTCGTCATCGGTGGCAGGCCCTTACCCGGTCGGCCCGCCGCAGCCGACGCCGACGCCGTATACCGGCTCCGTTCCCACAGCCAGCCCAGAGAATCGCGCTCCGTATTCTCCGTATGGAGCCGCGCCCGGCGCGGCCTATCCGCAGCCCGGACCCGCTCCGTCCGGTCCCGCCGCGGCGGTCGATCCGCGATCAGGCGCGCCCGATGGCGTGCTGCGCCCGCCGGTCGAGATCGATCCTGCCCGGCGGCAGGCGATCGCGGCGCTACCGCCGGAGGAGCAGCCGGAAGCCCAGCCGAAGGAATTGCCGGCGCATTTGCGCCGGCAGCTGGTGGATTATGCGACCAAGGAGCCCGCCGGAACCATCATCATCGATACGCCGCACACGTTTCTCTACCTCATGTTGGGGCACGGCAAGGCAATGCGCTACGGCATCGGCGTGGGCCGCGAGGGGTTCACGTGGGCCGGGATCGAGCGTGTGAGCAAGATGACCGAGTGGCCGGATTGGTATCCGCCGACGGAGATGATCGATCGCCAGCCCTATCTGCCGCGGATGATGGCGGGCGGACCCGGCAATCCGTTGGGTGCCCGCGCGCTCCATCTCGGCAAATCGCTCTATCGTATTCACGGCACCAACCAGCCCTCGACCATCGGTCAATTCGTTTCCTCGGGCTGCATTCGCTTGCTCAATGAGGATATCGAAGACCTCTACGGCCGGGTGACCTTGGGTACGCGGGTCGTGGTATTGCCCGGCAGCGCGCCGGGACCGTCGGCGTCCGCGCAGCCCGCCGCCGCGCCGCACGGGCCCCAGAACGTCCGGTAAACGCAGCCAACCTGCTGTTGCTCGGAAGCCATCCTGACGTTCGCAGGAGCGGCTGCTTCCGCTTATCCGGCGTCCGTCCTCGATTTGGAATTTTGCCGAACCGGGATAGGCTAGGTGAACCGCTGTCCCCGTCTTTGGCGGGCCAGCTTCGGCCGGAGGCGGTCATGAAGGCCCTTCTCGTCCCCACCGAGCAGCACGATCTGATGACCTCGACGCTGGAGACCGCGCTGCTGCTCGCGCGGCAGTTCGACAGCTACATCGAGGGTTTCGCCTTGCGCCCGGCCATCGACAATTTCGCCGCGATGGATCCCGTCAGCAGCATGGCGATGGCGACCGTGCGCCAACATGACGAGGATGCCGCCAAACAGGCCCGCGGCATGTTCGAGGGCTTCATGGAAGCGCACGACGTCCCGCACGGCGACAAGAGCAATTCGTCGCTGTCGTTCGGCTGGTTCGATGCTGCGCCCGACGGCGACAATTTCGTCGGCAGCTACGGCCGCGTGTTCGACCTCACCGTGCTCGGCCGGCCCGGCGACGAGCCGCAGAGCCCGCGCATGGTGACGCTCGAGGCGGCGCTGTTCGAAAGCGGCCGTCCGGTGCTCATTGCGCCGCCCGCGCCGCCGCAACGGCTCGGGGAGAACGTGCTCATCGCCTGGAATGGCAGCACCGAGCAGGCGCGTGCGACCGCGTTCGCGATGCCGCTGCTTCGGCGCGCGAGCCGCGTGACCGTGCTCACCGTGGAAGGCGGAAGCGTGCCGGGTCCCACCGGCGCCCAGCTTGCCCGCTATCTGCAGCGCAACGGCATTCCGGCCGAGCCCGTGACCGTGGCACCGGAGAAACGCAGCACCGGCGAGGCATTGCTCGTCAAAGCCGATGCGCTCGGTTGTGATCTTCTGGTCAAGGGCGCCTATACGCAGAGCCGGCTGCGCCAGATGATTTTCGGCGGCACCACCCGGCACATTCTTGCCGGCGCGCAATTGCCGGTGCTGATGGCGCACTGAGCCGGCCAGCCCGATGAGCTCCGACCGGCGGCGCGTCGCGGTCGCCCTCGCCGGCTTCTCGGTGTTCCTCAATCTGTATGCGCCACAATCGGTGCTGCCGCTGCTGGCGCGGGAGTTCGGAGCCGGCGCCGGCGAGACGAGCCTCGCCATCACGGCCTCGACCTTGGCGGTCGCCCTGATCGCGCCGTTCACCGGAACCTTCGCGGATGTCGTCGGCCGCAAGCGCGTGATCGCGGCGGCGATGTTTGCGCTCGTCGTGCCGACCGCCATGGTGGGGCTCGCGCCCGATATCCACGCGCTGGTGTTCTGGCGCTTCGTCCAAGGCCTGACATTGCCACCGATTTTCGCGGTAATGGTCGCCTATATCGGCGAGGAATGGCCGGCCGGCGAGGCGATCGGCGTCACCGGCATCTACACGTCGGCGGCGAGCTTCGGCGGTTTTTTCGGCCGACTGATCACGGGCGTCCTGGCGGACTGGGCCGGTTGGCGGATCGCGTTTCTCTGGCTCGCGTCGCTCACGCTGTTGCTCGCGCTCGGCGTCGCCGCCCTGCTCGAACAAGAGCGGCAGTTCGTGCGCTCGCAGAATCTGCTCGCCTCCGCGCGGCAGATGCTGCGGCATTTCCGCAATCCGCCGCTGGTTGCGACCTATGCGATCGGATTCGGCGTGCTGTTTACCTTCATCGCCAGCTTCACCTACGTCAATTTCTACTTGGCGGCGCCGCCCTTCGATCTCTCGGCCACGGCGCTCGGCGCGATCTTCGTGGTGTACCTCGGCGGGTCGGCGATCGCCCCGCTGACCGGGCGGGCGGTGGCGCGCTTCGGCCGCAGGCCGCTCATCCTGGCCGCGATCGGCCTGTGGATCGGCGGCCTGCTGCTCACGCTCGTGCCTTGGCTCCCGGCGATCGTCGCGGGTCTGGCGATCAGCGCCACGTGTGGCTTTCTGTGCCAGAGCGTGTCGACGAGCTTCGTCGCGCTCGGCGCCGAGCACGGCCATTCCTCGGCGGTCGGCCTCTACTTCACCTGGTACTACGTCGGCGGCAGCGTCGGCGGGGCATTGCCCGGATTGATCTGGAATCGAACGGGCTGGCCCGGCTGCGTCGCCATGGTGATCGCCGTGCTCCTGCTGATGGCCGCGATGGTATGGCGCTTCTGGCGCGCGCCGGTGCAACGCGAGGTCGCGCCGTGAACGCTCAGCGCCAGCGGCAATGCCGGTAGCCGCGATCGTGCCAGCACACGCGGTCGCGATAGGCGTTGTCCCGGTAGTATGGCCGCGTCGAGCCCATCGCGGCCCCGGCCGTGCCGCCGGTCGCGCCGGGCGGCACGGCGATCACCGCGCCGGACCCGGCTCCGCTACCCGCGCCGATCTGCGCATTTGCGACCTCCGGCGGCGAGGCCAGCAGCATTGCGATTGCGGCGATGATCGCGTTGCGCATGGCAACGCTCCCGTTCATCCGGTCCGGCGATTGGGCGGGCCCATCCGGTTGAACCGGACCCTCTGCTCGTCGCTCAGCGAGTCGTAGAATTTTTCCAGCGGACCGCGCACCATCTTGATGGCGTCGAGCATGGCGCCGAGCCGCCCCTCGACCGCTTCGATCCGACCCGTGGCCGTCAGCGGCGCTTGGTTCGGACACGCGGCCTTGATGGTATCGGCCGCGCGCACCGAGGCGTCGCGCAAATCTGCGAGGGGCGGACGCTGGGCGTCGGTCGGACGCACGTTCTTCTCGATCTCCTCGATCGAGAGCTGCGCAACCGCATTGGTGCGCTCGCCGCAGATGCGCGGGACCACGCCGGCCTGGGCTTCCCTGCCGCCACCCTTCCCGGCCTCTCGGCGCGGCGAGAGCCCCATGGCGTCGAGCCGGGCTTTCTGCTGATCGTCGAGCGAATCGTAGAACTTGATCAGCGGCGCGCGGACCGTGCCGACCGCCTCGAGCATCGCATCGAGCCGCTGTTCGGCGGTGTCGAGGCGGCCGAGCGGGCCGAGCGCGGGTTCGCTCGGGCAGGAGGCTTTCAGCTTGTCGGCTGCCTTCGCGGCGGCGCTCTTGAGCGCCTCGAAGCTCGCGCGCTGCGCGTCGGTCGGCGCCACCCGCTGCTCGATCTTGTCGAACGGGAAATGCACCAGGCTCGCCGCTTCCCCGCCGCACAATTGCGCGAGCTCGTCCGTACGCGCGCCTTGCGCCTCGACGCCGCGCGGATCGTTGCGCGCGACCTGCTGTCTTCGCCGGTAGTGGTCGCCCGAGCCATAGCCGCGATAATCGCGGGCATAGTGCGACCAGTAGATCCCGCCGAAGAGATCGTCGTAGCCGTAGGCCCAGAACGGTCCGTAATAGTCGTAGCAACCGTAGGAATAATAGTAATAGTCGTCGCAGACCCAGAACACGTAATCGAACACGTCGTAGAAGGCGTAGGGCCAGAAGATCGGCCCGAACCAGACCACGAACACGCGGCGCCCGAAAAATTTGTGATGCGTACCGAGCGTGTTGTGCGTCAGCGACTTGTTGGTCTTGTTGGTCGCGGTTTTGTGGGACAGGGAGGAAGGCTTCGCGGTGTGGCTGACGCCGTGCTTCGGCGCGCGATGAGAAAGTGTCGAGTGGCCGGTGCTGTAACGGGATCCGGTGCTGTGACGGGATAGCGAGCCGACACTCGAGCGGCCGCTATGGAGCGATCCGGCATGCACCCCGCCGCTGGAGTGAACGGCGCGACCGCCGCCTCCACCGCCCCCTCCGCCGCCCCGACCGGCCTGGGCCAGGTCGGAAACGACCACCGCCGCGATCGCGACCGCCACAATGGTCGTAACCGCCATGACAAGCCGCCGGAACATGAATGCCTCCCTCGGCCGTACCGCGCCGATGAAAATCATGAACCATAACAAACGCGGAGTCAGCCCAGAAGTTGCCGCGACCATCGAATCAAATTTGCGCGAATGCCGGGCGGTGGGACATTACCGGACCGCAGTCCTATTCCTCGTCCTCCTGCGAGGGCGGCTCGATCTGCAGCGAGCGCATGCTGCAGGCGAACAGCACCGGGCGCACCGCCGTCGAGAAATGATACGACTTGAACTCCGCCACGGCCGCTTCGCCGCTCGCGAAGGTGAGCGGGATGCGGAACGAAAGACTGTTGGCGATCGCGTAGGCGATGAGCTCGACCGCCTCTTTGTCCGCGACGCGAACCGCGCTCTGCGCGCCGTCGACCGGCGCAAACACCTGGGCGGCGAGATCGTCGTTGAGGTTGCGCACCTCGATCGGGCCGATCTGCCGCATCGCCAGCGCCGGGGAGTGCGAGCGCAGCTCGAAATAGGGGCCATCGGGGAGGCAGGCGAAGCTCACTTTCAGCGCAGCCGGCCCGCCCCTCCGGGCCCACGGCATTGCGCGAGCGCAAGGTGGTCATGGCGCGCTCGGGGCGGGAGCGGTCGAGGGTCAGCTCGGTACGCCAATCCGCGGCCGCGCAGGCCGGAACGGCAGCGCTCGGATTGCCGCGCAAATAGACGGAGCTCGCCGCCGCGACCAGCACAAGACCCAGCGGGACGAGCCAGGTCAGGGCGAAACCGCGAAAATCCGGCTTCCGGGCCGGTTCCGCCGCGGCGGGAACGAGCGGCGCCTCGGTTCCGGCCTCGGGCTCGACCGGAACCGATCCGGTCTCGTCAGCCGCCGAATGCCCGGCGTTGTCGCGCTCGTCGTCCCGAAACGGCATGGCAGCTCCACGGCTTTCCGGCCCGCCGGCGGCGGACACCAGCAACAACGCCGTTGCGTGAATTTGGTTTTTCGCCCGGCTCAGCTGCCCGCTCGCAGGCCGAAAGCCTCGGCCAGGAGCTCGTAGCAGCGTTTTCGCGCGGCGTGGTCGTAAATGGCACTCGCGACCATCACTTCGTCGGCACCGGTCGATTCGATCAGGGGCGTGAGGCGATCGATCACGGCTTGCTTGGTGCCGACGAACAGCCGGGCGCGGTTGCGCGAGATCTTCTCCCGGTCGGCCGGCGTATAGGGATATGCGGCAGCTTCCTGCGGGCTCGCCAACGGCAGATATTCGCCTTTGGACCGACGCAGCGCGTTGAGGTCCAAGGTCGAGGCGAGCCGCTCGGCTTCCTCTTGCGCGTCCGCGCAAACCACCGCGACGCCCAGGATGGCATAGGGCCGCTCGCGCAGCGTCGAGGGACGGAAATGCTCGCGATAGAATCGCATCGCCGCCGCAGCATCGTGGGTTGCGAAATGATGCGCGAAGGCGAAGCCCGCCCCGATCGCGGCGGCGAGTTGCGAGCTGTAATCGCTCGAGCCCAACAGCCAGATCGGCGGCAGCTTGACGTCGGAAGGCATCGCCCGGACGCCGCGGAACGGATGGCCTTCGGGATAGCCTTTGGTTTCCATCAACAGCAGTTCCTGCAGCCGCTCCAGAAAATCGTCGTCGGCGCTCCCCTGCTGGCGCATGCGCAAAGCGAGCGAGGTGACCGGGTCGGTTCCGGCTGCCCGGCCGATGCCGAGATCGATCCGACCGGGAAACAGCGCCTCCAGCACCTTGAAGCGCTCGGCCACCATCAGCGGCGCATGGTTGGGCAGCATCACGCCGCCGGAGCCGACCCGCAGTCGTCGGGTTTTCGCCGCGATCTGCCCGATCATGATCTCGGGCGCGGCGCTTGCGATCGAGGCGAGGTTGTGGTGCTCGGCGAGCCAATAGCGCGTATAGCCGAGCCGGTCCGCAAGCTCGGCAAGGTCGAGGCTGTTGCGCAGCGCTTGCGTGCCGGAGGAGCCGGACGTCACCGGCGAAAGGTCGAGCACGGAGAGCGGCACCATGGCTATGGCGTATCTGCTCGCCTCGGTGCCGTAAACTCTTCGCGGCCGACGTTCGGATGTGCGGATTTCGATCGAGCACCTACATTGCGCCCATGAGCATGACCGAAGCCGATCTGGCCGCGCTCACGCGCGCCGTGCTGTCGCTCGAGCATCCCGGACTTGCGGCGCGGCTCGCCAATCTGGTCGGCCGCCCGATCGAGCTCCTGGGCCGGGCGCTCCCCGAGAGCGCCTCGCAGGCGATCGCGGCGGCGACCGCCAAGGGCTTGCAGGCGGCGCTGAAGGTCGCGCTGCTGACGATCCGGCGCTCCCCCGCGGGCGGCTCGCAATTGCTGCACAGATATCTGGCGATGGCGTCGGGCGCCGCCGGCGGCACCTTCGGGCTTGCCACGCTGCCGCTGGAGCTTCCGGTTTCCACCATCATCATGCTGCGCTCGATCGCCGAGATCGCGCGCAGCGAGGGCGAGAATCTCTCCGATCCGGAAGCCGCGCTGTCCTGCGTCCAGGTGTTTGCGCTCGGCGGACGCACCGGCGCGAGCGAGCTCGAAGGCGGTTATTTCGCCGTGCGCGGCATGCTGGCGAAATCGGTGACCGAGGCCGCCCGCTACATCGCCCAGCGCGGCATCGTCGAGGAGGGGGCGCCGGTGCTGGTGCGGTTTCTCAGCCAAGTGGCGTCGCGGTTCGGCGTCGTGGTGACGCAAAAGCTCGGCGCGCAGGCAATTCCCGTGATCGGCGCGCTCGGCGGCGCCGCGGTGAACTACGCGTTCATCGAGCATTTCCAGGATATCGCGCGCGGGCATTTCATCGTGCGCCGGCTCGAGCGCAGCTACGGCAAGGAACTCGTGCGGACGGAATACGAACGGCTGCGGGACGAGATGGCGGGCTCGTCATCCCCGGATCGAAGCGGCGCGTCCCGGGGATCCATGAGCTGAGTTCAGTCCGGCAATACCTGGATGGCCGGGACAAGCCCGGCCCAGACGGCGTAAGATCGCCCTCCCACCGCCCCATCCTCCGGGCCCGAGCATCCCCAAGGCTAAACCATGGATCTTCATCTCGACGGCAAGAACGTGCTGATCACCGGCGGCTCGAAGGGCATCGGCCGCGCCGCCGCCGAAGCTCTGGCGAGCGAAGGCTGCAATCTGATCCTGGTCGCGCGCACCCAGAAGGACCTCGACGCGGCCAAAGCGGCGCTGCTCGCAAAATTCAACACAAGGGTCGAGACGGTCGCGGCGGACCTCTCCGAGGGCCGCAACGTAGATCGGCTCGCGAAGCAATTCCCCGATGTCGATATCCTGGTGAACAACGCCGGCGCCATTCCGGGCGGCAACCTCATCGAGATCGACGAGCCGAAATGGCGCGCCGCCTGGGACCTCAAGGTGTTCGGCTACATCAACATGTGCCGCGCCTATTACGGGCTGATGAAGACGAAGAAATCCGGCGTGATCGTCAACGTGATCGGCGCCGCGGCGCAGACCCGCGATCCCGGCTACATCTGCGGCGTCGCCGGCAATGCGGCGCTCGCCGCATTCTCGCAATCGCTCGGTCATGCCAGCGTGCAGGACGGCGTGCGGGTGGTGGCGATTCATCCCGGACCCGTCGCGACCGATCGCCTGGTGACGCTGTTGCGCAAGCGCGCGCAGGATCGCTCCGGCGATCCGGAGAGCTGGCGCGAGCTGACGAAATCCATGCCGTTCGGACGCCCCGCCAAGCCGGAAGAGATCGGCGCGATGATCGCGTTCCTGGCTTCCGACCGCTCCGGCTATACCAGCGGCTCGGTGGTCACCATCGACGCCGGCCTTTCGGCGCGCGCCGCTTCCTGAAGGAAATCACCATGCCGCATCTGACGACCGACGACGGTATCAAGCTTTATTACGAGGAGACCGGGGCCGGCGCGCCGGTCGTGTTCGTGCACGAATTTGCCGGCGACACGCGCTCCTGGGAGCCGCAGGTCCGCGAGCTCGGCCGCACCTACCGCTGCATCGCGTACAATGCGCGCGGTTATCCGCCCTCCGACGTCCCGGGCGACGTGAAATTCTATTCGCAGGACCGGGCCCGCGACGACATCCGCGCCGTGCTCGATGCGCTGAAGATCGACAAGGCGCATGTCGTCGGCCTCTCGATGGGCGGCTTTGCCAGCCTGCATTTCGGCCTCGCGTATGCTGAGCGCGCCCGCTCGATCGTGGTCGCCGGCTGCGGCTATGGCGCGGCGCCGGATATGCGCAAGCAATTCGCCGAGGAAGCCGAGGCCTCGGCCAAGCGCATCGAGGGGCTCGGCATGAGCAAGGCCGCCGAGGGCTATGCGCTGGGGCCGACGCGCGTGCAGTATCAGAACAAGGATCCGCGCGGCTGGCGGGAGTTCGCCGACCAGCTCGGGGGGCATTCGACGCAAGGCTCGGCGCTGACCTTGCGGGGCGTGCAGAAGGCGCGCCCCTCGCTCTACGATCTGACCGACAAGATGCGGGCGATGCGGGTGCCCACTTTGGTCATGACCGGGGACGAGGATTGGCCGTGCCTCGAGCCGGGCCTGCTGATGAAGCGCACCATCGCGACGGCGGCGCTGGTGGTGATGCCGAACGCCGGGCACGGCATCAATCTGGAGGATCCGGCCGTGTTCAACCGGCATCTTGCGGATTTCTTCCAGACCGTGGACGCCGGCCGCTGGCCGACCCGCGACCCGCGCGCCCTGACCGGCGCCATCCTGGGGCGGTGAGGAAATGCTGAGCGGCTTGGCAAACCTCTCTTCCTTCCGGAGGAGCGGAAGAGGGCACTTGCCCCATACACGGCAGCATCGCCAGGCCTTTCGGTGACAAGATCTGCCGCAAACTGCCTGGGGATGGCACGGACCGTTAGTCTCATTTTAAGCCTTCCAAGAGCGATGGATACCCTTGTAGAGTACCCTTGCCGCAACTCGTAGTCGGGGGCAATAACGTGCCGAATAGCTCTGATGTGCCCAAAACCTCTAGCTTTATCAGCCATATCTGCGCATATTTTCGTGACTTCTTGGATACCGATTTTCGCCGCCAGAGAACGCCAAAACGATCGATTGGCCTTAAAGACCAACGCGGCAACTTGACCGGCATTTTCATCGCAAAATATCCAGAGCTGGTGTTTGATCTCTGCGAGGCTCTCGCCAAGCCAACCGAGACGGCGAAGGGTTTCACATTCACGGTTGGTCGCGGCAAGTATCGCAGCCGAATAAGCCGCGATGTTATGGCGGTTATCGATCGGCATGTTACAGCCCTTGAAGGAGAAGCTCTTGCCAATCTCGGCGATCAAGTCAAAACAACTGCTCGCGAGTTGCGTGAGAGAGTGCAGAATGATCCCGAAACATACCGCGAAGCTGTCGTTACTGCCCTTCGCAATGGCCTCGTTCATACTGCTCTGAAGCCCCTGCTTCTTAAACTCGAAAGCTCTCTCAACAGACAGAGTAACGACACCCTTGAAGTAGCGTATGACATCGAGGAAGAACTTGGGGCTCGACTGTTAGCAGACGCCGAGGAAGCAATTGGCTCCGGCTTAGCAACAGCAATCGTCGAAAATAGATTCGATGAAGTAGATGCTGTTATCGAAGACGTCCTTGACGTGGAGACAATCCGGCGGCGCATCGCTACTTATTTTGAGACGTTCAGAGCGACTTCTTTTTTCGACGAGTTACACGAGTTGGGGTCGACCCTTAAGCTCCGAGAGAATTTCGAGATCTACCTCTATGTGGGCGCACTTCACCACAATCGAGTAGTGTATCCGCTGTTTTATATTCCAATAGACGTTTCACTTGAGGGCAGCTTGTTCCGCATCACAGCGGACCGTCAAATCTATGTCAACAAAAGGGCTGTTGAATATGCCGCTCAAGAAACGGCTCGGGAGCTTGATCGTCCGATTCCCTTAACAGTCAAGGAACGGATCCTTTATCTTGATGACGGCGACAGTTTCGCCGAGGTTATGCAAAGTCTCATTGATCATTGGTGCGCGGAACTCGCGCTGAAGCCACCCATTAATCTTTCCAGTCCAGTAGACCAGAAGGCGCACCGTAGTCAGCTCGCAATTACGAACGCTCTGCATTTTGCAGCATTTGACAAAGCTGACGAGTCTCTTTTGAACGATTATGAGGAACTCATGGCGTTTCTGGGGTCCGATTCTGGACCGGCAGCAGACTTCCGGGAAATCGTTTCTGGATTTCTTTCTAAGGACCCTGTCAACGTCAATGCCGAAATTGACCGGGACTGGTCAAGTACGCCAATCGAAGGCAGGCTAGTTTTCCAAAGCCCCGTACCGTTAAATGAGGAACAGCGCAAGATTCTCGCCGCCCTACACCATAAGAATGCGCGATTCCTATCGATCGAGGGCCCGCCTGGGACAGGCAAGTCTCATACCATTACCGCAATCGTGTTCCAGGCAATTTTGAATGGCCAAAATGTATTGGTTTTGAGCGACAAGCCGGAAGCTTTAGATGTGGTCGAAGATAAGCTAAACGAAGTAATCAATTCCGTACGGTTCGACCAAGATTTCCAAAACCCGATTCTGAGACTGGGTCGATCACAAAGCAGCTACGGCCGCATCTTAACCAATCAGTCTATCGAGGCCATCAAGGCACACCACAGAGCTAGCTCGGCATCCGAAGGGAAGCTGGCTACCGAGATACGTGATGAGGAAAATCGTGTATCGGATGCGATTAAGATGCTGACAGACCAAGCTTGCAAGATCAAGTTGAAGGATGTTTACGAATTTCATAAATGCGAGGATCGGGTAGCATCCGCGCTTGACGATCCCGAGCGGTGCGTAACCAACGAAGCTGTTTTTGAGGCCTTAGACGCTGCGGCATCTATTAGTAATCTTTTTAGCAGTTACAATGGCCGCGCGTTGAAGATATTACGGGCAGTGTCCAGACGCGTAGATCTTGAGGATTTAGAAGCCTTTCTGCAGGTTCAACCCGCATTTGCTGAGGTCGGGATGCCTTCTGATGCTGACCTCTTGGCCATGCGCCTCTTCTCTAATTTCGAAATCGGAGATTTAGAAACGTTGCACGTTTTTATTTCCGAATATCAGACTGCTCGTTGGCCGCTCGTTGGGCACCTATTCACGCGGAAGCGAATTCGAGCCCTCAATGCTAGCCTCGGTTCCGAACTGGCGATAGTTAACGCTCTTCATGCCCATCTGCGTGTTTCCGAGCTGGAGCGGGCGCATGCCGCTTTTTCAAAATTGTCAGCTACCCTTACGAGGAGCGGTGTGCCCGGCGACCTTCATGCCATTCTGTTCCAGCAGGCCATTGAAGGTTTGGAGCCCGTTCCGCAGGAAACTATACCCAATCTTGAGCGCATTGCTCGTATTCGTTTCGCGATTGAGCAGCATCCAGACATAATGAATGCAGTCGGTCTGCATCGACACTCAGTAGACAACTGGGCGCAAGCAGCATCGAATGCGCAGGCGAAGCGCCTACGTGAGGTCATGGCCTATGCCTCTCGTTACAAGCAAATCCATGACGCGTTCCGAGATATCCCATCGGTTGATTACGCGGGAGATAAGGCTCGGCTGGAAAGCCTCCATGCCCAGCGTCTTGCTCACACTCTTGACGAGCGCGTGATTGATTTCGCTGAGAACACAGGAATCTTTCAAGATCGATTCGAGACATCATCCGTAAAAAGCAACGGTTCCCTCGCGAAGTGTTTACAACTCTGAAGAGGGCATTCCCCTGCGTGATTGCGGGTATCCGCGACTATGCAGAGTACGTACCTTTGGAGCAGGGTTTATTCGACATAGTAGTCATTGACGAAGCGAGTCAAGTTTCAATCGCGCAGGCATTTCCTGCATTTATTCGGGCAAAAAAGCTTGTGGTGCTGGGCGATCGAAAGCAATTTTCCAACGTCAAGACTGCCACAGCCTCTGTAGAGATCAACAGCCGCTACACTAACGCTATATTGGAGGAATTTCAACGGCAGCAGACCATTGATGTCAACACCTTGAACAGAATAAAGCTGTTCAATATCAAAACGAGTGTCCTCGAGTTTGTTGAGAGGATAGCCAATAGTCAAATAATGCTCAAAAAGCATTTTCGCGGCTATCCAGAATTGATTTCGTTTTCATCGAAGACGTTTTATGGCGGCCAGCTTCAGAGCCTAAAGATACGAGGCTTACCCATCGATGATGTCATCCGGTTCACTGCAGTTGAGAATGACGGCCGCAGTGAAATAAGGAAGAACGTGAATTCCGCAGAGTACGAATGTATTGTGGAGGAACTGCGACGTCTGGCCTCCTTTAGCCCTGCGCCTACCGTGGGTATTATCACTCCATTTGCTGAGCAGCAATCCTTTATCGTGCAGAAGATTGCGACCGTGGCTGACGCAGAGACTCTCCATAATATTCTTCGCCTAAAAATAATGACCTTTGATAGCTGCCAGGGAGAAGAGCGAGACGTGATCATCTATTCAATGGTCGCTACACCGCAGCAAGACAAACTGTCCTACATTTTTCCTAAATCATTGGCTGACGCCGACGAAGTTGACCATGCCTTGCGTCTTCAGCGCTTGAACGTAGGATTTAGCCGCGCCAAGGAGCGAATACACATTTTCCATTCGCAGCCTTTGGAGGCATATCGCAGCGCCGTTGGAAAGGCGATAGCGCATTACAGGGACCAGCTAGTGATCGCGCGTAGACGGCCTGACGTTAGAGATACCGATCAGACCTCTCCAATGGAGGCGCGGGTACTTAAGTGGTTAGGCCAAACATTGTTCGTCCAACGACTAGGTGACCTTGTGGAAATCGATGCTCAGTTCGAACTTGGCACTTATCTGCGTCAAATCGATCCACGATACAGACATCCCGCATACCGGGTGGATTTCCTGATCAAGGTGCAATCCAGACGAGGCCCCATTAATATCATCCTGGAGTACGACGGCTTTAGGGAACACTTTACCCATCTGGACGGTGTAAATGCGACGAATTTTAGTGACTACAGGCCAGAGGACGTAGAGCGGCAAAAAATTCTGGAGGGTTACGGGTATCGGTTCCTGCGTATCAATCGTTTCAACCTCGGGCGAGACCCCGTGAGAACGCTGGACGTGCGGCTGTTGACCCTGGCCAGCGAGGCAATTAAGGATGTCCAATCCCATGAGATCGTGCGGAGCGTAAAAGAGACCGCCGAGGCGATAGTGGCGGGCAAAAAGAAAGCCTGCCCAGCCTGCGGTGAGGTCAAGGATCTAAAAGAGTTCCAGGACGCTAGTATCAAATCGGGCATAGGGCGGAAATGTCGTTCCTGCAAAGAGAGAGGAGACACTGTCGGATCTGAAACCGAAGTCGTGAAACCCAATCTCGTCACCGTCCAGCGAGAACGACCACCAAACGGGCCGCAGCCCCGTTGGTAAGATGCCAATTGAGGCGCGGTCCATAAACGTCAGTTACCTGCAGCTGTAGCACCTAGTTGAGCCAAGCAGCACGAGCTACCCGACCCTCCTGGCCGCGCGATCCTCGTTCCGGAATTTCTTGCCCCGCTCCCCGGACGCGACGGACCGCTGAAGCGATGCGGTGCAGATCCGGGGGCCAGAACGTGTCAGGCAACACGATTTCGAAGACACACGATCAGCATGAGACATAGGGATCTATTTTACGCCGGCCTGCTGCTCCTCGCCGCGACCAATATTGCCCACGCGCGCGTGACCGCGATCCTCATCGACAAGGTCGAGCCGTTCGCCGACGGCGCGGCATTCGGGGATGCGGGCGCCTACGAGCGCGTGATCGGCACCGTGAAGGGCGAACTCGATCCGCGGGATGCGCGCAACCGCGGCATTGTCGGCCTCGACAAGGCGCCGCGCAATGCCCGCGGCATGGTCGAGTACGACACCGACTTCTTCATGCTGCGACCGGCCGATCCCGCGAAAGCGAGCCGCAAGCTGCTCTATGAAGTCAACAACCGCGGGCGCAAGTTCCTGCTGCACTGGCTCATGGAGGCGCCCGCGGGGCCGGGCAACAACGAGCCGCGCTCGCTCGCAGATGCCGGCAACGCCCTCGCGTTCCAGCGCGGCTACACCATGGTGTGGTCGGGCTGGGATCCGGATGCGCCGAAGGTGGGCGGCGGCATGACGATCCGCGTGGGCGTCGCGCAGGAGGCCGGGCGCCCGATCGTGCGCATGATCCGCGATGAGCTCGTCAACGGCACGCGCGGCCCGATGAGCGAAACGTTCAAGCTGAGCTACGAAGCGGCGAGCCTCGACACCAAGGAGGCGCAGCTCACAGTGCGCGCCCGGGAGGCCGATCCGGAGCGGATCATTGCGGCGGATCAGTGGAGCTTCGCAAACAGCCGCGCCATCCAATTGTTGCCCGCCGGCACCAAGCCCGAGCCGGGCGTGCTCTACGAGCTCTATTATCCGGCGAAGGATCCCAAGCCGCTCGGCATCGGCTTTGCGGCGACGCGCGATCTCGTCTCGTTCCTGCGCCATGCGCAACAGGACGACGCCGGCACGCAAAATCCCGCCGGATCGATCGACGCGACGCTGGCGTTCGGCATTTCGCAGAGCGGGCGCTATCTGCGCGATTTCATCGGCCAGGGGTTCAATCAGGACGAAGCCAGCCGCAAGGTGTTCGACGGCGTGCTGGCGCATATTTCCGGCATCGGCCGGGTTTTTCTCAACGAGGAGTTCGGCCAGCCGGCACGCACCAACACCCAGCACGAGGATCATCTCTATCCGGAAAATGCGTTTCCGTTCTCGACCGCACTCACCGAAGATCCGTCGACCGGCAGGACCGGCTCGCTGTTCCGCCACGACGGCTTCGATCCGCTGCTGATCGAGGTGAATACGTCGACCGAATACTGGCAGAAGGGCGCATCCCTACTCACGACCGATCCGCTCGGGCAACGCGACCTCGAGCTGCCGGCGAACGCCCGCGTGTTTCTGGTCGCCGGGACCCAGCACGCCGGCCGCGTGGAGCTCAAGCCCGACCGCGGCCCGTGCGGAAACCCGCGCAACCCGCACAATCCGGCGCCCGCGTTGCGCGCGCTCCTGGTCGACCTCGACGAGTGGGTGACCAAGGGCGCGGCGCCGCCCGCGAGCCGGGTGCCGCGCATCGCGGATCGCACGCTGGTGGCGCCGGACGAGACCGGCTTCCCGGCGATCCCCGGCGTTTCGAGCCCGCAAGGCGTGAACGCCGTCGCCCGCTTTGCCGATTGGGTGCATCCCAAGCCGCTCGGCGGCCCGCAGTACCGGCCGCTGGTGCCGCGCGTGGATCCGGACGGCAACGAAGTCGCCGGCATCCTGCTGCCGGATATTGCCGCGCCGCTTGCGACCTATACGGGCTGGAACGTCTACGCGGCGCCGTTTCCGGCCAGAGAGCTGTGCGACCGCGACGGCAGCTTCCTGCCGCTCGCCAGGAATCATGCCGAGCGCGTCGCCAAGCAAGACCCGCGCGCATCGCTCGAGGAGCGCTACGCCAGCCGCGATGCCTATGTGGCCACGGTGGCGGCGGCGGCGCAAGCGCTCGTGCGCGACCGCCTGCTGCTGCCGCAGGACGCGGAGCGCTACGTCGCACGCGCCCGGGAGGCGGAAGGCTTCTGAGCTGGCCGGCGCCAGTCTAAGATGACGTCGCCGTTTCGGAGCACGGGTCCATGGAACGCCGCCTGGCTGCAATTCTGGCCGCCGACGTCGCCGGTTACAGCCGGCTGATGAGCCTCGATGAGTCGGGGACGCTCGCGAGGCTGCAGGCCCATCGGTCCGAGCTGATCGCCCCGGCGATTGCTGGACATCACGGCCGCGTCGTCAAGCTCATGGGCGACGGCATCCTGGCCGAATTCGGCAGCGTCGTCGACGCAGTGGAATGCGCGGCCGAGATCCAGCGCGAGATGGCGGCGCGCAACGCGGAGGTTGGCGACGATCGCCGTATGGGCTTTCGCATCGGGGTGCATCTCGGCGATGTCATCGTCGAGGGCGAGGACATCTACGGCGACGGGGTGAACATCGCAGCGCGCCTGGAATCGCTCGCGGAAACCGGCGGTATCTGCATTTCCCGGCAAGCCTACGACCAGGTCGACGGCAAGCTCAGGCTCGAATTCCGTGAGCTCGGCCCGCAGCATCTCAAGAACATCCCGAAGCCGGTCGAAGCCTTCGCGATCGGCGGCGCCGCCGTGACCGCGGCGTCCAAGGGCGGGCCAGCAAACTTGCAGCAGGAGATCCGCTATTGCCGCGCTCGCGACGGCGTGCGCCTCGCCTACGCCGTCGTCGGCCACGGTTCTCCCCTGGTACGGGCGCCGACCTGGCTCAACCATCTCGAATACGACTGGCAGAGCCCGCTTTGGCGCCACATCCTGCGCCGGTTCGCCAGCGAGCACACGCTGATTCGCGCCGACGCGCGCGGCAATGGTCTCTCGGATTGGGAGGTCGACGAAATTTCCTTCGATACGTGGGTGAGCGATTTTGAAACGGTGATCGATGCGGTCGGCCTGCAACGTTTTCCGCTGTTGGGAGTATCGCAGGGCTGCGCCATTTCCATCGCCTACGCGGTGCGCCATCCGGAGCGCGTCTCCCATCTCATTCTGTACGGCGGGTTTGCGCTGGGCGCCGGCAAGCGGTCGCCCGCCGCGAGAGAGAAGCTCAAAGCGACAGCGACCCTGATGCGGCTCGAATGGGGCGCGGACAACCCGGCGATCCGCCACATGTTCGCGACCGAATTTTACCCCGACGCCCCCAAGGAGATGCTGGATTCCTATGACGAACGGCAGCGCATAACCACGACCGGCGAATGCGCCGCGCGCTATTTGGAGACGACAGGTGACATCGACGTAACGGATCTGCTTCCCAAAGTCGCAGTGCCAACGCTGGTGATGCACCGGCGCGGTGATCTCAGGCAACCGGTCGAGGAGGGACGCCGGATGGCTGCCGGAATTCCCGGCGCGCGGTTCGTTGCGCTCGAAGGCAGGAACCACATTCCGCTCGAGGGCGAGCCCGCCACCGAGCGCTTCTTCGAGGAGATCCGGCTGTTTCTGGGCGAGTGAGCCGGCGGGTTGGTCCCTTAACGTCGAGGGATGGAGCGACGGCGCCCCTGACGGATGCGATCTGCCGCCGCGCCGCGGACCCGGTTCATGAAGGCAAGGCTCAGGCTACCGATCGGACGGACATCCGCAATGTGCGGAGACTTCGCGAGATCGTCGAGATTCCACTCGTCGACGATGATCCAGGACGGAGCGGTCAGACCGATACGGCGGACGTCCATTTCCGGGATTTCGAGCGCCGTTCGGCTCGCGTGCGGCGGCTGGCTGGTAATCGGGAATAACGCAACCAGCGTTCCGCTTCTCCCCTCCGCGATGATGATTTGGACACAGGCCGGGCGGGCCTTTCGGCCCGATTCCTCATTGCGATCGTACTCCCGCGCCCAAAGATAGTTGTACGCGATGACAAGACCGTTGGCAGGCTTGATCACCTCAGCCTTCGCCGGGCTCGGCTGAAAGGGCCGCCAGCATCATGGCGGCAACTTCATCGGGCGCATCGTCGGCGTGAAAGGCGCGCCTCGTATCGGCGGCGCCCACCAACCGGTCATATTCCTCTGCGGTCAGCAGCACGAACTTCCGCTTGCCGCGCCGAGTGATCTCGACCGGTCCCCGAAAAGCAGCCTCGACCACCTCGCCGGATCGATTGCTCAAGTCGGTCAAAGAAAAATGGGCCATGAGGTCAGCGGTATTTCACCATTTTCGACAATTTAGTCATTTTAGCTATTTAGGTCAATGGATCGGACGCTTTCAGGGACCGAGGAGCGATCGGCTGCGCCAGCCCGGGGCACTCCTATGCATGAGAACCGTGGGGCGGGGCCTGAACGGACTTTCCGCGACGCCGGCCTGCGGAAGCGTGTCGCGCGATAGTCAACCGGCCCTTCTGGCCGCGCGGTCCTCTTTCCGGAATTTCTTGTGTCGGCCGATCAGGTTGCGCCCGGGAATGCGCACCTTCTTCTCCGGGTCCGGAACCGTGTGGCCGATGGGGCGAGCGTCGCGGCCGTGCCGCTTCAAGATCGCAACGGTCGCGTCGACATCGGCGGGAGCGACCACGTAGCAAAACCCGGTCCCCATGTTGAACACTTCGAACATTTCGGCATCGCTCACCTCGGCGTAGCGCTGGATCAGCCCGAAGATCGGCTGCGGCTCGATCGGCTGGTCGATCTCGTAGCCGACGGGCGCGGCGGCCCGCGAAAGATTGAGCAAACCGTCGCCCGTGATGTTGAACAGCGCCTTCACGCCGCGGACCTTTTCCAGGATCTCCATCGCCTCGCGGACGTAGATCGAGGTCGGGCGCAGCAATTCCTCGCCGAGCGTGGTCTCCAGCTCGTCGAATTTCTGGTCGATCCCGAAACGCCCGGTCTCGAACAACGCGCGCCGCGCCAGCGAATATCCGTTGCTGTGGAGGCCGTTGCTTTTCACGCCGATCACGACGTCGCCGGGCGCGATGGCCTTGCCGTCGATGATCTTGTCGAGATCGACCCGGCCCAGCGCCATGCCGACGAGATCGAAGCCGCGGATCACGTCTCTCAGCTGCGCGATCTCGCCGCCCGAGATCGAGATCTGCGCCAGCTCGGCGCCCCGGCACAGGCCGGCCCCGATGGCGTCGAGCATGGCGGCGTCGGTCTTTTCGATCGCGATGTAATCGACCAGCGACAACGGCTTTGCGCCGACGCAGATCAGATCGTTGACGTTCATGGCGACGCAATCGATGCCGATCGTGTCGTATTTCCCCATCAGGTCGGCGATGATCGTCTTCGAGCCGACGCCGTCGGTGCACAGCGCCATGCCGACGCCGTCGACCTCGATGACGTTGGCGTAATAACCGATCGGCAATACCACCCGGCCCATGCCGTGCTTCGGCCAGGTCTTTTGCACGCGCTCGACGATACGGTTGAGGCCTGTGTCGGCTTCGGCGATATCGACGCCGGTCGCTTTGTAGGCTGCTTCGCGCGGGTTATTCGACCGATCGTCCGCCACCCGGAACCCCTTTCGAAAACCGCGCTCTCTGGAGCCCGCAGGAAACGAAGCGGGATGCCCTCTCGGATTCCCTACGGT
>DASWCW010000073.1:0-2154 GCA_036395835.1 Xanthobacteraceae bacterium
ATCACCACCCCTCACCCGCGATCCCTTGCTTCAGAACTTCAGGTTTGCGAACGCCCGCACGCCGCGGCCCGGCATCAGCACCTCGTCCTTGGTGTAGGAGACGTGGTTGCGGATCGCCTCGTTGAGCAGATTGTTGCCGACCAGCCCGACGGTGGCCTCGCGGAAGCCGAACTCCGCCGGGTTCAGCTTCTTGGTATAGCTGATCTCGGCCTTGAGCAGGTTGTAGCCCGCGGTCGGCGTCTCGCCGATGACGGCGATGTCGTGCTGGGCGAAGGCGTGCAGCAGGTTGACGCGCATCAGCCAGTTGGCGTCGCGGTAGAACACGCCGCCGCCGACGCGCACCGGCGGGATGCGGGGCACGTTGGTGCCGTCGGTGAAGGTCGCCCGCACCACGTCGAACTGGTCTTCGATGCCCCACCAGCCGTTCCACAGCCTTGCGATATCCCACTGGCTCTGGAACTCGCCGCCGCGGAAGATCGCGTCGCGCTGGGAATAGATGGCTTCTTTCAGCTCGCCGGGGGCGGGTCCGCACACCGCGGTATCGCCGTCGCAGAAATTGCCCGTCAGCCGCCGGAAGATGAAGCCGTTGAACCGCGTGTAATACGCGGTGATTTCGAACCGGAACGGCGCGACCGCCCGCCGCAGTCCGACTTCGACCGATTCGGCGACCTCGATCTTCAGACCAGGGTTGCCCTTGTCTAAGGTGGCGGTCGCATCGTGGGGGCCGCCGGAGAACAGTTCCGCAGGCTTCGGCGAGCGCTCCACATATTGGGCGGTGATGCTGCCGACGAGGTCCCAGACGAAATTCTGGATCAGCCCGACGCTGGCGCTCTTCGGCGCGAATTCGAGCGCAACCGGCGTGGATACGACACCGCCGCTAAGGGGAAACGACCGACCGAAGCCCGACAGGTCGACGCTTTCGATGCGGCCGGCGATCTGGCCCTTGGTCGTGTCGCTGAACTTGAACTCGTTGAACAGGAAACCGGCGACCCTGTGATTGCTGTTCGGGTCCCACAGGCCGGCGTTGTCGGGGCTCGGCGCGGTGAGCTCCTGATGCCCGGCCTGGGCGCCGAGCGCGGTGGTCAGGCTGGCGAACCGCAGGTCCACGGGCACGAGCTGGACCTCGACCCGCGCCTCCTGCTCCTTGTTGGTGAAAATTTGTCTCACGCCGTCGCTTGCCGGATTGGTGTCGTCGGCAAGCCCGACCTCGTTGTGCTTGTAGTCGGTGGCGCCGGCCCAGAACCGGACGGCGTCGATGAAATCCGTCGGTCCGCGCCATTCGCCCTTGCTGGTCAGCTTGGTCTGATGCGCGTCGATGCGCGTCTTGTGATCCTCTCCGTCGATGCCCGGGATGTGATAGAGCGCGTCGTTCTGGGTGACCGCGAGGCCGACAAAGCCGTCCCGGAACACGTAGGAGCCGCCCAACGATTCCCCGCTGTTGCGGAGCGCGGAGTTCGGTTGCCTGCCGTTGAACGCGCCGGGCTGGGTGGCGCCCGGGGCTTCGGCCGGGTCGGGGGGCACGAGATAGGGATAGCGCGGGATGCGGTAATCGTCGGCCCGGCGGCCGAACGCATCGGCGTGGATGGCGAAATTGCCGCCGCCCGCATCGAGCAGCGCGGCGCCTTCGAGGCCGTTGTCGACGCTCTGCACGGCGGTCCGCGTCTCGATGGTCGCGCAGCCCTGCGGAATCGGGGCCGACGACGGGGCCTTGTATACGCCGAGCGGCTCGGTCAGCGGCGGGCTGGTCGGACCGCAGGCGGGGAGCGCCTCGGGGATGCGGTTGTTGGTGGCGGCCACGACGCCGCCGATCGACTGCGAGCCGTAGCGCAGGGTGGCCGGCCCGCGGATCACCTCGACCTGGTTGGTCGACAAGGGATCGATCGGCACGAAATGATCTTCGCCGAGATCCGAGACGCCGCCGCCCCCCACCCCGTTCTCCACGATGCCGACGCGGTTGACGTCGAGCCCGCGGATGATCGGCCGGCTCGACGCGCCGGGCGCGAAACTCGAGCCGGTGATGCCGGGTTTTCCGAACAGCATGTCGCCGAGCGTGCCGCCGACGCTGCGCCGGATCTCCTCGTTGGGCACGACGGTGACGGTCGCGAACTGGTCGGTGACGATCGGCAGCGTGCCGGGCAGATTTGCCTCGGCTGC
>DASWCW010000074.1:0-2173 GCA_036395835.1 Xanthobacteraceae bacterium
TGAGGCATCTTGGTGGTCAGACAGGGCAGTTCGAGCGCAGTACAACTATCGCCCTGGATTATTCATCTCCGCGGCAAGCAAGGCCCTCGCTGGCCGGTTAGACGAAGCACGGAAGGCAATGGCCCGCGCGCGCCAACTCGAACGGAGGAGTGGGTGGCCGCGGGCCGGGGCTAGCTTGCCAGCAGTGCCATCACCATCCACGAACCACGATCGACCGTCCTCGATTTATGAGCACGCGCGCAGGACCGTTGGCGCACTCGGCTCCGTGACCTCACCGGAACACAAGCGCCCTCCCCACGGTTGTCCCCTGAGATCCCAAGAGGCACGCGATGCGAAACCTCATTCCTGGACTGCTCTTTGCGGGATTCACGTTAGCGCTCTCGTCACCCCACGTCGGCCAAGCAGCGGGCGTCAAGAGTGGTAGCGCGAACCCCGCTCCACCAGTGATCCAGGTCCCGCAGACCCCTCCGCCTCCCATCCTCAATCCCGGCGTGACGCCCGGCGCTCCGGGCCCGTCCAGCATCACTCCGAGCCCCCGGAACTCGGCGGGTTTGGCCACGACGGTGATACCGGGGCCCGCGACGGGGAGCAGCGTGCCGACTGGCCACGCGCAAAGGACTCGGCATCGGGCGAGCCGAAACCAGTCGAGGGCGGTGAACGAGATGGAAAGGGAGATCGACCGCGGGATCAGCATCTGCCGCGGCTGCTAGGTCCCATTTTGGATTTCTTGTCGGTCTCCTGGAAAGCCCCATTCGCTCGCGCAGGCGATGCCATCCCGTCTCTGCGATTGCCCGGCCGAGTGGTCCGGCGCACGCTCCAGCGGAGTCACGCCGAAACTCAGTGCGTTATCCGGTGAATGCGGGCTCGAATCTCTTGCATGCAAACCGGCCCCGAATTCGTCGATGCCGTTCGCCGCAAGGCTATGCGTTTGCATTCACGATGGCGTTCAGGCCAGTCACGTAGAGGTCGACGTTCTCAGTACCGCTGGTAAGCGCCGATCCGAAAGAAGGCTAAGAGCATCCCGCGGATCACAATCGATAGATCCGCACCGCATTGTCGTGAAACAGTCTGCGCTGCTCGTTGGGCGAGCGATCGGCGATGGTGGCGAAGAAGCCCTCGTAGATCGTATCGAACGCGCCGGCGAGCCGATCGACCGGATAATTGCTGGCGAACATGCAGCGCTCTACGCCGAAAATCGCGATCGTGTCGCGGATGATCGGTCCATTCGCCTCGAGCGTCCAAGGCAGGCCCGGGCGACCGAGTCCGGAGATCTTGATCGCGACGTTCTCCTTCGCGGCCACGGTTTCGAGCGCGCGGCGCCAGGCGCTGAGCCCGTCTGCGCTGCGATCGGCCGGAAGACCGGTGTGATTGATGATGATCTGCGTGGCGGAAAAGTCGGCCGCGAGCTCGGCCGCGGCGTCGAGATGCCAGCACGGGGTCTGCAGGTCGTAGGAGAAACCGAACCGCTCGAGCAGGGAAAAGCCCGCGCGCCAGCGCGGGTCGTCCACCGATCCGGGCTCGCCGCGCCGCGCATCGCGCGGATTGCGCGCAGCGTTCGGCTTGTGGCGAATGCCGCGCACGAGCGGGCTTCGCGCATGCCCGGCCAGGATCTGCTCGGCATCCGGCCGGTCGAGTTGCGCATAGCCGACGCACGCGCTTGGCAATCCGAATTCCCGGTGGATGGTTTCGATCCAACGCGTCTCGCCGACCGGATCGGCGCGATTCCACTCGGCTTCGATGTGGACGGTCTTAACGATGCGGTAGCGTCGCGCGTCGCGGCGGTAATCGGCCGGCAGGTAATTGCGCTTGACCGCCGAATAATCGCCGTAACGGAACGCAATGGGGACCGGATCGCAAAGCCAAGGGTGATAATTCCTGCCGAGATCCCAGAAGTGCTGATGCGGGTCGACGATGGGAAATTCGTCTCTCGCCGCCGCATCCGCCGGGCTCATCGCACGATCACGCCCTGCGCCTCACGCGGCCGCGCCGGCAAGGCCATTGCGGCGAGCGCGACCAGCGTTTCGAACGCCTTGATGATGGCGGACGGATCGGCAATTCCGCGCCCGGCGATATCGTAGGCAGTCCCGTGTGCGGGCGTCGCGATCGGCACCGGCAAGCCGCCGAGGATTGTCACGCCGCGCTCAAAGCCCAACAGCTTGAGCGCGATCTGGCC
>DASWCW010000075.1:0-4256 GCA_036395835.1 Xanthobacteraceae bacterium
CGTGATGCGCCGTCGATTATTGACGATCTCCGCGATACGATTCGGCGAGATGCCAATCGCCTTTGCGAGCTGATTCTGCGAGAGCCCATATTCGGCCAAAAATTCGTCCTTGAGCATTTCCCCGGGAGTGACCGGCGCAAACTCTTTCTCTGCCATTTTCGCCTCCTGTTAGTGGTAATCGACGATCCGAACTTCACGGGGCTCGCCATCCACCCATCTGAAGATCACGCGCCATTGATCGTTGATCCGGATCGAGTAGAAGCTTTGCAGGTCGCCTTTCAGCTTTTCCAACCGATTTGCCGGCGGCATCCTCAAGTCTTCAAGCCGGCTAGCCGCGTTGACCGCCTCCAATTTGCGCTTGGCAGAACGTGCGATGCCCCGGAATTCGCGCACGACCTCGTCTCGGAATAATGCCTCCGTTCGTTTGTCTCCAAAGGATCGGATCATTGACCTAATATACCGTATACCGGTACGCGCTCAAGAGCCATTCGCTGAGCGATGATGGGCTCTTGCCGAGTCCCCGGTTCTGCGCCATCTCAATATCATGATCCGCAGTACCCACGGCCCCGTGCCGCTGTCGCGCCGGTTCGCGATCGCGCCGATGATGGAGTGGACCGACCGGCACTGCCGGTACTTCCATCGCCTGCTCACGCGCCGGGCGCTGCTCTATACCGAGATGCTCTCGACCGGCGCCGTGCTGTTCGGCGACCGGGAACGGCTGCTCGGCTTCGATCCGGCCGAGCATCCGCTGGCGGTGCAGCTCGGCGGCTCGGACCCCAAAGCGCTTTCCGAGGCGGCACGGATCTGCGCCGATCTCGGCTACGACGAGATCAACCTCAACGTCGGCTGCCCGTCGAGCCGCGTCGAACGCGGGCGCTTCGGCGCCTGCCTGCTGGCCGAGCCCGAGCTCGTGGCGGAGTGCATCGCGACCATGAAGGCGAGCGTGCCCATTCCCGTCACGGTCAAATGCCGCCTCGGGATCGACGATCAGGACCCGGAGGTGGCGCTCGATGCTTTTGTGGCGGCGGTTCAGCCTGCGGGCGTCGACGCGCTGATCGTGCACGCGCGCAAAGCCTGGCTCGACGGGTTCTCGCCCAAGGATAATCGCGAGATTCCGCCGCTCGACTACGACCGCGTCTACCGGCTCAAGGCCGCCCATCCGGATCTGGAGATCATCGTCAACGGCGGCATCGCCGAAATCGGCGAGGCGGCCCGCCACCTCGAGCGCGTCGACGGAATCATGATGGGGCGTGCGGCCTATCGCGAGCCGTGGCGGCTGCTCGCGGTCGATCCGCAGATTTTCGGCGAGCCGGCACCCGCCGTCTCGCCCCGCGCCGTGCTCGAACATCTCGTGCCCTATGTCGAGCGGGCGCTCGCCCGCGGCGAGCGGCTGCATGCGGTCACCCGGCACGTGCTCGGCCTGTTTCGCGCCGTGCCAGGCGCGCGGGGCTTTCGCCGGCATCTCTCCGTGAACGCCACCAGGCCCGGCGCCGGCGCCGAAGTGCTGGTCGAAGCCATCGCGATGGTCGAGGCACGCGATCCGGTTCGCCTCGCCGCCGCGTGATCCCGGGCCGATTCACGCGCACTCGCCGGGAGCCGGCTCGCGCCGGGAGGCGGAAATCTATTGGGCCCGCATCCGCAGCCGGTCGTTGCGCACGTCCCAGCCCTCGAGCCGATTGAGGAAGCTCATCCCGAGCAGGCTCACCCTGAGCTGGCCGGGTTGCGCCACCAGGGCCGGCACCGAGCGCTCGAGGATCGAGCCAACCGCGATGCGGTCGAGCATGACCGGGGCGGCGCGGGCGCGACCGTTCGCGGTCTCGATGGTGACGGAGTAGGACAGCACTTCGAGCGGCAACCCGGCGGCCTTGGCGGCCTCCGGGGTGAGCACCACGGAGCTCGCGCCGGTGTCGAGCACCATTCCGATCCGCGCGCCGTTGACTTGGGTGTCGACGAAAAACTCGCCGCTGCGACCGCGCGCGATCTCGACCGCACGACCGACTTGCACGGGTCTGCCGGGGATCAGGTCCGCGAGCACCCGGTCGCCGATCGCGCGCAGATCGCCCCGGAATGAATAGGCGACGGCGAGCAGCAGCGCGAGCACGACCCAGAACAGCGCGGCCTGCAACGCTTCGGACAGCCGCTGCCGGAACAGCACGAATACCAGGCCGCCGATCACGAGGCCGAGGGCGACCTTTGCGGCGAGCCGGGCAAAGTCGTGGCGCGCCAAGCCGGCGATGAGATCTTCATCGCGGCTGAGCAGCAAGACGAGCAGCGCCAATCCCAGTCCGATCAGCAGCGGCCAAAGCAGACGTCGTTGCAACCAATCCTCCTCAGCGCGTGCCCGACCGCTCCGCGGGATGCTGCGCCGCCATCCGCGCCGGCAGCTCCGCCATGATCCGGCGGCGCTCCTCGGGTGAAAACGCCGCCCAGCACGCGATCTCGGCGAGGCTGCGGCCGCAACCCAGACAATGCTTCGAACCCGGATCGAGTACGCAAACCTTGATGCACGGGCTTTCGATCTCGGCCATGCTCGCACGATTCGCCGATCCGCGCGGGAACATCAAGCGCAGTGTTGCGCCGGCCCCGGTTGCCGCGCGGGCCCGGCGGCGAGGCTTCACGTGCCGGCTTTGAGCAGCGGCCGGTGCTGGCCCGTGCCGGAGCTGTCCGGCTGAATCGGCAGGGCCGGATCCGTGATCGGCGCCAGCGCCGACATCACCCGCTCGGGCGGGAACGTCACGACCGCCTCGGTGCCTTCGCGCAGCTTCGATCGAAACGTGAAGGTTCCGCGATGCAGATCGACCAGGCTCTTGGCGATCGGCAAGCCGAGCCCGGTGCCCTGCTCGGCGGTTTTGATCGCGTTCGAGCCCTGGCCGAACGATGCGAGCACGATCGGGATCTCCTCCTCGGGGATGCCCGGTCCGTTGTCCTTGATGCTCATGTATTGCCCGCCGGAAGCGGTCCAGCCGACCTTGAGCCAGACTTCGCCGCTCTGCGGCGTGAACTTGATGGCATTGGACAACAGATTGAGACAGATCTGCCGCACCGCCCGCTCGTCGGCCCACAGCCGGGGCAGCTCCGGCTCGAAGCTCTCGTGAATGGCGAGGCCGCGATGTTTTGCCCTGAGATTGAGCAAATGATGGCAATCCTCCACGATCTGAACGAGCGACAGCGCTTCTTCGTTCAATTCGTAATGCCCGGACTCGATGCGAGAAAGATCGAGGATCTCGTTGATCAGATTGAGCAGATGGACTCCGGAATTGTGAATGTCGCCGGCGTACTCCCGGTAGGTCGGCACGCTGTGGGGCCCGAGCACTTCGCTCTTCATCACTTCGGAGAACCCCAAGATGGCGTTGAGCGGGGTTCTCAGCTCATGGCTCATCTGTGCGAGGAAGCGCGATTTGGCGATGTTGGCTGCCTCCGCGTGCCGGCGCGCCTCGTCGGACTTGGCTTTGGCCTGCTCGAGCTCGCCGATCAGAGCGTCCTTCTCCGCTCGCGCCTCGATCGTGGCCAGCGTGGTTGAATAGAGCCGGTGCGCGAGCATGACGAAATAGCCTTCGGCGGTCGCCGCGAGCGCCGCGAGCAGGTAATTGTGGATGCCGCCCTTGAGCACGAAGGCGAGCGCGACGGCGGCGGTGACCGGGACGGTCGCCGCGAACACCGCCATCGGCAGCCGATGCGACCATGCTCACCACCGCGACGATCAGCAGCATCACGAACAGCATGAACGTGCCGGAACCGCCGGCGGACTTGCCGATCGCGATGACGTTCACCATCCAGGCGAGGCCGAAGCACAGATCCAGCACGATGAAGCGCAGCCGCCATGCCGCGATCTTGACGCCGCCCGGCGGCTCGCCGAGGAACCGGTGGCAACTGAGAATGGTGGCGCCGTGCAGCAGGGACACCCCGGCCGTCCACATGCCCGCGGAGATCGCGTCGGTCGAGAGGCCGGACAGAAAGCCGATCGTGCTGACCAGCAGCAGGATCGCCAGCGAGGCGGAGAGCCGGTTGTGCGCGAACTGACGCAGCAGCTCGTAGTCGAAGGCCGGCCGCGTTCCCGTGCTCGAGGTGAGCCGGTCGCGCGCTTCGCGCACGCGCTGGGCGGCGGCCCGCCGCCGCTCGCCCGGAGGCTTCCCGCCGGGCGAGGACGTGCCGCGCTGCATCGTTGTCGCGGTCATGCCGGCGGCACCCGATTTCGCAAAAATTCCAGCAAAATCTGCCTGATAAAGCTTAAGGCTCGGCTGAGAGCGGTGGTTAAT
>DASWCW010000076.1:0-4130 GCA_036395835.1 Xanthobacteraceae bacterium
ATCCGGGAGCTCCGTTCCCGCATTTCGCCGCGCTCCATGCGCCGGCAGCGCTCCCATCGCCCGCAGCATGTTCTAGGCTTCGCCGCGGGCGTATGGTATAACATCGCAACGCTGCGACCAGCCGAGGAGATCGCCATGCAACCGCGTGGCGCCAATCACGAGCAGGTGTATCGCGTGCTGCGCTCGGCGCAGGGCTTGATGACGGCCTATGAGATCCTCGACGCGGTGCGACCGAAGGGGATTTCGGCGCCCCCTACGGTGTATCGCGCCTTGAACCGCTTGATGCGCGAGGGTCTCGCGCACCGGGTGGAATCGAGGAACGCCTACGTGGCGTGTTCCGATCCCGATCATCGGCACGCCACCGCCGTCTTCGCCATATGCCGCGACTGCGGTCACATCGATGAGATGCACGAAGGCGAGCTGGTGCAATCTCTCACCAAAAAGCTGTCCAGGCGCGGGTTCGTGGCGGACCGAGCCACGATCGAAATCCAGGGACTCTGTGCGTCGTGCGCCCCGACCTAGCGAGCCCGATGATGATGTTTGCCGTGCGGCGGCTCGCGTCCGGCTCGGCTTCGGGTCGAGATGCCCGTCGCGGGTGGACGCCATGACGGCCATTGCGCGCCTTGGGTCGTTGCTTGCGCTGCTGTTGGCCGTGACGACGGGCGCGGCCGGCCAGGAGCAGAAGCTGGGCGTGGTCGCGGCGGAAAATTTCTACGGCGACGTCGCCCAGCAGATCGGCGGCGAGGGGGTCGAGGTCGCCAGCGTCCTGAGCAATCCCAATCAGGATCCGCATCTGTTCGAGACGACGCCGACGATCGTGCGCCAGATTGCCGCGGCGCGGATCGTGGTCTTCAACGGCGCCGAGTACGACGCCTGGATGGACAAGCTGCTCAACGCCGCGCCGCGTCCGGAGCGGACCGTGCTGGCGGTGGCCGCGCTCGTCAACAGGAAGGCGGGCGACAATCCCCACGTTTGGTACGATCCGGCCACCATGCCGGCGTTGGCGCGCGCGCTCGCCGCCGCCTTCGGCAAGGCTGATCCCGCGCATGCGGCGGATTACGCCGCACGACTTGCGAGCTTCCTCGCCTCGCTCGAGCCCATCGACAGCAAGATCGCGGAAATCCGCGGCAAGTACGCGGGCGTTGCGATCACCGCCACCGAGCCGGTGTTCGGCTACATGGCCTCCGCGCTCGGACTGAAGATGCGCAACGAGCGATTCCAGATGGCCGTCATGAACGATACCGAACCGAGCGCCCGCGACATCGCGGCCTTCGAGCACGACCTCAGGGAACGCAAGGTGAGGGTGCTGCTCTACAACAAGCAGACGGGCACGAAACTGACGCAGCGCATGCTCGACATCGCCCGCCGCTCCAAGGTTCCGGTGGTGGGCGTGACGGAGACCGAGCCCATCGGCATGGCGTATCAGGACTGGATCCT
The DNA here is from genome assembly GCA_036395835.1 of Xanthobacteraceae bacterium. GTDB lineage: Bacteria > Pseudomonadota > Alphaproteobacteria > Rhizobiales > Xanthobacteraceae > AP-16. The sequence goes on from DASWCW010000076.1 coordinate 1,438, forward strand.
CACGCAGCTCGCGGAGCTGCAGAAGGCGCTGGCGCAGCCCTCGACATGAACGTCATCGATCTCGACAGCGCGACCATTCGGGTCGGAGCGCGGACCGTTCTGTCGGAAATCAGCCTGTCGATCGGCGCGGGCGAGTTCGTCGGCGTGCTCGGCCCGAACGGTGCCGGCAAGACCACATTGATCCGGGCCCTTCTCGGATTGATCCAGCCGAGCGACGGCGGCATTCGCGTGTTCGGCCGGTCGCCGCAGCGCGGCAATCCGGCAATCGGCTACATGCCGCAGGTCCGCACGGTGCTCCCCGACCTGCGCGTGCACGGGTTCGATGTGATCGCGAGCTCGGTCAACGGCGAGCGCTGGGGGTTGCCGACGCTCGCCGCCGCGGACCGCCGCATGATCGAAACCACGCTCGCGGCCGTCGGCGCCGGGGATCTCGCCGAGCGCCCGCTCGCCGAGATGTCGGGCGGCGAGCGGCAACGCCTGCTGTTGGCCCAGGCGCTGATCGGTGCGCCGCGGCTGCTGCTGCTCGACGAGCCGCTCATCAGCCTCGACGCATCCAATCAGGAGCTCGTCATCGCGTTCGTTCGCAGCTTCAGCCGCGAACGCGGCATCACGGTGCTGTTCAGCGCCCACGAGCTCAACCAGCTGTTGGGCTTCCTCGACCGGGTGCTCTATCTCGGCCGCGGACAGGCCGCGTTCGGCACCGTCGAGGAGGTCGTGACCGCACCGGTGCTGTCACGGCTTTACGGCACGGAAATCGACGTGGTCCACGCCGATGGGCACATCTTCGTCATGTCACGGGGGCGCAACGTCGAACGTGCGGTCCATCTGCACGAGGACGATCATCCGCACTCGCATCAGCAGCACGACCACGGCCATGTTTCAATATGAGTTCATGATCAACGCGTTCGCGGCGGCCGGCATCGTCGCGGTCGTGTCGGGATTGGTCGGCTTTTTCCTGGTGATGCGCGGCCAGACTTTCGCCGGCCATGCGCTCTCGCACATCGGCTTCGCGGGCGCGACCGGTGCCGGCCTGATCGGCCTCGCGCCGATCTGGGGGCTGCTCGGCTTCACGCTCGCCGCCGGCATCGGCATGGGCATGCTGGGCGAGCGCATCACCAACCGCGACGTCGCCATCGGCGTCGTGCTGGCGCTCGCGCTCGGGTTCGGGCTGCTGTTCCTGCACTACTACACTTCCTTCGCCACGCAGGCGACGGCGATCCTGTTCGGCAACGTGCTCGCGGTGGATCGTTTCACGATCGCGGTGCTGGCCGGGCTGGCCGTCGTCACGCTCGCCGCGCTCGCCGCCATCATGCGCCCGCTGGTGTTCGCGTCGCTGCAGCCGGAATTGGCCGAGGCCAAGGGCGTGCCGCTGCGCTTCGTCTCGACGGCGTTCCTGGCGCTCGTCGCGCTCGCGGTCTCGGAATGCGCGCAGATCGTCGGCGTGCTGCTGGTCTTCACGCTGATGGTGGGACCGCCCGCAACCGCGCAGAACCTGTCGGGCCGATTGTGGAGCGGGCTCGCCCTCTCGGCGGGTCTCGCGCTTGCCGAGGCCTGGTTGGGAATCGCGCTCGCCTATTACACGGATTGGCCGGTGAGCTTCTGCATCGCGATCCTGAGCGCGCTTGCCTATTTCGGCTCGATCGCCGCGCCGCAATGGCGTGCGGGATCGAAGCTCGAGTCCGTCCCGGAACTGCCGGCGTAGACCGGCGGACGCGCCGGTTCTATTGACACGCGGCGCGTACATTGCAACGTTATACTATAGCAGCGCGGGCGCCGCAGCGCGGAGAGGGGCCGCTTGTCCGCGCTCCGCATTGCCCTAGACTGCGAGCGGGCGCCGAGGGGCCGTCACACGATGCACTGGTTCCGCGCGAAACGATCGCTGAGCAGCTGTCTGGCGCTCTTTGCGCTTGCGCTGCAGCTCGCGCTTTCGTTCGGCCACATCCATCTCGACGACCTGGCGCTTGGCGGTACGACCCTGGCCGCGCAGAAAGCGTCGCAGCCGGCAACGCCGTCCGGCACCGTGCCGGATCGGGACGAAGTCTGTGCGATCTGTGCAATCATCAGCCTGTCCGGCGCGCTGCTGATTCCGGACGCGCCGGCGCTCGTCTTCGCCGGCGCCCAGCACGAGGCATTTTTGCCGGACCTGGTCGCGGCCCTCGTTTCCGACCAGACGCGGGCGCAATTTCAAGCCCGCGCGCCGCCTGCCTGACGAAACAGCCTGAGCCTCTGGCCGCAATACGCTCCCCAAGCCGGGTGCGGCGGCGCGCAATCGGTCCGTTCACATCGGCAGACGCCCGCGATCGGGAACGCTTCCAATGTCTTTCATCCGAACATCTATTCAGCTCGCATGGAATCTGTTCTTCGCCGCCTTCGCGCTGGCGGCCCTGGCGTTCAGCACCGACACGGCCCCGGCGCAGACCGCGCTGCCTGAGGTCGTGGTCCGGGCGCCAAGCCCGATCGTGCACCGCGTCCCGGCGCGGCGGCCGAGCGCGCCGTCCACTGCGCCGGCGGCTCCCGCCGCGCCCGCCGAGCCGGCCCCCGCCCCGGCGCCTGCAGCCGAGGCAAATCTGCCCGGCACGCTGCCGATCGTCACCGACCAGTTCGCGACCGTCACCGTCGTGCCCAACGAGGAGATCCGGCGCAGCGTCGGCGGCACGCTCGGCGACATGCTGTTCGGAAAACCCGGCATCACC
>DASWCW010000077.1:0-39338 GCA_036395835.1 Xanthobacteraceae bacterium
TAAAACGCGGCAGAGCGCCTAAACGCGCGGCCCGGACGAGGATGGCCAAGCGCATTGCAGCCAAGACGGCTCCGAAAAAGCGGGTGACCAAGACTAAAGCGAAGCGGGCTGTGACAAAGAAGAGCCCCATAAAGGCGCCCGAGCCGCCGCCGCAGCAGGGCGACGCGGCGGCCGAAAAGGCCATCGTGGACGTGATCGAGGAGCCGGTCCCTGGCGTCACGGTCTCGTAACTGAGTTCGAGGGCCAAGCGGGTGCAGAGTTCCGAAGAGTTCCTCGGCCCATGAACCTTTACGGCTTTAGGAGCGTCTATGCGCTTTTTGAGCCGCCAGACCGTTAAAGAAATGGCCCCGACCAACACTCGCGGGGCCAAGCTTGCACCATAGGGAGGTAATACCAACCCTCACAATGACTGGCCCAGCCACTCCGGCACTCCCTCGCGATGCCGCACCCGCCGCAGTCGGTTCAAGGCGCGCCAGCCGGGCCTGACATGCAGCCCAGCAGCTCGGCTCGGCGGCGGGGGTCCTCCTCGCCGTTGACAGCCTCCGCATAGGCGGCCGCCAGCGGGGACATCAGCAGCACGTTGAAGTCGTGCTCGGTTGGAGGATGAGCGTGCATCGCTCAGGCCCTCCGCTTCGGGAGCGAGCCCTCAAGCTGGTCCGCGAGCGCGTCGAGTTCGCCCTCTTTGGTGATGAAGCGCTCGGGCCTCACCGTCTCGCGGATGACCGTCAGGTAGCCGGCATCATCGTGAACGCGAGCCTTGCCGGTGCGCGCGGTCGCCTGCTGAATCCAGCGCGGTGTGCGTTCGATCAGCAGCGCCGCCGCATTCAGTGAGAGGTCTTTGTGAAGGACGCGTCCGTCGAGCGCGCGAACGAGGTATAGTGCAGCAGCCTTGGCCATTGGCTTGCTCCGATGGCCGGGGTTAGGGGCGGTTCGCCGGTCGCACGGCGGCTCGGCCGGGAGGCCGAGCGACCGGAGAATAGCCGCTCCTCCGGTGCCAGAGTACTCTATGGGTTGCGAAAAATCGGGCCGGCAACACCCGTAATACAGCCGTCGCCAGGAAGGGCGTAGAGCCGGCTCGGGGCTGGCCCTGTGTCGGACACCGCCCAAGGGCGGGACCCGGCTCAGCGGCCGTTTATCGAGCGTGGCGTGGGGCTGGGCGCGGGATGGCAGCGGCATGGCCGAAAAGCCTTGCCGGATCAAGGGCCGGGCTTCAACAATGCAGCGGCACCGGCACCAGCGCCTCGGCGTCCTGAAGCAGCGCGTGCCCGGCGCGCGCCATCCAGCGGCCGAGCATGGGAGCAAGATCGAGCCGATCGGAATATTTCAGCCCGTGGATCAGGATCCGCGAGACGTCGTCGTAACACACGGCCGCCCGTGCGCGCTCGTAGGCGGGCGGATCGGCGATCGCCTGCATCGACAGCACGCCGGGTCCGGGATCGTAGGCGAACGGCGTGCCCAGCCGCTCGCAATAGGGCGGCGCGATGAAGGAGAGCTTCGACCAGCACGATGCGCACAGCGCGGCCTGGGCTCCGACCGGTTCACGGCAGGCGGGGCACAGCGGCGGCAATGCGAGGTCGAGCGAGACGCCGGCGAGCTTGCGCAACGTCCGCGACCACTTCCGCCGTCCGTCGCCTTCGGATTCCACGAGCGCCGCCGTCCCCATGCGCGCAGGATAGCGCCGGGCCTGCCCGTGCTCAATTGTCATCGACGGCTTTGACCCTGCGGTCGAGTGAGACCATAAGCATCGGGTCCGGAGTGGCCCATGACTTCAGGCCCCATCGTGTTCGACCGCGCCGCGGTGCGGCGCAATCTGCGCCGCGCGGAAAAACTCGGGGCCGCGACGTTTCTGATCGATCGCGCGGCCGAGGATTTGTGCGAGCGGCTCGGCGCGGTGTTGCGCCGCTTCGAGCGGGCGGTCGATCTCGCCTCGCCGACCGATGCGGTGCGCCGTCGCCTGCGCGGCGCGCACCTCGTTTCGACCATCGTTGCCGTCACGGATCGTGCCGGCGCCGACCTCTCCGCGCGCGGCGATGATCCGAGCATCGTCGCCGACGCGGAGGCCCTGCCGCTGCGGGAGGATTCGCTCGACCTCGTGGTCTCGGCGCTGGCGCTGCAGTTCGTCAACGACCTGCCGGGCACGTTCGTCCAGGTGCGCCGCGCGCTCAAACCCGACGGGCTGTTTCTCGCCGCGCTGATCGGCGGCGACAGCCTGATCGAGTTGCGCCAGGCGTTCGCGGCCGCCGAAGCCGAGCTCGAGCATGGCGCCTCGCCCCACGTCGCGCCGTTCGCCGACGTTCGCGCGATCGGCATGCTGCTGCAGCGCGCGGGCTTCGCCTTGCCGGTCACCGACGTCGACCGGCTCAGCGTCCGCTACGCGTCGCCGTTCGCTTTGATGCAGGACCTGCGCCGGATGGGCGCGACGAACGCGCTCACGGAGCGCCGCCGCATGCCGCTCAAGCGCGGCAGCTTGCTGCGGATGGCGGAGATCTATGCGGAACGTTTCTCCGACCGCGACGGCCGCGTGCGGGCGACCTTCGACATCGTCTGGCTTTCCGGCTGGAAGCCGCATGCGAGCCAGCAGCAGCCGCTCTCTCCGGGCTCGGCCAAGGCGCGGCTCGCCGACGCGCTGGGCACGCGGGAGGTTCCGGCGGGCGACAAGGCCGGGCGTTAGCCGAACAGACCCGCCAGCTGCGAGTAGAGATCGGTGAGCACGTTGGCGCCGAGTACGCGAATGGCGCCCGCCACCGCCAAGGCGACGTACGACGCTGTACTCGATTGCGGTTGCGCCGCGCTCCTCATGGACGAATCGCCGAGAAAGCGGGATGCCGTCGCTCACATCGATCATGCGTGCCATGAATGCGCCTCGTCGATCCTGTCAGAGCAGAGTCGTCAGGTGCGAGATCAGCGGCTCGTCGGCCGGCGGCATCGGATATTTGCGCAGCTCTCTCGGCCTGACCCATGCCAGCCGCTGGCGTTCGCGCGGCGCGACCGTTCCGTTCCAGCGGCGGCATACGTAGAGCGGCATCAGCACGTGAAACTCCGGATAGGAATGGCTGGCGAACGTCAGCGGCGCGAGACATTGTTCGTCGACGACGATGCCCAGTTCCTCCTCGAGTTCGCGGATGAGCGTATCTTCCGGCCGCTCGCCCGCCTCGACCTTGCCGCCGGGAAACTCCCACAGTCCAGCCATCGTTTTTCCTGGCGGACGCTGCGCGATCAGCACGCGGCCATCGGGATCGACGAGGGCGCAGGCCGCAACGAGGAGAATTTCGCGCAACAGCCTGCTCCGAGGCTAAATGTGCGGGCTTTAACCGGGTCTCAACGAAGGTAGTTAACTCGGGCTTACGAGCGGTAATCGCCGTTGATGGCTACGTATTCCTTGGTCAGGTCGCAGGTAAGCACGCGGTCGCGGCCGGTGCCCAGCCCAAGTCCGACGCGGATCTTGATTTCGTCGCGTTTCATGTACGCCGAGACTTCGCGTTCGGCGTAGCCGGGATCGCGCGCTCCTTTGTGGGCGACGCGAATGTCGCCGAACCAGATCGACAGGCGGTCGCGATCGGCCGGCTGTCCCGCCTTGCCGACTGCCATGACGATGCGACCCCAGTTCGGGTCGCCGCCGCCGATCGCGGTTTTCACCAGCGGCGAATTGGCGATGGAGAGCGCGACGCGACGCGCCGAGCGTTTCGATACCGCGCCTTCGACCACGATCTCGATGAGCTTGCTGGCGCCCTCGCCGTCGCGGGCGACCTGCTCGGCGAGCGAGCCGAGCACGGCGTCGAGCGCCGAGCGAAACGGCCCCAGCCTGCGGTCGCCGGCCCGCACGATCGTCGGGACGCCGGCGGCGGCGGCAGCGCCGGTCGCGAACGCCAGCAGCGTGTCGGATGTCGAAGTATCGCCGTCGACGGTCACGGCATTGAAGCTGTCGACGACCGAGCGCGCGAGCAGCGCTTGCAGCGCATCGGCCGCTATGGGAGCGTCGGTGAAGACGAATGCCAGCATGGTCGCCATATCCGGCGCGATCATGCCGGCGCCCTTGGCGATGCCGTTGATCCTCACCTCGGCGCCGCCGAGCCGCGCTTTCGCGGTGGCGAGCTTGGGGAAGGTATCGGTCGTGCCGATGGCCTGCGCCGCTTCGATCCATCGATCCGGCGCGGCGCCGGCGGCAAGCTCGTGCATCACGCCGGCGAACTTGCCGGCGTCGATGGGCTCGCCGATGACGCCCGTGGAGGCGAGAAACACTTCGGCCGGCCGGCAGCCGACCGCCTTGGCGGCCAGTTCGGCCGTGATCCGCGTCGCCTCTCTTCCGGTCTTTCCCGTGAATGCATTGGCATTGCCGGAATTGACCACGAGAGCCCGCGCGCGACCGCCGCCGATCCGGGCGCGGCACCATTCGACTGGCGCCGAGGGGCATTTGGAACGCGTGAACACACCGGCCACGCTGGTCCGTTTGTCCAGGGTGACCAGCAGCACGTCGGCGCGGCCGGCGTAGCGGATGCCGGCGGCGGCCGTCGCCAGCCGCACGCCGTCGATTTCCGGCATTTGCGGAACCTGCGCCGGCTTGAGCGGCGAGACCGCCTGTCCCATGCGCGCCGTCCTTGCGATCGCTATTTCTGCTTCGGCGCCCCGGGAGCGGGAATCGGCGCCGCCTCGGGCGCTGCCTCGACCCGCTCGATCTTCGCCTGTGCGCGCAATTTGTTGATCAGGTCGGCTTGGTTGCGGCGGGCGAGAAAGTTCTCCAGCTGGTCGCGTACCTTGTCGAACTCCGGAATGGGCCGGTCGCGCTTCTCCTCGACCTTGATGATGTGCCAGCCGAACTGGGTCTTGACCGGATCGGAGAGCTGGCCGGCTTCGAGCTTGAACGCCACCTGGGCGAATTCCGGCACCATCTGATCCTGGGTGAAATAGCCGAGATCGCCGCCGTTGGCGGCACCCGGGTCCTTGGACTTCTCCTTGGCGATCGCGGCGAAGTCGCCGCCCTTCTTGAGCTCGGCGAGAATCGTCTTCGCCTGATCCTCGGTATCGACCAGAATGTGACGGGCGTGGACTTCCTTCTCGCCCGCCATCTGCTTGGTGGCCTCGTCATAGAGCTGATGCAGCGCGCCTTCCGAGATCGACGCCTTGCCTTCCTGCTGCAGCACCATCTCCATCAGCAGCTTGTTGCGCGAATAGGCGAGCCTTCGCTTGAAATCCTCGCGGTCCTGGACCTTCTTGGCCTCGGCTGCCTGCGCGACCAGGATCATGTCGGACAGATATTTGGTGAGATAGTCGCGCCGGGCTTCTCCGGTCATCGGCAGGTTCGATCCGACATCCTCTTCGGCGATGGCAAGATCGCTCGCCAGGATATCCGTGCCGTTGACGCGCGCGATCACCGGATCGCCTTCCGCGGCGCGAACTGCAACCGCGAACGCGAGTTGCAGCAGCAAGGCGGCCGCCAAGCCGCGCAGGCAGTTGCGCCGATACGGCGTGCGCGCAATCGCGGAGCGGCGGGCGACGGGCGAGAGCGAGGTCATGGGGCGTTCCTTTTTTAAGGAAAGTCATCGGATCCGGGCGCGGATTGCGGCGGACACTCGCGCAAACGCTCCGCCTTGGCAATGCCCGCGGGCGCGGCGAAAAGCCGGTTTCCGTTGCGCTTTCCGCGCGGCAGCGCCGATTGACAAGGATGGAGCCCCCTCTTATGTCTCGGCCGTCTCGCCGGCGCTTGCGCAGGGCGCGTGCGGTTTGCGAAAAGACCCGAAAACGCCGTTTTTCCGTGCATTTGGATCATCAACTCGGCAATTGGCGCGTGAGCCCGCGCTTTCGTCGCGTTCTCACTGGCCGGCGTCGGCGCGGAGATTGCGAGCCGGGCTTGCGGTCGGCCCGAGTTTCCCGCGGGACCGTCGCGGCGATGGTTGCAGTGAAGTGAAAGGATCTTCCGCATGATCGGCGGACTCGCGCGCAAGCTGTTCGGCTCCGCCAACGACCGGCGGATCCGGAGCTATCGGCCGCGCGTCGAGGCGATCAATGCGCTCGAGCCGGAGCTCGAGGCGCTCTCCGAGGAGGCGTTGCGCGCGCGCACCGAGGCCTTCAAGGAGCAGCTCGCGAACGGCGGCACGCTCGACGACATCCTGGTTCCCGCCTTCGCCACCGTGCGCGAGGCCTCCAAACGCACGCTCGCCCAGCGTCATTTCGACGTCCAGCTGGTCGGCGGTATGGTGCTGCACGAAGGCCGGATCGCCGAGATGAAGACCGGCGAAGGCAAGACCCTGGTCGCGACGCTTCCGGTCTACCTCAATGCGCTCGCCGGCAAGGGCGTGCACGTCGTCACCGTCAACGATTATCTGGCCCGCCGCGACGCGGAGTGGATGGGCCAGATCTATTCCTTCCTCGGGCTTTCGGTCGGCGTCATCGTTCACGGGCTTTCCGACGACGAACGTCGCGAGCAATATGCCCGCGACGTGACCTACGGCACCAACAACGAGCTGGGCTTCGACTATCTGCGCGACAACATGAAATACCGGCTCGAGGACATGGTGCAGCGCGGCCACGTCTACGCCATCGTCGACGAGGTCGACTCGATCCTGATCGACGAGGCGCGGACGCCGCTCATCATTTCCGGGCCGCTCGACGATCGCTCGGATTTCTACAACACCATCGACACCTTCATCCCCAAGCTCGACAAAGCCGATTACGAGGTCGACGAGAAGCAGCGCACGGCCGCTCTCAGCGAGGTCGGCATGACGCGGCTCGAGGACATGCTGCGCGACGCCGGCCTGCTCAAGTCGGAAGCGCTCTACGACGTCGAGAACGTCTCGGTGGTCCACCACATCAATCAGGCGCTGCGCGCGCACAAGCTGTTCCAGCGCGACAAGGACTACATCGTGCGCAACGGCGAGGTGGTCATCATCGACGAATTCACCGGCCGCATGATGCCGGGCCGGCGCTATTCGGAAGGGCTGCATCAGGCGCTCGAGGCCAAGGAGCACCAGCCGATCCAGCCCGAGAACCAGACGCTCGCCTCCATCACCTTCCAGAATTATTTCCGCATGTACCAGAAGCTCGCCGGCATGACCGGCACGGCGGTGACCGAGGCCGACGAGTTCCTGGACATTTACGGGCTCGAGGTGCTCGAGGTCCCGACCAACATGCCGATGATCCGCCTCGACGACGACGACGAGGTCTATCGCACCGCCAAGGAAAAACATCGGGCGATCCTCACGCTCATCAACGACTGCAAGACGCGCGGGCAGCCGGTCCTGGTCGGCACCACCTCGATCGAGAAATCCGAGCAACTGGCCGAGCTGCTGCGCAAGGAAGGCTGGGAGCAGCACGACTTCTCCGATCCGAACGCCTTTGCGGCGCTCTACAGCGGCGATGAAGGTGCGTCCAAGGCCAAGGTGTTCGCGATTCTCAACGCCCGCTATCACGAACAGGAGGCCTATATCATTTCCCAGGCCGGCGTGCCGGGAGCCATCACGATCGCCACCAACATGGCGGGCCGCGGCACCGACATTCAGCTCGGCGGCAATGCGGACATGCGCATCCGTCAGGAAATCCCCGACGCGGAGGATGCCGCCGAGCGCGAGCGCCGCATCGCCGAGATCCGCGGCCAGGTCGCGCGCCTCAAGGACAAGGCGCTCGCCGCCGGCGGGCTCTACGTGCTCGGCACCGAGCGCCACGAATCACGGCGCATCGACAATCAGCTGCGCGGGCGCTCGGGCCGCCAGGGCGACCCCGGGCACTCGAAATTCTTCCTCTCGCTCGAGGACGACCTGATGCGCATCTTCGGGTCGGACAAGCTCGACGGCATGCTGCAGCGACTCGGCCTCAAGGAGGACGAGGCGATCATCCATCCGTGGATCAACAAGGCGCTGGAGAAGGCGCAGAGCAAGGTCGAGGCCCGCAATTTCGACATCCGCAAGAATTTGCTGAAATTCGACAACGTGATGAACGACCAGCGCAAGGTGGTGTTCGAGCAGCGCGTCGACCTGATGCGCGACCAGAACGTCGCCGAGACCGTCGCCGACATGCGTCACGCCGTGGTCGAGGATCTGGTCGCCAAGCACGTTCCGGAGAACGCCTATCCCGAGCAGTGGGACACCCCGGGCCTGAAGGAGGAGCTCGACCGCGTGCTCGGCCTCGATCTTGCGGTCGCGGAATGGGCCAAGGAGGAGGGCATCGCGGAGGAGGAATTGCTCCACCGCGTCGAGCGGCGGGCCGACGAGCACATGGCCGCCAAGGTGGCGCAATGGGGGCCCGACGTCATCCGCTACGTCGAGAAATCGATCCTGCTGCAGACGCTGGACTCGCTATGGCGCGAGCATCTGGTGATGCTGGAGCATCTGCGCCAGGTGATCGGGCTGCGCGGCTACGGCCAGCGCGATCCGCTCAACGAGTACAAATCGGAATCCTTCCATCTGTTCGAGGAAATGATGCAGCGCCTGCGCGAGGCGGTCACCGCGCAGCTGATGCGGGTCGAGATCGTGCCGCAGGCGCCCGCCGAGGAGCCGGCCCCGCTGCCTTATATGGAGGCGCACAAGGTCGATCCCTTGACCGGCGAGGACGAGCTGGCGCTCGCCGAGGCGCCGGCGAGCGCCGCGGCCGGGGGCTTTGCGGCGGCGCGCTCCGCCCAGCGCAACCCGAGCGATCCGACATCCTGGGGCAAGGTCGGCCGCAACGAGCCCTGCCCGTGCGGCTCGGGCAAGAAATACAAGCACTGCCACGGCCGATTTGCGTGAGCGCGCTTAGGCACCGCCATGAAGCTCTTCATCGTCAGGTGCCTGGAAATCTTCTCCTACATCGGTTTCTTTGCTTTCATCGTCGCCGGCGCGAGCGGCGGCTATCAACGGGTATCCGACCTCGGCGGCGCCCAGCCGATTTGGGGCATGATGCTCGGCGCGATCATCGGTTTCGTGCTGGCCGTGATCGTCTTCGGCGTAATTTTTCTGCTGCTCGACATTGCGGACAACACGCGGCGCACCCGCGAGCTGTTGGAACGCCGCCCATGACCCATCTTTCGTTGCAAAAATATATAGAACACGTGTAAGCCGCAATTTGACGAAATGAAATCGATTTACCGGTTCAAAGTCAAAGACATAGGAATTTCGACACGCAAAAAAACGCCCCTTTGTGGGGCGTTTTCATTCCGACCCGGAGGGAAGCGGCGATTACCGCATCGCGGACCAGCGGCTCTCGAAGCTGCCGGTGGGGACGACCGGCTGTGCACCGGCCATCACACCGCCGCCGGCGAACGCCGAGGCCGGGTCGGCGGCCTTGGGCTGCTCGGATTGCGCACCTTGCTGCGGGTTGGCCTGAGCCGACTGCTGCGCCTTGGGCTGCGGCTGCGGCGGCTGCGTCCGGGCTTCCTGCCTCGGCTCGGATCTGGGCTCGGGCTTGGCCGCGGGCTTGGCCGTCGCCGCCGCCGTCGCGGTGCGCACCGGCGCTGGTTTTGCGGCCGAGGCTGGCGCGGGCTGCGCGGCGACCGGCTGAGGCTTCGTGTCCTCGCCGCTCCCGCCTCCGAACAATCGCGAGAAGAAATTTCCGGAACCGGGCCGCGCGGACGCGCTCGCCACGACGGTATTGTCGGCCGCCGGCTGGGGCTCGCGCGGCGGGTCGGAATAGGTCGGCGTAGTTCCGGTCGCCCGTTCCTCGACCAGCGTGCGTATTTTGCCGTCGGCGGTCTGGACGAGGGTAGTCTTGTATTTGGCGGCGAACGCCGGATTCATGCCGCCGTCCATTCCGGTCCTGACCGGCGCTACCGGCGTGCCGCGGGCGATCAGCTCCGCGGTCTTGATGTCGTCGTGCTTTTGCTTCTCGGCGACCGCCTCGGCGAGCTCCTGGGGCACCTCATAGGCCGGGCAGCGTCCCGTCGGATTGAAGCTCAGCGGGCGTCCCGGGCTGGCATTCGCCGGCGGCTCGGCATCGAACACATAGCGCTTCTCGCACACATCGACCTTGGGCTCGAGCCGCATCACTTCGAAATGGTCGTTGCCCTCCTTGAGCATCTTCCAGAACGGCAGGTTGGGATTGTTGCGGTGCTTGGCCATGTTCACGGGCGTCATCCGGAACGGATAGGCCTGCACCTGGAACGAGCGCTGGCCGCCGAAGAACGATTCGCGGGCGAGCGCATAGATCTCACCGATCTGCTCGTCGGTCATGGCGTAGCAGCCGGCCGAGGAGCAGTCGCCGTGCACCATCAGATTGGAGCCGGTTCGGCCGTGGGCGCGATCGAACGCATTGGGATAGCCGATGTCGAAGGAGAGATAATAATGCGAGTTCGGATTGAGCTGCGCCGGCGTGATCGTATAGAAGCCTTCCGGCGCCTGGCGGTCGCCTTGCTTGACTTTCGGCCCGAGCTCGCCCGACCAGCGGCAGATCGGATAGGTCGCGAGCAACGCGAAGCGTCCGCCGTCGTCCTGCTTCCAGAGCTCGAACTCGGCTTCCTCCTTGAAGAGGCGGACCAGGACCGGGGATTCCTTGGGCATGTGCTTGCGCTCGAGCTCGGCAAGCATCTGCGGCGACAGCGGTTTGAGCGCCTTCGCCGAAATGTCGACGCCATCGGTCTCGCAGCCGGCCAGCATCACGGCAAGCGCAAGCACGCCCGCGGCCATGGTGCCCCGGACCCAAGGCGAATAGGCTATCAACGCGGGACTCCCCACCGATCCACGCTCCCCATCCTGACGATGGTTACCCTTAAGATGCGGCTATCGCAAGGCAGGAGAATGACTCCTCACTGATCGAACAATGGTAATCGTGAACGAAACGTAAACGTACGGTCACAGACTGCGGCCGATGCTTAAGAATTTCTCCCGCCGCTGCCGACGCACCGCTTCCCGGTCGAGCCCCCGCAGATTTTCCAGCGCCTCGGCAATCGCCGCTCCGGCCGATGCGATGGCGGCCGGAGGATCGCGATGGGCGCCGCCGACCGGCTCCTCGATGATGGCATCGATGATGCCGAACCGAATCAGGTCCTTGGCGGTGATCTTCATGTTGGTGGCCGCTTCCTGCGCCTTCGCGGTATCGCGCCACAGGATCGAGGCGGCGCCTTCCGGGGAGATCACGCTGTAGATTGCGTGCTCCAGCATCAGAACGCGGTTCGCGGTGGCAATCGCGATGGCTCCCCCCGACCCGCCTTCGCCAAGGATCACGGCGACATTGGGTACCTTGAGTGCAAGGCACGCCTCGGTCGAACGGGCGATGGCCTCGGCCTGTCCGCGCTCTTCCGCGCCGATGCCCGGATAGGCGCCCGCCGTATCGACCAGCGCCAGCACCGGGATGGCGAAGCGGTCGGCCATTTCCATGAGCCGAGCCGCCTTGCGGTAGCCCTCCGGCCGCGCCATGCCGAAATTGTGCCGCAACCGGCTTTCCGTGGTTGCCCCTTTCTCGTGTCCGATGACGCAGATGCTCTCGCCCTGAAACCGGCCGAAACCGCCGATGATGGCTTCGTCCTCGCCGTATTTGCGGTCGCCCGCCATCGGCGTGAAATCGCTCAGCAGCGCGGTCACGTAATCGAGGCAATGCGGCCGTTGCGGATGGCGCGCGACCTGCGTCTTCTGCCAGGGGGTGAGCTCGCCATAGAGTTCCTTGAGCGCCTGTCCGGCCTTGAGCTCCAGACGCGCAATCTCCTCGGCGATTTCCGCCGGATCGCCGCCCGGCTCGGCGGCGCGAAGCTCCTCGACCTTGGCTTCGAGCTCCGCGACCGGCTTTTCGAAGTCGAGGTATGTACGCATGCAGCCAGGACCGGCGGTTCGAGCCTATCGGGCGGCCCCCGCCGCGGGGCGGCGAAACTCGCCCGCAGCGGAGTCGGAGTCAAGAAACGGCGTGCCGTGCCGCTCGCTCAGCCCTGGGCCAACGGATGCAGATCGCGCACCAGGCTCTTGAGCCGTTCGTCGAGCACGTGCGTATAGATCTGCGTCGTCGAGATATCGGCATGGCCGAGCAGCATCTGTACCGAGCGCAAATCGGCCCCGTTCTGCAACAAATGGCTGGCGAATGCATGCCGCAGCACATGCGGGCTGAGACTCGCGGGCCGCAGCCCCGCGCTTGCCGAGAGCGCCTTGAGCTCGCGGGCAAAATGCTGGCGCGTCAGATGGCCGCTCTCGCCGAACGAGGGAAACAGCCACGGGCTTTTCGCCGCTTCACCGGCTTCGCGGCGCAAGCCCAGATATTCGGCCATGGCGCGCTTGGCGGCGTCGTTCAACGGCACCAGCCGCTCCTTGCCGCCCTTGCCGCGAACCATCAGCACCCGCGCATCGCGCGAGCCCGCGGAAGTCGGCAGCGCGACGAGCTCGGACACCCGCAATCCGGTCGCGTATAGGACTTCGAGCAGACAGATGAGCCGCGCCGCGCGCAACCGCTCGGGGAACGGCTCGCCCGGAGGCTCGAGCCTGGCGCGGGCCGCCTCCAGCAGCCGGTCGACTTCGGCGATCGACAGGACTTTCGGCAGCGGACGGCCCCGCTTGGGACCCTCGATCGCACCGGCCGGATTATCGGCGCGATGGCCCTCCAGGTACAGGAAACGATAAAGCTGGCGAATCGCCGAGAGCCGGCGCGCGACCGAGGTCGGCGAAAGCTTGCGCTGGGCAAGGGCGGTCAAATAGGCCCGCACGTCCTCGCTCTTGGCGCCCGCGATGGCGCGGCCGCACGCGGCGAGGTGCGCGGAAAAATCCGCAAGATCCCGGGCATAGGCCTGCAGCGTATTCTTCGCCGCCCCGCGCTCGGCCGCCAGCATGTCGAGAAAAAGCTCGATCAGCCTGTCATCGGACAATTTTGCCGATCGCGCCATGACAGTTCCCGACAAATTTCCCGGACGCCGCCCGCCGGGCGGCATCAATGTGGTTTAGCGAGCCGATCTTGGGGAATCGTTACCGTAATCTCGCGCGGCCTGGGCTGGACAAAATTCGCCAGCGCGAACATCGCCGCATAGGTCAATCCGCCGAGCAGGCCCAAGACTACGAGGAGGCGCAACAGGCTCGGCATGTCAGGAACGCTCGCCCGCGCGCGACGCGCGGCGATTGCCGGTCTGCCGCGGATATCCTGGCATGTCGGTGATCCCTAATGGTTCCCGCTCGGGCGCGCTGCTGCCCGGGACATCGCCAAACCGTTTCTCCGCGAATATCCGTAACCAACATGTTCGGGCACAACTGGCAAGTGGGTCGGCCGCGGGTGTATAGGAGTTGCGGACGTGGCGGCGCCGGCTGCAAAGGTTCTATTGTGCGCTCCGCCATGCAAAAGGAGATGACCGCCTCGCCGTCGGAAGCCGCGCTGATCGCGGCGCTCGGAAGACGCTCGATCGTGCTCATCGGCATGATGGGGGCGGGAAAATCCTCCATCGGGCGCAGGCTCGCCGCCCGGCTCGGCATTGCGTTCGTGGACGCCGATGCGGAAATCGAGGCCGCGGCCGGCATGACCATCGAGGACATTTTCGCCAATTATGGCGAGGCTTCCTTCCGTTCCGGCGAAACGCGGGTGATCACACGCCTGCTCGAGGCGGGACCGCAGGTGCTGGCGACGGGAGGCGGCGCATTCATGAACCCGGAGACTCGCGGCATCATCCGCCGCAACGGCGTTACGGTCTGGCTGAAGGCGGATTTCGACGTGCTGTTCCGGCGCGTGAAGCGTCGCAACGATCGCCCGCTGCTCAAGACCTCGGACCCGGCGGAAACGCTGCGGAAACTCATGGCCGAGCGCGATCCGATCTACGCCCAGGCCGACGCCAGCGTCCACTCCCGGGAAGTGCCGCATGAGACCATCGTCGAGGAGATCCTGGCGGCGCTCGCCCACCGGCTGGGGCTCGGCGCCGGCCCGGACGATGCCGCCCTGCAGGACAAGAAATCGTCATGACGGTCCCCGTGCGTTCGAGCGAACCGGCCCTGGTCCACGTGGCGCTCGGCGCTCGCGGATATGACGTCATCATCGGCCGCGGCGCCCTCGCCGGACTGGGCGAGCGGATCGGGGCGCTGAGATCCGGCGCGTCGGCGGCCATCATCACCGATTCCACCGTGGCGTCGCACCATCTCGGCGCCGCCGAGGCCGCCCTGGAACGCGCCGGCATCCCTTCCACGCGTTTGGTCGTGCCGCCGGGCGAAAGCTCGAAGAGCTGGAGCGTGCTCGAGCAGGTCTGCGAAGGTTTGATCGCGGCCCGCGTCGAACACGGCGACGTGGTCGTCGCGCTCGGCGGCGGCGTGGTCGGCGATCTTGCCGGTTTCGCGGCGGCGATCGTGCGGCGCGGCCTCGAGATCGTTCAGGTGCCGACGACCCTGCTCGCCCAGGTCGATTCCGCGCTCGGCGGCAAGACCGCGATCAATTCCCGCCACGGCAAGAATTTGATCGGCGTCTTCCACCAGCCGGCCCTCGTCGTGGCCGATACCGCGCTGCTCGACACGCTTCCGGCCCGCGTGTTCCGGGCCGGCTATGCCGAGGTCGTCAAATGCGGCCTGATCAACGATGCCGGATTTTTTGCCTGGCTCGAAGCGAACTGGCGTGAGGTGTTCGCAAGAACTCCCGCGCGCGAGCACGCGATCGCAAAGAGCTGCCGCGCCAAAGCCGCCATCATCGTCCGCGACGAGCGCGAAAGCGGCGAGCGGGCCTTGCTCAATCTCGGCCACACGTTCGCGCACGCCCTGGAGGCTGCCGCCGGATTTTCCGATCGCCTGCTCCATGGCGAGGCGGTCGCAATCGGGCTTGTGCTTGCGTTCGCGTTCTCCGCCCGGCTGGGCCTGCTGCCGCAAGGCGAGGCCGAGCGCGTCGCGCGGCATCTGGCGGCAGCGGGTCTGCCGACGCATCCGGCATCGATCCGCGACAGCCTGCCGGGAGCCGACGGGCTGATGGAGCTGATGGCCCAGGACAAGAAGGTGCGGCGCGGCAAGCTCACCTTCATCCTCGCGCGCGGCATCGGCGCAAGTTTCGTCGCCACGGACGTCGATGCCTCGCAGGTCCGCGCCTTCCTCGCCGAGAAACTTGCAGAGCCATGAACCTTCCGGACTGGCTGGCCGCCCTCATCGTTCTGTTGTGCGTCCTGCTCTCGTTCTTCTTTGCGGGCAGCGAGACGGCGCTCACGGCCTCCTCGCGCGCGCGCATGTTGCGGCTCGAGAAGCAGGGCAACCGGCGGGCCGCGATCGTCAATCGCCTGCTGCAGACGCGGGAACGGTTCATCGGCGCACTGCTGCTCGGCAACAACGCCGTCAATGTTGCGGCCTCTGCGCTGGCCACCGGTATCTTTCTCGGCTGGTTCGGCGACGTGGGCGTGATCTATGCGACCGTCTTCATGACCGTCCTGCTGGTGGTCTTCGCCGAAGTGCTGCCCAAGACCGCGGCGATCAACGCGCCCGATCGCATCGCGCTGATCGTCGCCAAGCCGATCGAGTGGGTGGTGCGCCTGTTCGGCCCGGTGCTCATGGCGATCGAAGCTTTGGTGCGGTGGATCCTGTCGCTGGTCGGAATCCGCATCGGCGAGAATCTGCCGATCCTCTCCGCGCACGAGGAGCTGCGCGGCGCGGTCGATCTGCTGCATCGTGAGGGGAGCGTGGAAAAGCTCGATCGCGACATGCTCGGGGGGCTGCTCGATCTGCGCGAGCTCGAAGTCTCCGACGTGATGGTCCATCGCACCGAAATGATCATGGTGGACGCCGATCAGCCGGCCGAGGAGATCGTGCGCGAGGTGCTCGCCGCGCCGGTGACCCGGGTTCCGTTGTGGCGGGACAGCCCGGAAAACATCGTCGGGATCCTGCACGCCAAGGATCTATTGCGTGCGATCCAGGCCGCCGGGGGCGATCTCTCCAAAGTGGACGTCGCCGCGGTCGCGCTGCCGCCCTGGTTCGTGCCGGATACGACGCCGCTCGCCGAGCAGCTCAAGGCCTTTCGCCGCCGCAAGACTCCGTTCGCCCTGGTCGTCGACGAGTACGGCGAGGTCATGGGCCTCGTCACGCTCGAGGATATTCTCGAGGAGATCGTGGGCGACATCGAGGACGAGCACGATGTCGCGGTTCCAGGGGTGAAGCCGCAGCTCGACGGCTCCGTCACGGTCGATGGCGGCGTGCCGATCCGCGATCTCAATCGGGCCATGGACTGGAACCTGCCCGACCAGGAAGCCACCACCATCGCCGGCCTGGTGATTCACGAAGCCCGTTCGATCCCGGAGCCGGGTCAAAGCTTCACGTTCCACGGGTTTCGTTTTCAGGTGCTGCGCCGCGACCGCAACCGCATCACGGGTTTGCGGATCACGCCGCTGGGCCGCAGGCCGCAGCCGGCGCGGGCCCTGTGAGCATCAGGCAAGTCCTTCGCCCGGAGCCGCGGCATGGATTGCGAGCGCGTGCACGCCGCCGCTGAGCTCGGCCACGAGCGCCGCATTGATCATGCGGTGGCGCTCCAGCCGGCTCTTTCCACGGAACGCCTCCGACACAATATACAGGCGGAAATGGCTCTCGCCGCCCGGCCGGTGGCCGGCATGGCCTTCGTGCTGGTGGGATTCGTCGATCACCCGCACGCTTTCCGGAGCGAAAGCTTCGGTCAACTTGCGTGTGATGAGTTCGGCAAGCCGCATGGATTGGGCTTAAGCGGCCGGATTTATCCGGTCAATGGCCGGTTTTGCCCCAGCGCGGAGCAAAAAGAGGGCGATACCGGGTTCCGCCGCGCCGCAAAAGCCGGCCTATGCCCATTCAACCGCTTGCGGCCGGCAGTGTCCGTTTCGCATAATCGGTGGCCATGAAATTCGACTCGCCCCTGTTCGACCGTATCCGGGTCAAGCCTGCAGAGGACCGCCGCCCGCAAGTGGGCTATCCGGCCTGCGACTGGCCCGATTGCCGCGAGGACGCCACCCATCGCGCGCCGAAGGGGCGCCTGCGGGAGGGCGAATATTGGCGCTTCTGCCTTCATCACGTGCGCGATTACAATCATTCGTACAATTTTTTTGCCGGGATGAGCGAAGACGCGATTTCTCGTTACCAGAAAGAGGCCATCACCGGCCATCGTCCGACCTGGAAGATCGGCGTAAACGGCAAGCATTCCGCCGCGGGCGGGCCGCAGAACGGAAATTGGCAGTTTTTCGCAGACGATCCATTCGGATTGTTCCGCGATCCAAGCGGCGCTTCGCGGTTCCAGGCCGAGCGCAACGCATCCGAGGGCCGCGTCGTGCGCAACGCCGAACGCAAGGCGCTCGACGTGCTGGGGCTGGAAGCGAGCGCGAGCTCCACCGATATCAAGGCCAGGTTCAAGGTCCTGGTGAAACGCCATCATCCCGACGCGAACGGCGGCGACCGCTCCTGCGAGGACCAGTTGCGGGAGATCATTCAGGCCTACAATTATCTGAAGTCCGTAGGCTGGTGCTGATTCGGGCGGCGGGATTTCTCTTTGGCGGGGTGTTCCTGCTAGTTTGGGGGAATCGGCCGGTGCCGCACGGCCGAACCAAAGCGGATCTCGGCGCGTTCCGGGACACGGAGGCGGAATGAACAATATTGCGACCCAGGAACCGATGGGGCTGCCGGACATGAAGGTGTCGATTCGGCAGGTGTTCGGCATCGACAGCGACATGCAGGTGCCGGCGTATTCCGAACCCGACGAGCACGTGCCGGATGTCGATTCGGATTATCGCTTCGATCGCCCGACCACGCTAGCGATCCTCGCCGGCTTCGCCAAGAATCGCCGGGTCATCGTCACCGGTTATCACGGCACCGGCAAATCCACGCATATCGAGCAGGTTGCGGCGCGGCTGAATTGGCCGTGCGTGCGCGTCAACCTCGACAGCCACATCAGCCGCATCGACCTGATCGGCAAGGACGCGATCGTCATCCGCGACGGCCTGCAGGTCACCGAATTCCGCGACGGCATTCTGCCATGGGCGATTCAGCACAACGTCGCGCTGGTGTTCGACGAATACGACGCCGGCCGTCCGGACGTGATGTTCGTGATCCAGCGCGTGCTCGAAGTCTCGGGCAAGCTCACGTTGCTCGATCAGAACAAGGTGATTCGCCCGCATCCGGCGTTCCGGCTGTTCGCGACCGCCAACACCATCGGGCTGGGTGACACCACCGGCCTCTATCATGGCACGCAGCAGATCAACCAGGGACAGATGGACCGCTGGTCGATCGTGACCACGCTCAATTATCTGCCGCACGACAACGAGGTCGACATCGTTCTCGCCAAGGCGCGCTCTTACCGCACGGCGGAGGGACGCGACACCATCAGCAAGATGGTGCGCGTTGCGGATCTCACGCGCAATGCCTTCATGAACGGCGATATCTCGACGGTGATGAGCCCGCGCACCGTGATTACCTGGGCGGAGAATGCCGACATCTTCGGCGACCTCGGTTTTGCGTTCCGCGTCACCTTCCTCAACAAATGCGACGAGCTGGAGCGACCGATCGTTGCCGAATTCTACCAGCGCTGCTTCAACACCGAGCTCGCGGAATCCTCGGTGAACGTCGCGCTGAGCTGAATTGCTCTCCCGCGGGAGAGCGAGCACCATGAGCTCCAATTCAAAGGTCAAGAATCCCGCAAGAGAGGCTCCGACGGAGCCGTTCAAGCGTGCGGTTGCGAGCTGCCTTCGCGCCATCGCCAAGCGGCCCGAGCTCGAGGTCGGATTCGCCGCCGAGCGTCCGGGCCTGGCCGCCGGCAAGGCTCGCCTGCCCGAGCCGCCGCGCAAGCTGAGCGGGCGCGAGGCGGCGATCGTCCGCGGTCACGCGGATTCGATCGCGCTTCGGCTCGCCTGCCACAATCCGACGGTGCATCGGCGGCTGATGCCGGGCGGCCAGCAGGCCCGCTCGGTGTTCGAATCCGTCGAGCAGGCCCGCGTCGAAGCCATCGGGGCGCGCCGCATGGAGGGAGTGGCGCGAAATCTCGCGGCGATGCTGGACGACCGTTTTCATCGCGGCAAGTTCGACGACATCACGGATCGCGCCGACGCTCCCATCGAGGACGCCGTAGCCCTGATGGTGCGCGAACGGCTCACCGGTCATGCGCCGCCCCCCGCTGCCAGAAAGCTCGTGGACCTATGGCGTCCCTGGATCGAGGATCGCGCCGGCCGCGATCTCGATCGACTGGGCAGGCTGGTCGAGGATCAACGCCGCTTCGGCGATGTGGTGCATGACCTGCTCGATTCCCTGGAAATGGGGGAGGAGCGCCGCCACGATTCCGAGGAGGACGAGCAGGAGAGCCGCGATCAGGATTTGAGGCCCGACGAGGCGGGCGATGACGGTCAAGCCAGGGAGTCGGATGAGGCCGACGGCATGACGGTCGAGGAGGCGGAGGTTGCCGCCGAGGAATTGCCGGAAGGCGCCGCCGAGGCGGCCGACGCTCCAGCCGCCGACATGCCCCAGGATGCCGACATGAGCGACGCGGAGACGGCGAGCGAGCCGTGGCGCCCGCGTCATTCCGGGCCGAACGAGCCGCATGGGCCGGATTATCGGGCATTCGTTGGCAAATTCGACGAGATCGTCGCGGCGGAGGATCTGTGCGAGCCGGAAGAGCTCGATCGGCTGCGCGGCTATCTCGACAAGCAGCTGTCGCATCTGCAGGGGGTGGTCGCCCGGCTCGCCAACCGCCTGCAGCGTCGGCTCATGGCGCAGCAGAGCCGCGCGTGGGAGTTCGACCTCGAGGAAGGGGTGTTGGATCCGGCGCGCCTTTCCCGGGTGATTGTCGACCCGCTGCATCCTTTGTCGTTCAAGCACGAGAAGGACACGAATTTCCGCGACACCATCGTAACGCTGCTGCTCGACAATTCCGGCTCGATGCGCGGGCGGCCGATTACGGTCGCGGCCACCTGTGCGGATATTTTGGCGCGCACGCTGGAGCGCTGCGGGGTCAAGGTGGAGATCCTCGGTTTCACCACCCGGGCCTGGAAGGGCGGTCAATCGCGCGAGGCGTGGCTTGCCGCCGGCAAGCCGGCCAACCCGGGCCGGCTCAACGATCTGCGCCACATCATCTACAAGGCCGGCGATGCGCCGTGGCGGCGCGCGCGCAAGAACCTCGGCCTGATGATGCGCGAGGGATTGCTGAAGGAGAACATCGACGGCGAGGCGCTCGACTGGGCGCACAAGCGCCTGCTCGGCCGCGCCGAGACCCGCAAGATCCTGATGATGATTTCCGACGGCGCGCCAGTCGACGATTCGACGCTTTCCGTGAACCCCGGCAATTATCTGGAGCGCCACCTGCGCTGGGTGATCGAGGATATCGAGACGCGCTCGCCGGTGGAACTGATCGCGATCGGGATCGGCCACGACGTGACCCGCTACTACCGCCGCGCGGTGACGATCGTCGACGCGGAGGAACTGGGCGGCGCGATGACCGATAAGCTGGCCGAGCTGTTCGACGAGCAGGCGCCGGCGGAACCGCGTCTGCCCAACCCGCGCCGACGCGTAGCGTGAGCCGAGGAGCGGGTTCTTCCTCGCTGCTCGCGGCGAGAGAGGTTTGTTAGCCCGCGGCGCGCTTCTTGGCGATTTGGCGCTTGAGCTCGAGCACCTTCGGGGCCAATTGCTCGTCCTTGGCCTTGGCCAGGAACGCGTCGAGTCCGCCGCGATGATCGATCGACTTGAGCGCGTTCGCCGAGACTCGCAGGTGCACCGAGCGGCCGAGCGCGTCGGACATCAGGGTGACGTTGCACAAATTGGGCAGGAACCGCCGCTTGGTCTTGCGATTGGAATGGCTCACCTTGTGGCCGGTCTGCGCAGTCTTGCCGGTCAGGTCGCAGCGGCGGGACATGACGTGAAACTCCGTCTCGGCGGAACTCTCGGGCCGAGTTCCTCCATCGATTCATTGGACCCGAGCCGGAGATCCGCCTTGCAGGCGAGCGCTCAGCCCAACCCGAAGAGCCCGGAAGGGTTGCGGACGTATAGTCAACGCCACCGGCGACCGTCAAGGCGAGCGAAACGCAGGCGCAGGCATCACAGATTCGACGCATTCGGGGCCGATCAGCACCGCAGCCAGGGCCTGCGGGAACTTGGCGGCCGAAACAGGCACCGCATGCGTCCAGCCCCTAACAGAGCATCGCCGACCGGCGGAGCATGCCGCCCCCGCTGGCGGGTTGGGCTTCTGAGCATGCTCTTGGGCTCGGCGCTGGCGATCGCCGGGCCGGCGCTCGGCCGGGCCCAGGGCAAGCTCGAGGCCCACTATGCGGCGACGCTCGCCGGTATTCCGATCGGCAAGGGCGCGTGGACCGTCGAGATTCGCGATCGCCAGTACTCGGCCGTTGCCGATGGCCGGGTCGCCGGGCTGATGCGAGCGATCACCCGAGGCGACGGCACCGCGACCGCCGAGGGCGCCATGGCGGGAGCTCGCCTGGTGCCGGCGGCCTATGCGGCCCATACCGCCTACGATCGCCGCAGTTCCGAGGTGCGCATGAGATTGAATTCCGGCGCGGTAACGGATCTCGTTGCCGAGCCGGCGGTAACGCCGAGTCCGGATCGGATACCGCTGACCGAAGCGCATCGCCGCGGCGTCGTCGATCCCATGAGTGCCGCGCTGATCGGTATCCAGGGCAACGGCGAGGTGGTGTCGCCCGAGGCTTGCCGGCGCACGCTGCCGATCTTCGACGGCTACCAGCGCTTCGACTTGGCGCTTTCCTTCAAGCGCATGGACGAGGCCAAGGGGGAGCACGGTTACCAGGGTCCGGTCGTAGTCTGCGGCGTGGCCTATCGGCCGATTGCGGGACACCGTCCCGCCCGGTTCGCGATCAAATATCTGATGGAGCAGCGCGACATCGAGATCTGGTTCGCACCGATCGCCGGCACGCGCGTGCTCGCACCGTTCCGCATGTACGTGCCGACGCCGATCGGGCCCGCGGTGCTCCAGGCCACCCAGTTCACGACCGCCGTTTCCGCTTCTCGAGCGGACACAGGTTTCTCGGACCTCAAGACCCAGTAGCACTGCGACGGAATGTATCGGTTGACAACGAGTTTTAGCCGCAGCCGCGGGGTTGACTCCGGCATGATCGTGTGATGCGGGCAAAGGTTAACCGCACAACGCAATGAAGGGGCTTATGAGGAGCGCAGTGGCACCCCATCTAGTAGCTGAGCCGACTGGCTCGCCGATATATGGAGAGAACGAAATCTGAAATCGGCCGAGTCAGCGATTCGGCCGCGTTTCGTTCGGGACTCGTTCCAAGGCTTAACGGCGGTCCGCATTGCGTCGCATCGTGAGACAGTTCGTGAAGGCGACGCGGGTTGCGAACTCCTCCATTCGAAAGCTCGCTTGCAAGCGAAAATGCCCTGCGCACAAGATTCAGAGGGAATGCGGCTGGCCGAACCAAGACGCTCTTGCCGGAGCGGGCGCCCCGTGATCGCCGTCGAGCGGCTCGCCCGCGTGCCTTCGCCATGAGTTTTACCTTTCCGGCGACCTCGAGCCGTGAGGTTCGCGCCCGCGGCGTCGGCGTGACAGCCGTTCTCGGACCGACCAACACCGGCAAGACCCATTTGGCGATCGAGCGGATGCTGGCGCATTCCTCGGGGATCATCGGCCTGCCGCTGCGGCTTCTCGCGCGCGAGGTCTACAACAAGATCGTCGGCGCGGTGGGCGAGCAAGCGGTCGCGCTCGTCACCGGCGAGGAAAAGATCAAACCAGCGAACCCACGGTTCTGGGTCTCCACCGTGGAAGCCATGCCGCGCGATCTCGACGTCGCATTTCTGGCGGTGGATGAGATTCAGCTAGGCGCGGATCTGGAACGCGGCCATGTATTCACCGATCGGATGCTGCACCGGCGCGGTCGAGAGGAAACTCTCATGCTCGGCGCCGCCACCATGCGGCCGATCGTGGAAAAGCTGCTGCCCGGCGCCAACATCGTGAGTCGCCCGCGACTCTCCCTGCTCACCCACGCGGGCGAGAAGAAGATCACGCGGCTGCCGCGGCGTTCGGCGATCGTCGCGTTCTCGGCTGAAGAAGTCTACGCCATCGCCGAGTTGATCCGCAGGCAACGCGGCGGCGCGGCGGTGGTGCTCGGCGCGCTTTCCCCGCGCACGCGCAACGCACAAGTCGAGCTCTATCAGGCCGGCGAGGTCGATTACCTGGTCGCCACCGACGCCATCGGCATGGGGCTCAACCTGGACGTCGATCACGTGGTGTTTGCGTCCGACCGCAAGTTCGACGGCTATCAATTCCGCCGGCTCAATCCGGCGGAGCTCGCGCAGGTCGCCGGACGCGCCGGACGCGCATCGCGCGACGGAACCTTCGGCAGCACGGGTCGTTGCCCGCCGTTCGAGCCGGAATTGGTGCAGGCGCTGGAAAGCCATCGGTTCGAGCCGGTCAAAGTGCTGCAATGGCGCAACACGGACCTGAATTTTTCCTCGCTCGGGGCCCTGCAGGCTTCGCTCGCCGCAAATCCGGTCGAGACCGGGCTGACGCGGGCTCCTGTCGCCGAGGACGTGCTGGTGCTCGAGCACGCCGGCCGCGACCCCGAGGTCCGCGAGCTGGCGCATGGCGCGCGCGCGATCGAGCGGCTTTGGGAGGTCTGCCAGGTTCCGGACTATCGCAAGATCGCGCCGGCGACGCATGCCGAGCTGGTCGTCACGCTCTATGGATTTCTGATCGGAGAGGGTAGGATTCCGACGGATTGGTTCGCCCGGCAAGTCGCGCAGGCGGATCGCACCGATGGCGACATCGACACGCTGTCGACGCGCATCGCCCATATCAGAACCTGGACCTTTGCGGCCAATCGCGCGGACTGGCTGGCCGATCCCGAGCACTGGCAGGGAGTGGCGCGCGGTATCGAGGACAAGCTCTCCGACGCTCTGCACCAGCGGCTGATCGAGCGTTTTGTCGATCGCCGGACCAGCGCGCTGGTGAGGCGGCTGAGAGAAAACACCATGCTGGAGACCGACATCACCAAGACTGGCGAGGTCTTCGTCGAAGGCCATGCCATCGGCCGGCTCGCGGGCTTTCAGTTCGCGGCCGATCCTGCCGCCGCCGGACCGGAAGCCAAGGCGTTGCGCGCCGCCGCCCAAAAGGCGCTGGCCGGCGAGATCGACAATCGCGCGCATCGGCTGCAATCGGCGGCGGACGATCAGTTCGTGCTGGCTTCCGACGCAACGATCCGCTGGACCGGCGAGCCGGTCGCCAAGCTCATTGCCGGCGAGGATGTGCTGCATCCACGTGTCCGCTTGATCGCCGACGAGCGCCTGAACGGCGCTTCGCGCGATGCCGTGCAAAGCCGGCTCGAATTGTGGCTGAAGGCCCATACCGAAAAGCTGCTCGGGCCGTTGTTTCAGCTCGCCGGCGCCGAGGACGTGACCGGAATTGCGCGCGGGGTGGCGTTTCAGCTCGTCGAATCCCTCGGGGTGCTCGAGCGCCACAAGGTCGCCGACGAGGTCAAGACGCTCGACCAGGCCGCCCGCGCCATGCTGCGGAAATACGGCGTGCGGTTCGGTGCCTACCACGTATACGTGCCGGCGCTGCTCAAGCCCGCCCCGCGGGTCCTCGCCGCGCAATTGTGGGCGATCAAGCATGCGGATCCCGAGCTCAAGGGCGCCGACACGCTTCCGGGTCTGGCCGCCAACGGCCGCACCTCGGTCCCGGTCGACAAGGAGCTGCCGAAGTCGCTCTATCGCGTCGTGGGGTATCGGGTCTGCGGCGAACGCGCGGTACGGGTGGACATTCTCGAGCGGCTTGCGGACCTGATCCGTCCGCTGCTTGCTTGGCGTCCCGGCACGCCGGGCGCCACGCCTGCCGGTGTCGTCGACGGCTCCGGTTTCGTCGTGACCGGATCCATGACCTCGCTGACCGGGACCTCGGGAGAGGATTTCGCCTCGATCCTGCGCTCGCTCGGCTATCGAATGGAGCAGCGCCCCAAGCCGCCGGAATCGGCGGGAGAGGCGCCTCAGCCTTCGCAATCCAAACCGGAGCAGCCGACAAAAGAGCAAAGCGCTGCCTCGTCCCCGCCAGGCCCGCCGGAACAGCAAGGTGCCGCGGAGCCGGAGCCGAGCGCGCTCACCGCACCGACCGAGGCGGCGCAGCGCGATGTCGACGCTGGCGCGCAGACCCCTGAGGCACCCGTGCTCGCCGGACCCATGGACCCATTGGTTCCCGCCGATGCCGGCCCGGGTCTCGATGGGGCACGGCCCGAGAGCAGGCCGGTCGACCCCGAGGAGATGATCGAAGTCTGGCGGCCCGGCCGCCCCGAGCATCGCCGCGGCGATCGGACCCGGCCCCGCGGCTCGCGCCGGCGCGAGCGGACGGATGAGCGCCGCGATTCTCCCGCTGCGGCTGCAGCCGGCAAACGTCCTCCCCCGCAAGCGCAAGCCGTTGCGGAGAAAGCCGCGGCCGGCGCACCGGGTGCGCGGCAGCGTCGGCCCGAGCGGGAAAGAACGCGGAGCCCATCGGGTCAACCCAGAAGCGAGGCCAAGGAGCGGCGCGAACGGGCACCCGACCCGAACTCCCCGTTTGCCAAGCTCGCCGCGCTCAAGGCGCAGCTCGAAGCCGGCAGCAAAGAGCGCCCCTGATCCGATGCGGCCAGGGAACGCGCCCCGTTGTTCAGCGTCGGCACGGTGAATATTTGAGGTGAGCAGCCGATTGATCGACCGCCAGCGAATCGACAAATGGCTGTGGCACAGCCGCGTCGTGCGTACCCGGGCGGCCGCGGCGGACCTTGCGGCATCCGGTCATGTCCGGGTGAACGGCCACAGAGTGAAAGTAGCAAGCCGGATGCTGCGCTTGGGAGACGTGGTGACGATCTCGCTCTATCAGGGGGTCCGAGTGCTGAAGGTGGCCGGCTTTGCCGGCCAGCGCGGGTCGGGCGCGGCGGCACGACTGCTGTACGAGGAATTGGGTGTGACCGCAGGAGGCGGCGAGCCTGTCGGGCACGAACCCGCCTAAATCGTCTCGATTGGAGGCCTTGCTGAGTCGACCGAGCCCGATTCGTCCGATGTCTTGCACGGCACCTGCGCCTGGGCTAGCACCGGGCGTGGACGCCGAACCGGAGCCGCAATGACCTACGTCGTCAACGAATCCTGTATCAAATGCAAATACATGGATTGTGTCGAGGTCTGCCCCGTGGACTGCTTCTACGAGGGTGAGAACATGCTCGTCATTCATCCCGACGAGTGCATCGATTGCGGGGTCTGTGAGCCCGAATGTCCGGTTGAGGCGATCAAGCCCGATACCGAGCCCGGCCTGGAGAAATGGCTGAGCCTCAACGCCGAATATGCCAAGAGCTGGCCCAATATCACGGTAAAGCGAGACGCCCCTGCGGACGCCAAGGAATGGGAGGGGGTCGAGGGCAAAGAGCAGCATTTTTCCCCGAATCCGGGAACCGGGGACTGATTTGAGCCGTTTTGGCACCGATCCTCGGTGTTAACCGCTACCCGGGATTTGGTCGTTTGGCGCTGAAAAATCGGTTTTGCAGTGCCGCAAAGCATTGATTTTTGCGGCAAATGTGGTATATATAGCAGCCAAACATGAAGCCCGAGGCGCTCCCGGTGGGGAGCGTATTTTTTCGGGACGACTTTCGAGGAACCGCCGTAGAGGAGCGTGAACATCCACGCGCGAGCTGTGGCAGGAAAAGCACGTCAACGTCCGAAGAAAAGTACTGCGCGAAAGGCTGCCGCCCGGAATAGGCGGAGCAAGGCCGTTTCGTCGCGAAACGCCGCTCGTCCCGCTGCACGCAAGGCCAAGACCGTGGCCCGCACCAAGCCGAACAAAGGAGCTCCGAGCGGCATGATCGCGAAGAACAAGAAGGCCCTCCGTCCGTCCCCGCGTGCGCCGGAGCCCGTCCAGGCTCTGCCCGAGCGCGTCATTCCGCGTGCGACCCAGCGGCAAGGGTTCAAGACCAGCGAGTTCATCGTTTACCCGGCCCACGGCGTCGGCCAGATCGTCTCGATCGAGGAGCAGGAGGTCGCGGGCTACAAGCTCGAGCTGTTCGTCATCAATTTCGTCAAGGACAAGATGACGCTCCGGGTGCCGACCGCGAAAATCGCTTCGGTCGGCATGCGCAAGCTCGCCGAGCCGCCGATCGTGAAGCGCGCGCTGGAGACGCTCAAGGGCCGCGCGCGGATCAAGCGCACCATGTGGTCGCGCCGCGCCCAGGAATACGAGGCGAAGATCAATTCCGGGGACATCGTCGCGATCGCCGAAGTGGTGCGCGACCTGTTCCGGTCGGAATCCCAGCCCGAGCAGTCCTACAGCGAACGCCAGCTCTACGAGGCCGCGCTCGACCGGCTCTCGCGTGAAATCGCCGCAGTCCAGCGCATCACCGAGACCGAGGCCATCAAGGAGATCGAGGCGGCGCTTGCCAAAGGGCCGCGCCGCGGCCCCAAGCCTGAAGGCGAGGCCGCCGAGGCGCTGGTCGAGGACGAAGCGGCCTGATCGGCGACGAGATGCAGAAAGGCCCGGCCGTTTCGCCGGGCCTTTTTCGTTCCGGACCGCCGCTTCTCGCTCTCCCCGCCTGCGGCGCGAGGCGAACGCTCCTCATTCCACTACCAGCTTCACCTGATCGCCGGGCTTGAGCGCCTGTCCGGGCTGCAGCCCGTTGAGCACCAGGAAGCGCTCGAGCGCCCGGTCCGGCATCGCCATCCGGGCCGCCAGATGCTCGGACGTGTCGCCGGGCTTGACCGTCACGATTTTCAGCCGCAGCGGCCTTGCCGCCTCGATCTCGGCGAGCGTCATGCGCCGGAAGCTCGCAACCGCGTCGCGGAAGGCCTTATCGATCTCCGGGCTCTGCTGCTTGCTGGCAAAAATGAACCGGTAGACGTCGCTGCCGAAGCGCAGGGCATAGAGGCGGAAGGTCCATTCCTCGCCCTTGGCGATCGCCGTGGCGGCCGGAAAGCCGTTGATATTCGTGGATTCGATCGAACTGCGGTCGATGTTCTCGATCCAGCCGGAGGTCAGGTAATTGGCGAGGCTCTGCTCGGCCGGCACCTGGACCACGTCGAGACGCAGCGCCTCGCCCCCGCTCTGGTTGACCCCGAGCACCGCCTGCGCCGTGTTGTCGAGCGCGAAGCCGCTTGGGGCGAGAAACGTGAAGCCGAGCCGCGGATGAACGAAGCGCCGGCCGCGCACGAAGCCTTCGCTCGGGTCCTCGCCGTAGACCAGCCCGTCGATGCTGCCGAGATACGCGGCACGCTCCCGCTCGCCGCTGCCGGGCGCGGAATATTGCCGGGCATTGGCCTGGGTGATTTTCACGCGTTCCGGCGTGGCCGGATGCGAGGACAGGAAGTCCAGATAGCGCGGATCAGCGCTCAGGCCCGATTGCGGCCTGAGCTCGGCGTTACGGCCGAGCGAATTGAGGAACCGCACCGCCCCATAGGGATCGAAGCCCGCGCGCGATGAAATGCCGACCCCGATGCCGTCGGCTTCGAGCTCCTGGGCGCGCGAGAAGGTCGCAAGCGCGATCTTCGATTTGGCCAGCGCCAGCGCCCCCATCTGCGGATCGTTGAACACGTCGCTCGCCACGCGGCTGACCAGCGCCGCCTGCTTGACCTGATCCTCGCGGATCGCCGCATGGCGTGCGATCACATGCGCCATTTCGTGCGCCAGCACGGAAGCGAGCTCGGCATTGTCGTTGGCAAGTGCGACGAGCCCGCGGGTCGCATAGAGATGGCCATTGGGCAGCGCGAAGGCGTTGACCGACGCCGAATTGAGCAGCGTGACCCGATAATGCAGATCGGGGCGCTCGGAGGCCGCGACCAGGCGCTCCACGGTCTTCGCGATCAGCGCCTCGACGCGCGCGTCCTGGTAGGTGCCGCCGTAGGCGGCGAGAATCCGCTGGTGTTCGCGCTGCGCGGCCGGGCTGGTTTCGGCCTGCTTCGTGGGCTCGGGAAGTGCCGCCACGACCTGCGGATCGAACCGCCCGCTGGCTGCGCATCCGGCGAGCACGAGCGCAAGCGCGAGCGGCCCCGCGAGGGAGCGCCACGGCGCCGGCCGTGTCCGTTGTCGGTGCGCGAACGCTTTCACCCCCGCCCCTACGTCAGTTGCGCTCCAGAATCTCGATCTGCTCCGGATGCGTAGCTTCGATCCACGGCCCGCCCCGTTGCTCGACGATACCCCGGACGCGGACGCGCCGACCCTGCAGTCGGACCGGCGCTACTCCCGCCGCCGCAAAGCCGCGCTCATTGCGCTTGGCAACGGTGACCACGAAATCTTGTGTCCAGCGCCGGCCGAAATTGACGAAGATGGTGCTTCCGCTTTCCCGAACCGACAGCACCTTGCCCTCGACGATCGCGAAACGGCCGCGCGCGGCGGCGACCGCCGCCGGCTCGGCCGCCCGCATGATGCCATAAATCGGCTCCGCCCACACGCCAAGCTTGGCTTCGCGCGCCTTGCTTTCGCGCGCCAGCAGCTCGCGGGCGCACCCCCGGTCGCCGACCCGCGGCGCCACCCGGGCTCGGCCGCGCTCGATGAGGTCCGCCTGGATCCAGCGCTCGGAGCCGTTTTCGGCAACGAAGAGATGAACGAGCAGGCGCCCGTAGCGGTCCTGCTCGGCGCCGATCCGCCGCAGCGTCGCAGTGCGACCGACGAGCGACCGCAGAATCTCACCGGGACCTGCATTTGGCGAAGTCGCCGCGGTCTCGATGCCGGCAAGCCGCGCCTCGCGGCCGCCATCGAGCAGCAAGGTGCGAGCGTCAACGACCCCGGTCACGACGCCGGGGCCGATCGTCTCGAACTTGCAGGCGCCCGCCATGAATGTCCCGTCTTCGGGGTGAGCTTCGAGCGGAAGCACTGCGCCGAGCGCGATCAGCGCGCGCGCGAGCCGGCGGCCATGCCCTGTACGCGGACTATTCACCAGGGGCTCCCGTCACGAAACCGGCGCAATGCGGCGACACTGCGGCGAATGCGGCGGCATGCGCTATTTCAATTTCGGCGTTTCCCTTGTGCACCATTGCGGCTCATCTGCATCTTGCCCAGCGGGATGCACGGAGGTTGCAAAGGAGGGCGTGGTGTTGCCCCATGCACCTCCTGCAAATAGCGAGCTTTGGGCAACCGGGGCAATTCCCCCCGAGCCTGTGGTAGGTATTTGCGGACACGGAAACGGACATGCGGCCGGCACAAAGCGCAGCACTGCGGCTCCTGTACCTGGCGATCGCCGGGACGGTGGTTCTGCCGCTCGTGCTGTTCGCCTATGCGTCCTGGGGCGATTATCTTGCGGCGCAGAAGACCGCCGACGAGCGGATCGAACGCTCGCTCGAGGTCGTGCACGAGCATGCCTCGAAAGTGTTCGAGGCGGTCGACCTCGCGTTCCTCCACGTCGCGCAGTTGTTTCGGGACGTTGCGGACGAGCGCATCCTTGCGGACCAGGCGGCGTATCACCTCCAGCTCAAAGCGATCGACGATACCGCGCCGGAGATCCAATCGATCGTGCTGTTCGATCGCGATGGGCATCCTCTCGTTTCCAGCCTGCTCTATCCGGTGCCGCGGGAGTTGAGCGCCGCGGATCGCGATTATTTCCGAGTTCAAATCGAGCAAGGCGCCGGCGCCTACGTCGGCGAGGTTCTGATTTCCCGCGATCCCCGTCTGGCGACCGATCAATTCTTCACCGTCAGCAGGCGCAGGTCGACGCCGGAAGGCGCGTTTGCCGGCGTCGTGCGCATCGGCATCCGGCCGGCCGAATTTGAGCGTTTCTATGCCCAGATCGGCCGGCTGCCGGGGTCGCAATTCTCCATGGTGCGCGAGGACGGCAGGTTCTTGGCGCGCTATCCGACGCCGGCAGACCGCAGCCTGCGGCTGGACGAGAGCTCCGCGTTCCGGAGAACCATTGCGGTGAGCCGCCTCGGCGGGGTGTTCACGTCACTCTCGCCCATCGACGGCATCGAGCGGCGCATTGCCACGCGAAAGCTCGGCGACCGTCCGATCTATCTCAGCGCCGGGATCGAGACCCGGATCATTCGCCGCGAATGGCGCTCCGTGATGCTGGGCCGCCTGGCGTTCGGCCTGCCGGCGACGGCGATCATGGTGGTGAGCCTCGCGCTCGCGCTCGCCCGCACCCGCAAGCTGCACGAGGAAGCCGAGCGGCGGGAGATCGCCGAGGCGGCGCTCCGCCAGGGGCAGCGCATGGAGGCGATCGGGCAATTGACCGGCGGCGTGGCGCACGATTTCAACAATCTGCTCACGATCGTCTCCGGCGGCGTCCAGCGCCTGCTGCGCCGCAAGCGCGACGCCGACGACGTGCGCTATCTCGACATGATCGCGAGCGCTGCGAAGCGCGGCGAGAACCTGACGCGCCAGCTCCTGTCGTTCGCGCGCCGGCAGGCGCTTGCCCCGCAAGTGATCGATCTGTCGCAGCGGATTCCGCAATTCCGGGACCTGCTCAATCCGTCGCTGCGCGGCGACATCGAGCTCGTCATCGAGGTGCCGCGCACGACGTGTCCGGTGAAGGTCGATCCGGCCGAATTCGAGCTCGCGATCCTCAACATTGCGGTGAACGCCCGCGACGCCATGCCGGGCGGCGGCAGGCTGTCGATCCGGGTGCGCTGGCTGGAGCTCAAGCATGGGCCCGAGGACCTTTCCGGCGCCTTCGCCGAGATTGCGATGACCGACACCGGGCGCGGGATTCCGGGCGAAGTTCTCCCGCGCGTGTTCGATCCGTTCTTCACCACTAAGGAGGTCGGAAAGGGTACCGGGCTGGGCCTGAGCCAGGTGTATGGCTTCGCCAGGCAGTCCGGCGGCGCTGTTGTTCTCGACAGCACGCCCGGCAAGGGCACGACGGTCCTGGTGTATCTGCCGATCAGCAGCGAGAAGCCGGTCGCGGAGGTTCGCGACAAGGAACTGCACCTCGCCGAACATGCAGGCGGAACCGTGCTCCTGGTCGAGGACAATGACGAGATCGCCGAAGTATGCCGCTCCTATCTCGACCAGCTCGGATTTGCGGTCGAGCACGCCGCGACCGCCAAGGAGGCTCTGGCGATGCTCGTCGCCGGCAAGCCGATCGAGCTGATTTTTTCCGATATCCTGATGCCGGGCGAGATGAACGGGGTCGAGCTCGCACGCGAAGCCCGCCGGTTGCGGCCGGACATTCCGGTGGTGCTCACCACCGGCTACAGCAGCAGCGCCGACGCGGCGCTGCATGAAGGTTTTTTCGTGCTGCGCAAGCCCTACGACCTCGACGGCCTGCGAAAAATGTTCTCCGCGGCGTTCAGCGGCAAGCAAGCCGCGGCCATGGTTTCGTGAGCGACCGGCTCCGAGCTCATCCGCAGCAGGAAGCGGCATCCGGATCGCCCGCGCGCGCCGCCTGCACCGGCGGGCAGGGCACCGAGCCGTACGAGCAGAACACGCAGCAATCGCCGGGCTTTGGCCGCAGCATCGCGCCGCAGCCGGTGCATTCGTAGAAATAGCGACAGGCGTCAGTCGGCATGGTTTCGATCTTGGCGGTGCCGCAGTGCGGACACGTGATCACCGATTGGTCGAGCATGCGAGCTCCATCGCGATCGGGCGGACTCCGGCCGCGCGAGCGCAATGTAAGCCCTGTAGCAAGTACAGGTTCAAGGGCGGATCTTCTGTTCGCGAACCCAACCCTGAGGCGGACGCGGCGCAGTTGCGCGGGCTTGCAGCGCGGCAGCGCTTCGGTGCGCCATTGCGGGGCGGCCGCGAACGCAAAACCGGGTGAGGCGGAAGAACGTCAGCTCGCGATCGCGCGGGAGGGCTTGGCCTTCGCGGGGCGGCAGATCAAGTCGGCATATTGCTCGATGGGCTGCGGCCGACCCACGAGATAGCCCTGCACCTCGTCGCAGCCTTCGCCGCGCAGAAATGCCAGCTGAGCTTTGGTCTCCACGCCCTCGGCGAGCACCGGCAGATTGAGCCCCTTGGCAAGGCCGATCACGCCGCGAACGATCGCCTTGGATTGGGGGTTGCGTTCCAAATTCGTGATGAAGACCTTGTCGATCTTGATCTTGTCGAACGGGAACGACTGCAGGTACGAGAGCGACGAATATCCGGTGCCGAAGTCGTCCATCGCGATGCGCACTCCGAGCGACTTCAATCGGCGCAGGATCGACTGCGCGCGGGAAAAATCGCCGATGAGCACGCTCTCGGTGACTTCGAGCTCGAGGCGGTCCGCGGCAAGCCCCGTCTCGAGCAGCACCGAATGCACGAGCCTGGGCAGGTCGCCGTGGCGGAATTCAACGGTTGAGAGATTCACCGCGACCCGGAGCGGAGCCGGCCAGGACGCTGCTTCGCGACAGGCTTCGCGCAACATCCGTTCCCCGATCGGGATGATGAGCCCGCTTTCTTCGGCCAGCGGGATGAAGGCGTCGGGAGAAACCCAACCGCGCTCCGGGTGCCTCCAGCGGATCAGCGCTTCGAAGCCGACGATTTCACCTTCGGTTTGCGCCTGCGGCTGATAATGCACGGTGAGATCGTCGCGATCGAGCGCCGAGCGCAAATCCTGCTGCAGCGCGCGACGTTCCCGCAGCCGCACGTCCATGTCGCGCTCGAAGAATCGGATCGTTCCCCGGCCCTCGGCCTTTGCTCGGTAGAGCGCGGCATCGGCATTGCCGATCAGCGTGGTGGCGTCGGTGCCGTCGACGGGGAAGATCGCCACTCCGACGCTGAGGCCGACCCGGAGCTGCCGCCCGTCGATTTCCATGTCGTCGGCTGCGGCCGCGAACAAGCGATTGGCGAGCGCGGCGGCGGCCGCCGGTTGCGGACCTTCCGCGGCAATCAGCGCGAATTCGTCACCGCCGATGCGGGCCAGGAAGGCGCCTTCGGCGGCCGTTTGCAGCCGTCGAGACGTTTCGCGCAGGGCTGCGTCCCCGACGCAATGGCCGAATACGTCGTTGACTTCCTTGAAACGATCGAGGTCGACGCAGAGCACGGCAAAACGGTCCCCCATCGTGGCCGCTCGATCGAGCGTGAAGGCAAGCCGATCGGTGAAGCTCGTCCGGTTGGGCAGATCGGTCAACGCGTCGTGACGCGCCATGTGTTCGATCTGCGCTTCCGCTCGCTTTCGATCGGTGATGTCCTCGGAGACGCCCAACAGATATTGCGGGTCGCCGTTGTCGTCGGAGATGGCGATCTTCTTGGTCCGCAGCAGGCGCAAGCCGTTGTGCGGAGTATGGATCGGCTCTTGCTCGATGATCTGCAGGCGCCCGGACTGCAGAACCTCGCGGTCGCGCGAGACGAAATAGTCGGCCTCCTCTTTGGGGAAAAAGTCGTAGTCGTTCTTACCGATGACCGCCTCGCGGGACACGCCGAGCAGTTCCTCGCCTGCCCGGTTCAGCAGGACGAACCGGTGATCGCGCGCGTCCTTCACGAACAGCATGGCCGGGATGTTCTCGACCACGGTATCGAGAAAGGTTCTGGTGCGCCGTAGCTCGCCTTCCGTCTTCGTCACCTGTTCCGTATGGGCGCGATCCTTGGCCTGCGAGGCCAAACGCTCGGCTTCGGCCTTGGCGCGAAGGCTCGCTTGCATTTGCGCCAGCGACCACAACAACCGGCCGAGCTCGTCGCGCCGCTTGCTGACGATCGCGTCCGAGAAATTGCCGCGCGCCACCCGCTCGGCGATGGCCGTGGCAGCGCGAATCGGCCGGCTGATCGAATGGGCGAACGCCAACGACAGTGCGACGCCGACGACCGCGGTCGCCATCGCCAGGACCATCATCCTCAAACGCGAGGCTGCAACCGCGGCATCGGACATCGAGCGAAATTCGAAACCGCGCGCCGCGCCTAGCTCGACCACGTCGTCGAGAGCCGCCGCCGCACGATCGGCTTTTCTGGCCACGGTCACCGCAAGCGGCACCTCGGTCAGCCCGCCCGGAGCAGGTCTCAAGATTTTCAGGCCGGTCTCATGCCAATCTCGGATCAAGAATTGTGCCGTGTCGAGCGCGTCGACGACCCGCTGGTCGTTCACGCGGTCCCGAACGATCTTCAGATCTTCGAGCACATCCCGCACCAATGCATCGAGCCGATGCAGCTCATCCTCGGGAACGCGGTCCAAAAACGCCATGGCGCGTCCCATGGTGACGCGCGCTTTGTCGAAGTTCGCGTCCGCCGCCCGGGCGCGATTCACCGCCACGAGCGGCTCGTCATACAGCCGGATCACCGCGTCGCCGGTTCTGGATATCGTCTGCATGCCATAGAGTGCCAGCCCGCCGGCCAGCAGCAGCACGGCAGCGAAGGCAAAGCCGAGCTTGTAGCGTATCGACATGCAGCCTCCGGCGATCGTCGCCGATCAGTCCGATACTTTGATCGTCATCCGCATGCGCGGATGGATGCCGCACAGCACGCTCACCTCGCCGGACGCCGTAAACGTGACCGGGGTAGCGGTTCCGGGCACCTGCGAGCCGAGATTGAATTCGTTGCCCGCGCTGGTCGAGATGACGTTGTGCGGAACGGTATCGTCGTTGGCGAACACGACGGTCTCGCCGGTCTTGATGCCGATTTCGCTCTCCGAGAACGTGCGGCCCTTTTGGCGAATGACGTGCTCTGATGAGCCGGCGGCGACGGAAGCCCAGGTCAGCATTATGACGGTCAACAGCGCGGCGTTTTTCATGACTTGAAGTTCTTCCGTTATCGGGTTTCGTGGGAATTCGCCGCTCGGCGGGGCAGCACCGGGATCGTCGTCGGATTGCTGTTGCCCGTGAGCGTCTCGAGAAACGCGATCAGATCCGCCTTCTCTTGAGCGCTCAGGCCAAGCGGCTTCACCAGTTCCGACTGGCTCGGACGGATCATTCCGCCTTGATCATAGTGGTCGACGACCGCCTCGAGGGTCGCTAGCGAACCGTCGTGCATGAACGGACCGCGGCGCGCGATGTCTCGGAGCCCCGGCGTCTTGAACGCATGCTGCAACTTCACGACACCGGGCACGAAAGCCCCGCGACGGATATCCGCGCTGGGCAATCCGACGTCATGAAAGCTGTCCTCGGTGAAATTCCAGCCGCGGTGACATTCGACGCAGCCTGCCTTGGTTCGGAACAAGACGAAGCCGCGCTTTGCCGACTCGGGGATCGCGGCCTCGTCGCCTTCGATCCACGCGTCGAACGGCGACCATCCGGACACCACGGTCCGCTCGTAGGTCGCCAACGCCTTGGCGATGTTGTCTGCGGCGATGGGCTCGTTCGGGAAGGCGGCGGCGAACAGGGATCGATATTGGTCGATCGCGGAGAGCCGCTCGACCAAATGCTCGATCGGCAGATTCATTTCGGCTTCGGCCCGCATCGGTCCGAGCGCTTGTTGCTCGAGCGTCGCCGCCCGA
The DNA here is from genome assembly GCA_036395835.1 of Xanthobacteraceae bacterium. Classification (GTDB taxonomy): domain Bacteria; phylum Pseudomonadota; class Alphaproteobacteria; order Rhizobiales; family Xanthobacteraceae; genus AP-16. Next base: position 36,074 of record DASWCW010000077.1, read on the forward strand.
CCGTCCCACATGAAGATCTGAGCCCACGCCGTGTTGATGATCGTCGGCGACCGGCGGCCGAGAATCCTCATTGCGTGTCCCACGCCCCTGGGCTGACCATCGCCCCACCCGAACGCCGGATTGTGACAGGTCGCGCACGACAGCACGTTCGCACCCGAAAGCCGCGTGTCGAAGAACAGCTTCTTGCCGAGCACGGCCTTTTCGACCGTGTAGGGATTGTCCTTCGGGAAAGGGATGGTTGCGGGCCGACGATAGTCCGCGCTCGGCTGCCCCGTTGCGGGGGATCGATCGGTCGAGAAAATCTCGAGCGTGCGCGGCGGGCCGACGATGGCGGCAGCATACGCGGTCAGGCCGATGCCGCTCATCGCCGCGCAGAGCGCGGCGAGCGGAGCCAACGTGCGAAGATGCCGTCCGCGCATGTCCGATCAAAACCGATTTTGACTGATGAAACCTGCACACCAGCTCTAAACAAACCGTGTGGCAACGTGGTTTGTGATTCCTTGCCGGGCGTGTCTCACGCTCGCAAACTCGCCGCGATGGGGCGCAAGTAGAAGCGCTAGGCGTCCAATCGCCGCTGCCGCAGTCGTCTGCGGTAGAGTCCCAGCGCGAGCAGGCCTACGCCGAGGATGAGCACCGGGATCAGGATGTAATCCGCCTTGGCGAGCCACGCCGTGAGCCCCGCCGCGCCCAGCAGGACGGCGAGGAGGGGAGTCACGCAGCAGATCGCCGCGAGCGCTGCCCCAATGGCACCGGTCGTGATGAGCGTGCGGTCGCGCATGCAGGGCTCAGCTTTCGGGTACGGGCAGATCGCCGGCGTTGGCGGCATTCGTCCGGGCCGTGGTCCCGGCAAAACCGGATTGGTTGACCGCCATGCGGCATGGATACATCCTGTAGCCGCTACAGGATCAAGGCTTGGGATCATGGCGGCCGGCACCGACCCGCGAGCGCAGGACTTGTCCATCGGCAAGCTCTCCCGGCTTGCCGGCGTCAACATCGAGACGATCCGCTATTACGAGCGGATCCGGATGCTGCCGCGGCCGCGCCGCACTGCGAGCGGGCGCCGGGTCTATGGGGCCGCGGAGGCACGCACGCTCGCCTTCATCCGCCGCGCCCGCGAGCTCGGGTTTGCGCTCGCCGAGATCCGCACCCTGCTCGCGCTTGGCGGGCCCGGAAAGGCCTCTTGTGCGGAGGTGCGGGAAATCGCCGCGCATCATCTCGCGCGCATCCGGGCGAAGATCGTCGATCTCGAGAAGCTCGAAGGTCTGCTCGCGGGAACGATCGCGAAGTGCTCGGGCGACCGCGTGTCCGAGTGTCCCATCATCGACGTTCTCGACGTGCGTGCCGGCATGAGCTGAGGCGCCTCGCCGTTCATTCCGATTGCAGCATCACGATCACAGGAGAATTCCCATGGCTCGGCATCTCAAGCGCGGTCTCGACGCGAGCGCGATCAAGGCCGCGGACGCCAAAGTCCGCGAAACGGTCGAGGCGATCCTGGCCACCGTCGAGGAGCGCCGCGACCAAGCGGTCCGGGAGCTGTCGCAGAAATTCGACCAATGGTCGCCGCAAAATTTCCGGCTGAGCGAGCAAGAAGTCGAGCGCGCCATCGCGAAAGTCGGCAAGCGCGACCTCGACGACATCCGCTTCGCCCAGGCGCAGGTCCGCAATTTCGCCGAGAAGCAGAAGGCGACGCTCAACGACCTCGAGGTCGAGACGCTTCCGGGCGTCGTGCTCGGGCACCGCCACATCCCGGTGAACAGCATCGGCTGCTATGTGCCGGGCGGCCGCTACCCGATGGTGGCGTCGGCGCACATGTCGATCGTGACCGCACGGGTGGCGGGCGTGAAGCGGATTGCCGCCTGCGCGCCGCCGTTCCAGGGCGGTCCGCATCCGGCGATCGTCGCTGCCATGCATTTCGGCGGCGCCGACGAGATCTTCGTGCTCGGCGGCGTGCAGGCGGTCGCCGCCATGGCGCTCGGCACCGAGACCATCGCGGCGGTCGACATGATCGTCGGCCCCGGCAACGCCTATGTGGCCGAGGCCAAGCGTCAGCTGTTCGGCCGCGTCGGCATCGATCTGCTCGCCGGGCCGACCGAGACCCTGGTCATCGCCGACGACAGCGTCGATGCGGAACTCTGCGCCACCGACCTGCTCGGCCAAGCCGAGCACGGGCCGACTTCGCCGGCGATTCTCTTGACCAATTCGGAGAAGCTTGCGCGCGACACCATGGCCGAGGTCGAGCGCCTGCTCAGGATCCTGCCGACCGCGGACGCCGCCGGCAAGGCCTGGAAGGATTACGGCGAGGTGATCGTCTGCGCGGACGAGGACGAGATGGTGCGCGAGGCCGACCGCATCGCCTCCGAGCACGTGCAGGTCATGACGAAAGATCCCGACTTTTTCCTCGCCCGCATGTCGAATTACGGCTCGCTGTTCCTGGGCGCGCGCACCAACGTGGCGTTCGGCGACAAGGTGATCGGCACCAACCACACGCTGCCAACCCGGAAGGCGGCGCGCTATACCGGCGGGCTGTGGGTGGGAAAGTTCCTGAAGACCTGCACGTATCAGAAGGTGCTCAGCGACGAGGCGAGCGCGCTCGTCGGCGGCTATTGCTCGCGCTTGTGCGTGCTCGAAGGCTTTTTGGCGCATGCCGAGCAGGCCAACGTGCGCGTGCGCCGCTACGGCGGCCGCAACGTCGGCTATGCGCAGCCGGCCGCGTGAGGTGTCGGTGCCGATCGAGCTTGCCAAAACCCCCTCGTTCCGGCTCGACGGCAAGCGCGCGCTCGTCACCGGGGCGGGGCGCGGCATCGGGCTGGCGGCGGCTTCGGTGCTCGCCGCAGCGGGCGCGCGAGTGACGCTCGCCGCCCGCACGCGCGAGGAGATCGAGGCGGCCGCGGCCTCGATCCGCGCCCGGGGCGAAGCCGCCGAGGCATTGCCGCTCGACGTGACCGATGTAGCGGCGGTGCAAGCCGCGCTCGCGGCGGCCGAGCCCTACGATGTTGTCATCAACAACGCCGGCAGCAACCGGCCGGCGCCGTTCGCGGACGTGAGGGTCGAGGATTTCGACGCGATCTTCGCGCTCAACGTGCGCGCGGCGTCCTTCGTCGCGCAGGCGGCGGCGCGGCGGCTCCCGGCTCGCTCGCGATGCTTGAAGGCAAGCGAACCGATCCATAGGAAATGAATTGGCAACGGTCCCGTAGCTCAGCCGGATAGAGCAGCGGTTTCCTAATTCGCTCGCGGTCGTCTCGGTGAGTCCCCGCAGGTACCGTAT
>DASWCW010000078.1:0-18296 GCA_036395835.1 Xanthobacteraceae bacterium
GCTTTAGTGGTGGAACAACGACTGTTGTTCATGCTGGTGGTTCTCCGTCATTAGGTTGATTGGTCATGAAAAAACCGAGCAACCGGCTGCGACCGTGATGCTCGGAACAAACCTGGTGATTGATTGGAAGGTGATTCAGGCGCAGGATAAATAACACTGAAGGCGTCCTTTGGCGGGGGCGTTTTCAAATCTCCGTCAGGCGCCCGGTCGCAAGCCGGGTGCCTTTCACTTCGTTCAGGCCGGTCGTCGCGGCGCGAGCATCTCTTCGACGCTCCTCACGTCTATCATCCAACGCTTCCCGATTTTGGCTCCCGGCAGATCACCGTTGCGCAATGAGTCGCGGACCCGGCGGCCGTTCAGTCCGTTCTCTCGTGCCCAGGCCTCGGCGTTAGCGAAGCGTTGACCACCCACATGTCGAAAATCACGTGCCTGCAGCATTCTGGTCTCTCCTACAGTTCGAACGACACCACCTATTTAGCGGCGGCTTCAGACACCTTCCGGCGCCCACCGACTATTTAGTTCCGCAGATGTTACCACCAAACTAAGTCACGGTAAGGCTGACAGAAATACAGAAGAATGGTCGAAATCGGCTTCGCAACGGCGCTCCGGCACCCATGCAAGACCGGGTCGGTGCCACCAGTCGCGGCGCCGTGGGTTCACCGCCCCACCACCTGGACATCCTGGGCTCCGAAGCGTCCTAAATCTTATCATGCCAGCACGACGCCCCCGAGAATTTGGATACTTTGCGGTCGAAGACTGCACCCGCATCGCTGTGCAGCCACTGTTCCGACAGGCAGCCACGCCGGCCAATCTCGCCGCCATCCGGGCCGGTCAAGACGTGGACGTTGACGGCAGGCTTTCCGATCATCGCCTGGAATATCGTCTTCACCTAAGCCCTAATGGCGAATCCTGGCTGCATATCGGCAGGCCCGGCACCAGTGCGGGCTTCTATCTTGAATTCCAAAACATCAGCCGCCCCGTGCGTAGGAACGGCAGGTTTGTGCGGCCCAATCTCCTGCATCGGGTCATCGAACCGCGGAAATTGATTGGCATGCGCTGCTTCATTCGCGGTCTCGACAACCGCCGCTATGCCGATTTGTTCGTCACGCCTGAGGGCACGGTGGGGTGCCGCCGAGATTTGAATCTGACCTATCGCTCCCGGCAGGTCGGGAAGCGGAAACGGCGGGAGCAGCGACGGCTCGAACTCATCCGCATTGCGATGCCGCTCGCGAGCGAACAATACGTGACGGACTTTGCGCGATCGCACCCCGCATGGTGGCCCGAGGAGCAGCACCACCTTCGACCGAAAGGTCTGCGCCGGAAGGTCTGGGCCAAGCTCGTGAATGAGCTTCGCTCCCGGCCGGCCCTGCCCGTGCCGGCCCGTGCCAGGGCGGCGGCGGCACAACCAGCACCGACCGTGCCAACCGTGCTAGCGCGTGCGCCCACATCGCCGCCTGCCCCACCATCTGCGCCTGCGGCCGCACCACAATCACTACCGCGGGCGCTGACTGCGGACAGCCCGGCCGCCAAGCCGCACCATGGGACCGACCCGCTGGACGAAATCAGACAGATTTTTCCCGATGTGTTGAAATATCGGCTCTGAGGCCTTCTGCGGCGGCATCGCGCTCTCTCGTTTTGCGCTCTCGGGCCTTACATCGTGGCCTGACTATTTCGACGGTGAGCCCGATGGAGCCGACACCGACCAGGGAGCCGACCGATTCGGGGTCTGGGGAGCTAACCGAATTGCGCTCGTGAATTTCCTGCGGGAGCCTTCCCCCGATTTCCGTCACGCTACCCGCGAAGGCGTGCTTTGCGGCGGGGCCCTGCCCGCGCGTTCGTCTCTGCGCCTCGAGCCGAAGATAGGGAAATCGAGAAGCGCCACGGAGGCCGCCCTGATTGCCGAGACTGACGGTCAACTCCGGCTCATGCGCTATCGCGCCTTAGGCGCCAGCGGCTTTCCTCCGATTGCCTCGGCGAATTCAGCTCGGCCTGATCGATTAGAGTTTGGTATCGGAGGGGCGAGCATCACGGTCATCTGGGAGAGCCACCGATCTAATCGAAATAGCGGGAGAATCTCGCGGGTTTTGCGTGGCGCTTTTCACCCACGACCTTCATCGTGCATGACTCCTGTCCATTTCCCGGCCCCGATTATCCTGGGAGCCCGCATGCCCGGCAGGCTCCGCTGCTCGCTTGCCGACAGCAGCGTCTGCAGAAGCCGCCGATCCTCCTCCATGCCCTGGATCATCCTCGCCGCCCGCACGAGCTGCCGGGGCGAGACTTCCTTCAGCCGGTTCCTGTTCTCGATGAACCAGGCGACGGCCTCCTCGGCGACCGATTTCGGCATGCCCAGGGAGCGCAGCATATTCCCGTCCGTGCCGAGCCAAACGCAGTATTCGAACAGGTCCTTGATGCTGCTGGTGTCGATCCATACGGGATCCAGACCGCGGGAGCACATGGCCCGGAAGTGCGTCGCCATGTGCTTCTCGACGTTGGCCGGGTCGGTGAAGTCGATGTTGGTGAGCCAGATCAACCGGCACCGCACCTTGAACCGTTGCGGGGGAATGTTCGGATCATGCTTGGATTCATCGGCCAGCGCGTTCTTGCGAGCCTCGACCGTGTCCCGGATGACCAGCCGGGTCGGGCCCCACGCCATCTTGGCGATCCCGGCGACGACCTCGGACCGGGCCAGGGCGTCGCAGTCGTCGAGCACCAGCACCTCATCGTTGCGATGGTCGAAAAGCGTCTTGACGAACGCCGACGGGTTGGCGGGGGCGACGTTCTCGACCTTGATGCCGAGCCTGCGCAGCTCCTGCAGGGTGATGTAGGTCTTGCCGAGCCCCGGCTCGCTGCCGATCAGCTGCATCGGCTTGCGGCCCTGCGCCACGGCCCGAATGGCGTGGCGGGCCATGTCGACCTGCTCCCGCACGCTGCTGACGGCGGCGGCGGGTTGCGGCCGAGGTCTCAGTCGCTCAAGGACGCTGCGGTCAATCTTGCCGGCCATCATCATCCCACCTCCGACTGGAGCACGTTGAGCATCTGCCGAAAGTCAGGCCAGCACTCATCGAGGACGGCATCCAGGACGTCCTCGTCGCATTCGACCTGCTCGGCGGCCAGGATTTCCCACAGGCGGTTCCTGAACCCTTCGCGCATCTCGCTCCGGGCCGGCTCAACGTCGTAGTCGAAATCGAGCGTCAGGCTGCGGGACTTCACGGGAGGCCCGATCTTCTCAGGAAAGTTCGTGGTGAAGATGAACGTGCATCTCCCGTCGAAGTCCTCCATCCAACTGTGCGTGGTGACCTGCGCGTTGGCCTGCATCCGATCGGCCTCCTCGAGGACCAAGCATCGATGTTGCCGGTAGAGCGACGGAGAGGTCACGAAGTCGGAAATGTCGCCCCGCATGCTGGTCATGCTGGCATGGAACGCCGCGTTGACCACGTGGGTGTGCCACCTCAGCTCCTTGCCGATGGCCCGGGCTACCGTCGTTTTGCCCACGCCCGGCGGCCCCACGAGCAGCAGGTGCGGCATGGCGCCCTTGTCGATCAGACGGCGGAGTTTGGCCTTCAATGCTTTCGGCAGGATGCATTCCCCGATCGTCTGCGGCCGGTAGCGCTCCATCCAGGTCGAATGATTTTTCGGGAGGAATACGATGCTGTTGTCGGCGAACGAAATGCGTGCCTCTGGGTGGTCATACTCATCATTCATTCACGTCATCCCGGTGTCTTTGGTCCCTATAGAGAATATCGGGGCCCCGATGTTTGCGAGCAGAAGCTCGACTGTTTCGGTCTGGGGCAGAAGCCCGCTTAGGTCGTCGGAGCAGAAGCCCCTTTCTGATGCGCATCATCTAACAAATAATATCACGGCTCGGAGAGCGGAGCCACATGAACCGAGTCTCACATATTCCGGGAATAACCCCCCGCTCAACTCGATCGCTTCCGGGAGATCGCCCGAAAGATGTTGGCGCGGCTCTTACCGGTTTTCTGCTTGACTGCCTCGACGGCAGCTTCTTTTTGCCCCGGCTTGTGGCCGCCTTCGCCAAGCACCTGCATCCTGAGCCGATCGTCGGCCCGCATTTTGTCAATGCCGCCCTTCGGCCGGCCGCGCCCCCCGGTGCGGATAAAGTCCGCCCGCCAACCCGCCCTGCCCTCAAGCGTGTCGGCAAGGCGATTCACGGTCTCTACAACACCCCGCAGATACCATCCGACCGGTTCCGCCGCACCCGCCTCAATGCATGCCCGAACCGTGGCATGGTCGGAGTCCCACTCACCTTGATCTGGTGTCTGAGCTTCGGATTCGGGCGCGAACTTCAATCGCCGGGCCGCACCTTCGGTAGGATCGAGGCGGTCGGCGAGCAGGTTCAGGATCTTGGTTACATCGCGCAGATACCAGCCGACCGGTTTCGGCTTGCCGTTCCGGATGGCTTCGCTGGCCGCGCCGTGATCAATCTCCCATTCGTCGAGTTCTTCAAATCGCCGCGGGTTCGGCTTCGATTTCGCTTTGTACTTGGCCATCGGGGTTCTCCGATCAGCGCATGACGAACTGCCCACGCGCTCGACGCCGTTGGCGGGCTTGTCGGCTCCGCTTCTTCCAGTAAATCCGGAGATTCTGAGACCGCATTATTGATGAATCAACGGCCAACATCGCCGATAATGACTGACATGGGACGTGGGCCTTGCACATTCAAGGAGCGTGATGTGAGCCGGGCGGTCAAGGCTGTGCGGAAAGCTGGCATTGACGTGGCCCGAGTCGAGATCGACAAGGACGGAAAAATCGTCGTTGTTGCGGGCAGTTCGGGCAACAGTGACGGACTGGGCGAAATAGCTCATAATGCAGACCGGAATGAATGGAATGACTGAGGGCAATGTCACGCCGCCTTCCCAAATACGTTAATGGCTTCGTTGACCGGCACGGCAGGGCGCACCACTACTTCCGTCGCCCTGGGCGCAAGTCGGTGCGGTTGCCTGGCCTCCCTGGGTCACCAGAGTTTATGGCCGCATACAATGCGGCGTTGATGGGCGGAGCGGCCCATGATGTCGAAACGCATGTCGAAATCGGGGCGTCTCGCACCGTCGACGGAACGGTCCATGCCCTCGTTGGCGCCTATCTCGACTGCTCCCCCCGATCAACTTCACCGTTCAAGACCTTTGCCCCCTCGACGCAACGCAAACGACGGAACCTCCTGGAATCCTTCCGTAACGACCACGGCGACAAACGGCTGTTCCGGTCCCGACCGGATGGCACCCGAGAGATGTTGTTGAAGCGGGAGAGGATGCAGCAGATCATCAATGAAAAGGCGGCCCGACCCTTCCAGCAGCGGAACTTCCTAATCGCATTACGGGGGTTGTTCCGGTGGGCAGCATCGGAAGGCAGGATGCCGGATGACCCGACTTTGGGAGTGAAAACAACACGGGCCAAGACGACAGGTTATAGGACGTGGTCCGAAGGCGACATCGAACAGTTCGAGCAAGCGCATCCAATCGGTTCACGACCTCGCCTTGCTTTGGCGCTCCTACTCTATACGGGCCAGAGGCGGGGGGATGTCATCAGGATAGGTCGCCAGCACATTCGCCAGGGCATCCTTACAATCGACCAGGGCAAGACGGATGCCCACCTGGAGATCCCCGTGCACCCGAAGTTACAGGCTATCCTCGATGCCACGCCGAGCGGCCACCTGACCTTCCTGACCACCATTCATGGTCAGCCTTACTCGTCAGGAGGATTCACCAACTGGTTTTGTTCGATGTGTCAGAAAGCGGGTCTGAAAGGCTTGTCGGCGCATGGTCTAAGGAAAGCCTGTGCCCGTCGCCTTGCCGAGATGGGATGCAGCGCCCACCAGATCGCGGCCGTCACTGGACATGCTTCGCTCTCCGAAGTCCAGCGTTACACGAAGGCCGCTGACCAGAAATGGCTGGCACATGAGGCAATGCGCAAGCTAGTTGAGGGGGAAACGGCGGTAGTTTGTAAAGGTCCGAAAAAGACCTTTAGCCGTTAGAACGACCGATAGAGAGTTTGTAGAATCTAAGTGTTTGATGTTGTTGAATCATGGCACGCCGAGCAGGATCCGCACGATGAAGATCGCCCACATCACCGCGAGCACGATCGTGCCGGCGAGAAACACCATGCCGCGGCGGGGGACGTTGTTGTCGGTGACGTGAATGTAGGCGCGGACCAGCCGCAGGACCACGAACACCCAGGCCAGCAGCACGAACAACAGATCCGCGTGCCGGGTGATGATCGACAGGATCGTGAGCACGTAGAACAGGAGCGGAAGCTCGAGCTCGTTGTGATAGGCGTTGCCGACCTGGAGCGCGCGGGTCGGCCAGTTGGGCTCGCGCAGGGCGATGTCGCGCGGATGCACCTTGCCGCTGCGCACCGCATCGACGCGCAACGCCGAGAGCCAGAAGCCGAGCACGAGCGTCAGCACGACCTCGACGAACAGCGGGAACAGCACGGTCTGGATGGACATGGGCGCGCCTTATCCCTCCCCGAAGGGGAGGGTGGCTCCTCGCGAAGCGAGGAGCCGGGTGGGGTCAACTGAGTTCAATGCAGACAAGATCGTCTCCATCACCGCGTCGAGCTCTCGATCGATTTCCGGATTTGCAAAGCGAAGAATCTTGTACCCGGCACGGCGCAGATTCTCATCGCGTACGTGATCTCGTTTTCGATTTGCGTCGAAACCATGCTGCGTTCCGTCCACCTCGACAATGACTCCCGACCGGCGGCATTCGAAGTCGACAATGTACGTCAGGACCGGGGATTGCCGTCGAAAATGATGGCCTAAAGCGCGGAGTTCGCGAAGCTTGACCCAGAGCCTTACTTCCTGGGGCGTCATGGCCTTGCGGAGCTTGCGGGCTATCTCGTTGGCCATGTGCTTCTTCCAAAAAGCCCCACCCGGCTCGCTGCGCTCGCCACCCTCCCCTGTCGGGGAGGGATGCCCCACCCGGCTCGCTGCGCTCGCCACCCTCCCCTGTCGGGGGAGGGATGCCCCACCCGCCTCCTCGCTTCGCGAGGAGCCACCCTCCCCTGGCGGGGAGGGATTGTTAGCCCGGAGATTGATAGTTCGGGCTCTCGCGCGTGATCGTCACGTCGTGCACGTGACTCTCGCGCAGGCCCGCACCGGAAATCCGCACGAACTGCGCCTTGGCGTGAAACTCGGAAATGGTCTTCGCGCCGACATAGCCCATGGCGGCGCGCAGGCCGCCGGCGAGCTGGTGCAGCACGTTCGCGGCCGTGCCCTTGTAGGGCACCTGGCCCTCGACGCCTTCCGGCACGAGCTTGAGAAGGTCCTTGATGTCCTGCTGGAAATAGCGGTCGGCGGAGCCGCGCGCCATGGCGCCGACCGAACCCATGCCGCGATAGGTCTTGTAGGAGCGGCCCTGATAGAGAAACACCTCGCCCGGCGCCTCGTCGGTCCCGGCGAGCAGCGAGCCGATCATGCCGCAGTCGGCGCCCGCGGCGAGCGCCTTGGCGAGATCACCGGAATATTTGATGCCGCCGTCGGCGATCACCGGAGTGTCGGTCGCGCGCGCGACCGCGACCGTATCCATGATCGCGGTGAGCTGCGGCACCCCGACCCCGGCCACGATGCGCGTGGTGCAGATCGAGCCCGGGCCGATGCCGATCTTGATGGCGTCGGCTCCAGCGCCGATCAGCGCCTTGGCGCCCTCGGAGGTTGCGACATTGCCGGCCACCACTTGCACGGCGTTCGAGAGCCGCTTGATGCGATCGACGGCCTGGAGCACGCGCTGGGAGTGGCCGTGCGCGGTGTCGACCACGATGAGGTCGACGCCCGCCGCGATCAGGCGCTCGGTGCGGACAAATCCGGCCTCGCCCACGGTCGTTGCCGCGGCCACGCGCAGCCGCCCCTGCTCGTCCTTGCAGGCGTGGGGATTGGCCACCGCCTTCTCGATATCCTTGACCGTGATGAGGCCGACGCAGCGATATTGCGCGTCGACGACGATGAGCTTCTCGATCCGATGCTGATGCAGCAGGCGCTTGGCTTCCTCCTGGCCGACGCTTTCGCGCACCGTGACGAGGCCGTCCGTGGTCATGAGCTCCGCGACCTGCTCGCGCGGATCGTTGGCGAAACGCACGTCGCGGTTGGTCAGAATGCCGACCAGCTTGCCGGGCGAGCCCTCGGCGCTGCGCTCCACCACCGGAATGCCGGAAATGCCGTGGCTCTTCATCAGGCCGAGCGCTTCGGCGAGCGTCGCGTCGGGATGAATGGTGACCGGATTGACCACCATGCCGGACTCGAATTTCTTCACCTGCCGCACCTGCGCGGCCTGGTCCTCCGGGTCGAGATTGCGATGCAGGACGCCGAGCCCGCCGGCTTGCGCCATGGCGATCGCCATGCGGGCCTCGGTCACGGTGTCCATGGCCGAGGCGACGATCGGAATATTCAACGCGATGCTGCGCGTGATCCGCGAGCGGATGTCGACGTCGGAGGGCAGCACGTCGGACAGCCCCGGCTGCAGCAACACGTCGTCGAAGGTGAGCGCTTCGCGCGGGCTTCCGTCGATTTTTGCCGCCATTGCCAAGCTCCTTGGGTCGCGGGACCGCGGGAATGCAGACCTGCATCGGCCGGCTCGAAAGCCGGACCGGCGGTCGAGCACCTCCGGTGCGGAGTTGGCGCCGGTCGATAGCACGGCTAGGGCGCGATTCCTAGGGCGCGGGGTCCGCGAATCCCAGGTGTGTCGTATCCGCGGCACGGTGTGGGCCTCACGCTCGGCTCGTTTGCTCGCTGACGCTCGCAACGAGCCACCCTCTCCCGCAAGGGGAGAGGGTGCCCGAGCCAGCATCCCGCTCAGCGCGAATAGCCCGGCGGCGGACCGTGGCGCTCGATCGCATCGACGATCGCGCGATGCCTGCGGTCCTCGCGCTTCATGTGCACGGCGATGATGGCGTGAAGCGAGGGAACGATCAGCAAAATGTGAAAGACGAGACCGAAGATCAGGCACGGGACGATCAGCACGAGGTTGAGCACCGCCGAGAACGGCTGCCCGTTGAGCAGGAGCCCGAGCGGCGGCAACAGTGCGGCGAGGAGGTAGATCATGGGGATGTCCGCCGGCCTTTGAATGCCGCTGCCTGATATGTAGACTCTCGATCCGCTCCGCAACCGCGGCGCCCGGCCGGACCGGGCGGCCGGTCGGCCCGTCCTCGAACACCCCTCCCCTCGATGCGCCGTGACCGTCTGGTGGCTCTCATCGTGGCGGTCGCCTTGTTCATGGAGAATCTGGATTCCACCGTGATCGCCACGTCATTGCCGGCGATCGCCGCCGATATCAGCACCAGCCCATTGGCGCTCAAGCTGGCGGTCACCTCGTATCTGCTTTCGCTCGCGGTGTTCATCCCGATGAGCGGCTGGACCGCCGACCGGTTCGGCGGGCGCACCGTGTTCCGAGCCGCGATCGTCGTGTTCGTGCTGGGCTCGATCGGCTGCGCCGCATCCTCTTCGCTGACGGATTTCGTGGTCGCGCGCATCGTGCAGGGGATGGGCGGGGCGATGATGACGCCGGTCGGCCGCCTGGTGCTGATCCGCTCGGTCGACAAGCGAGCGCTGATCGACGCCATGGCCTGGGTCTCGATGCCGGCCTTGATCGGGCCGGTCATGGGGCCCCCGCTTGGCGGCTTCATCACCACCTACGCGTCGTGGCATTGGATTTTTCTTATCAACGTGCCGATGGGGCTCCTCGGCGTTCTGCTTGCCACGCGTTACATCGAGGACGTGCGGGTTGCGACCAACGATCGGTTCGACCTGCTCGGCATGGTGCTCGCCGGCACCGGCATTGCCGGGATGGCGTTCGGCCTCTCGGTCGCCGGGCTCAATTATCTGCCGGGATGGGCCGTTGTGGGGCTCATCATCGGCGGCGCGGGCTGCTTTGCCGGCTATCTCGTCCACGCGCGGCGGGTTGCCGCTCCGGTGCTCGATTTCTCGCTGCTCGCGCTGCCGACCTTCCGGGCGAGCTTCATCGGCGGATTCCTGTTCCGCGTCGGGGTCGGCGCCCTGCCATTCCTGCTCCCGCTCTTACTGCAGCTCGGCTTCAAGCTCAATCCGTTCGAATCCGGGCTGATCACGTTTTCGGCCGCGCTCGGCGCGCTGACCATGAAGGCTGCCGCCGCGACCATCCTCAAGCGCTTCGGCTTTCGCTCCGTGCTGATCGTCAACGCGCTCGTGAGCGCGCTGTTCATCGCCGCCTGCGCCGGCTTTTCGCCCGGCGTGCCATTCTGGCTGATCATTGCGGTTCTGCTCGTCGGCGGCTTCTTCCGTTCGCTGCAGTTCACCAGCATCAACGCCATGGCCTATGCGGAGGTCAGGCCCGAGCGCATGAGCCGGGCGACCTCGCTCGCGGCGGCCGGGCAGCAGCTCTCGCTCTCGACCGGGGTCGCGCTCGGGGCCGCGGTGGTCGAGATCGTGGTGCAGTGGAAATCGGTGCCGACGATCGGGGCCGGGGATTTTCCGCCGGCCTTCCTGGTGGTCGCGGCGATCTCCGGCGCATCGGCCCTGCTGTTCTGGCAGCTCCCGGCCGATGCCGGAGCCGAGCTCGCGGGCGGCGCCTCGCTGCCGGCAACGCGCGGCGATCAGCCGCCGCGATGACGGAATCCTGTAGCGAGCAGATAGAGCTCGGCGGATTCCGCACGGCTTGCCGCCGGCTTGACGTGCCTGACGGTTTCGAAATCGCGCTTGAGGCCCGCGAGCAGCGAGGCCTCGGTGCCGCCTTGAAACACCTTGCACAGAAAGGCGCCGCCCGGCGCCAAGATCTCGCGGGCGAATTCCGCGGCGGCTTCCGCGAGCGCCATGATCTTCAGATGATCGGTGCGGCGATGGCCCGTCGCGTTCGCGGCCATGTCGGACAGCAGGACGTCGGCCGGCCCGCCGAGCATGGCTTTCAGCCGGTCCGGCGCCTGCGCGTCGAGAAAGTCGAGCGCAAGGAACTCGACGCCCGCGATCGGCTCCATCTCCAGCACGTCGATCGCGACGACGCGCCCCCTGCCCTCGGCGGCGCCGACACGCTTGGCCGCAACCTGGCTCCAGCCGCCGGGCGCGGCGCCGAGGTCGACGACGCGCGCCCCGGGCTTGAGCAGATGATGCTTGGCATCGATCTCGGCGAGCTTGAAGGCGGCGCGGGAGCGCAGGCCTTCGCGCTGGGCGCGCGCCACATAGGGATCGTTGAGCTGACGCTCGAGCCAGCGTTTCGAGGAAACCGAGCGGCCCTTGCCGGTCTTGACGCGGGCCTTGAGCGGGCGCGCCATCGCTCGCGCATCATTCCCCATCGCGCTCGCGCGATGGGGACCCCGGGACGACGGGGACAGGCTCGCGGCCCCACACGCCATCCTCGCGCATGAGCTGCACCAAAATGCCCTCGCGCAGGCCGCGATCGGCGACGCGCAGGCGCTTGCACGGGAACGCGCGCCGGATCGCCTCGAGGATGGCACAGCCGGCGAGCACGAGGTCGGCGCGCTCGGAGCCGATGCACGGATTCGCCACGCGCTCGGCGTAGCTCAGCGCCACCAGGTGCTCGAGCACGCGCGAGATCTCGGCATCGGTCATCCAGCAGCCGTCGACATAGCGTCGCTCGTAGCGCGGCAGCCGCAGATGCACGCCGGCAATCGTCGTCACCGTCCCGGAGGTGCCGAGCAAATGTGCGGCTTCGAGGCGAAGACCGGCGCCGTGCGCGGCCGCGAACGCGTCGACGTGGCGCGCGGCCTCGACGACCATGGCCTCGTAGAGCGCGGGCTCGACGTCGATGCCGCCGTGGCGCTCGGCCAGCGTGACCACGCCGACCGGCAGCGAAGCCCAGCCGCGAATCTCCGGGACCGGCGGTCCGCCGCCGTTCCACCGGCTGCGCCCCAGGCGGACGAGCTCGGAGGAGCCGCCGCCGATGTCGAACAGGATGGCGTCCTCCGCCTCCGGATCGAGCAGCGGCGTGCAGCCGCTGGCGGCAAGCTCGGCCTCGGTGGCGCGATCGATCACTTCGAGCTCGATCCCGACCTCGGCTGTGACGCGAGCCAAGAATTCCGGGCCGTTCTCGGCGGCGCGGCAGGCTTCGGTCGCGATCAGGCGGGCGCGCGTCACCTCGCGGTTGCGCATCTTGTCGCGGCAGACCGCGAGCGCCTCGAGCGCGCGGGCGATCGCCGGCTCGCTCAACCGGCCGCTCGCCAGGACCCCCTCGCCCAGGCGGATGATGCGGGAAAATGCATCGATGACGCGGAAACCGTCGCGGGTCGGTCGCGCGACCAGCAGCCGGCAATTGTTGGTGCCGAGGTCGAGCGCCGCATACGTCGGCCCGCGATAGGTGCGCTCAGCCGCAGAGCGCGGCCATCGCCGACCCCGCGAGCGCCGCCATGGCGCGCCGCGCGCAGGGTCGAGGCCGGAGCTCGCCCGGGCCTCGTCTCGCATTCGAAACCTTCCTGCCGCGCCGGAGCCCCTCGGCTCCACGGCCGGCCGCGATTGCGTATCGATATCGGGCAAATCTTAAGGAGCGCGGCGGGTCGGCGCAACCACGGCGGGCCTCGAGCCGCGCCCGCGTCCCCCCAGCCAAGCGAGTGCAGACCCGCCGCGGCGGAAGCCGGGACGGCAGAGCGGTTTGTCGGCTATGGTTTCGCCGCAAACGGCCGCGGTTTCCGCCCAACGCCCATGGATCTGTCCTACGCCGCCAATCTCGAGGATTACCACCTCGCCCGCGCCTTCGAAGGCCAGGCGAGCGGGTTCTATATCGATGTCGGCGCCGGACACCCGGTCGCCGACAACGTCTCGTGCTGGTTCTATCTCAGGGGCTGGCGTGGGCTGGTGGTCGAGCCGCAGCGCCGGCTCGTCGAGCTTTACCCCCTGGTGCGTCCCCGCGACATCGCGGTGCCAAAACTCCTGGGCCGCGCCGCGGGCGAGGTCGATTTCCACGTCGTCGAGCGCCTCAACGGGTTTTCCAGCATCTTTCCCGAGCACGCGCGCAACGCTCGGAAATTCGGCGCGGGATTTCACACCTGCCGGATGCCGATGACGACGCTTTCCGCGATTTGCGAGGAGCATGGCGTCGGACCCATCGATTTTCTCAAGATCGACGTCGAGGGCGCCGAAGGCGACGTGCTCGCCGGCGGCGATTTTCGCCGCTTTCGCCCCCGCGTCGTGCTGCTCGAAGCGCTCGCCCCCGGCACCATGGCGGAGAATTTCGCCGAATGGGAACCCTTCCTGCTCGACCAGGGCTACGTCTTCGTGCTGTTCGACGGGCTCAACCGGTTCTACGTGGCGCGCGAGGACGCAGCGCTGATCGCGCGCTTTCCCAAAGAGGCCGCGCCCTGGCTCGTGGTCCCCCACCTCGGCCACACCAACCGCGCCCCGGACCGGACCGACCATCCGGACCATGCATTCGCCCGGGCGCTGGTCGCGGGTTTCCTGGCCAGGCTGCCGCGGCTCGACTCGGAGCTGCTGCTCGCCTTCATCCTCGACGAGAGCCAGACAGAGCTTCGTCGCGAGCCGGATGCGTCCGATCGCGCAGCCGCGATCGCACGCCTGTTCCCGGTGGACAAACACCCGGACGGCGTGCCTGGCCCGACCGGGATCGACGCGGCGAACGTGCGGGAGCTCTACGCCAAGCTGATGGAGACCGATCAATTCCGGATCATGCTCGGGCGCATCGCCGCGAGCTACGACGGCGGACAGATCTTGGACTGAAACCGAACGCGGAGGCATCCATGGTTACCGTACGCGAGCCCACCCTCCATCCGGTTCCGATCGAGGACCTGCGCCCCACGCAAATCACCGTGGGCATGCGCGAGGTGGAGGAGAAGCGCCAGCGCTGGCGCGACTACAAGGGAAAGAAGAAGAGCGAATTTTTGGGCAAGCACATGATCCCGGTCATCCTCGGGCCGAAGGAACGGCCCTACGTCATCGATCATCATCACCTCTCCCGCGCGCTGCTCGACGAGGGCGTCAAGGACGTGCTGATCACCGTGGTGGCGGATCTCAGGGCGCTCGAGCCCGACGCGTTTTGGGTTGTGCTCGACCATCGCGGCTGGGTGCATCCCTACGACGAGGACGGCCAGCGTCGCGGTTTCCGCGCCATTCCCAAATCGGTGGGCGATCTGCTCGACGATCCGTTCCGCAGTCTCGCCGGCGAGCTCCGGCGGGAGGGCGGCTTTGCCAAGGAGACGACGCCGTTCAGCGAATTTCTGTGGGCCGATTTCCTGCGCCGCCGGATGGACCGAAAGGCGGTGCAGAAGGATTTCGCGAAGGCGATGGAGAAGGCCCTGGGCTTGGCCAAGAGCCAGGAGGCGCATTACCTTCCGGGCTGGTGCGGGCCGGCAACGAACAGCGCGTGAGCGGACGGAGGCGGCAATGACACAGGTGTTGTTCCGGGCTCTCAGATCGGCTGCAACGGCGCTGCTTCCTTGCGTTGCGCTGCTCGCCTGGCTGGGATCGGCTCAGGCACAGGTCGTCGCGCTGGGCGCCAGTCAGACTTACGGCAAGGGCGTGGCGCGCAGCCAAGCCTATCCGGCGCAGCTCGAAGCGATGCTGCGGGCGAAGGGATACAGCGTGCGCGTCGAGAATGCCGGCATCAACGGCGATACGACGGGAGGCATGCTGGGTCGGCTCGGAAGCGCGGTGCCCAACGGAACCAAGGTGGTCATCCTGCAGCCGGGCGGCAACGATATGCGAAAGGGTACCGGGGCCGATCGCGGCGCGAACATATCGGCAATCATGCAGCGGCTGAGCGCCCGCGGCATCAAGGTGATCATGCTGGAGAACGGCAATTTCCGCGGCTTGCCGCATCAACCCGATGGGCAACATCTCACTCCCGAAGGCTACCGGGCGATCGCACAACGGATGTTGCCGCAGGTAACCGGCGCCATCGCCCGTTGAGCCCGGCGGGGTCGATTTCGTGTGGCGGACGTGCAGAATCGGCCATTTTCGGGAGGTATTTTTGTAAAAATATCGGGATGGACCAGAGGGTTAAGTCGATTCAATTCGCTAAAATACGTGTTTGGATTGTGAATTGCCTATTTGTAACTTGAACGGCTGCGCCCATATGGGCAACCCGACGGCGCCTCGTGTGCGGCGTGGTCGCGAGCAGGGAGGAGAAGACATGCAGGCGGTCAAGGATGCGAGCGGGCTCTACGAAGTCGAGCGCCGCGCAATCCATGCCGAGCGGCCCGGCTTCCGCATCACCGAGCTGCAGATCGGCCCGAAGCAGAAGGTGCCGTGGCACTGCCACAGCAACGTGAAGGACACGTTCTATGTGCTGGCCGGCACCATCCGCATTTTTCTGCGCGAGCCCAAGCAGGAGGTGCGGCTCGAGCCGGGCGAGACGTATACGGTGCCGCCGAAGCGGCCGCATCTCGTCACCAATGCGGGCGAAAATTCCGCCGTGTTCCTCGTGCTGCAGGGTGTCGGTGAATACGATTTCGTGCCGCTCGCCTGACGGGCTGACGGGGTGGACGGGGTGGACCCTCGTCCGGGATGGCCCTATATACGGCGCAAATCCGGACCCGCGGTCAAAGCCTGGCCGAATCCGCCGCGGCGCGAGCAACCAGGCGCAAGCCCGCCGCGCCGACGCGACGCAAAAACCCGGCGGCAAGCGCTCGCACTGGGGGATAGTTCAACGGTAGAACAGCGGACTCTGACTCCGTTAATCTAGGTTCGAATCCTAGTCCCCCAGCCAGCTAAGTCATTGTTTTTGCATGATCTTCAGTTTTTGGAGGGAATACCCGCGAACACGGGGCTTTGCGGCGTACGGCCCTGTCTGCGTGTCGCAAAACCGAGGACGAAGGCCCGGATTTCGGCGTCTGTCTCTGCGGGCCAATTTCGGCGTCTCGTTTTCACGAGCGCATCGCGTGAACCAGCAGCGCCGAGCGGGCAACGATGCGCGCCGAGCGGGCGAGGATGCGGCCATCGTTGTCGTGAAGTCGCGTCCGAGATCCGCGCGTTTAACGCGCAAGCCCGAATGCGGCGCGCTGGTCCGCCCAAACACAAGGAATACCTTGCAGCAACCGCTTGACGGTCAGGGATCGGGGCTGGCGACCTTCGATGATCGCCTCGACAATGTCGGGCGCCAGGTAGCCGAACCGCAAGATTCGGCGGACATAGGCGTCGCTCAATCGGAAGCGTCGGGCGATCTCCATCGTGTCCGCATATTCACCGCTTCGAAGGTCTCGCATCCAGAGCTTGGCACGGGCGATGGCGAGAATGAGGGCGTGGCTGAGTCGTCGGGGCGAGGAATCTCGCCCGCCAGGAATGATGATCTCCTTTCGGGCACGAGGCCGCGGGGCCGGCAACGGCGCTACGTGGAACTGCGGCACGCCGCCGTCTTCGTCTGGCGTGTCGGTCGCGGCTGTTGCCGCTAACTTCCGGCTGATTTGAACCTGACCGCGTTGAATAACGACCCGCTCGACGGTGTCGCGCACCAGTGTGCGCGTCTCGGCGCTCCACCCCGCTAAGGGGCCGTCGGCCGAGAGCTCGGGTCCAGACAATTCCCGGCCCAGGAGGACCTCGACCACCAGCCGCTCGACGTCGTCGGCATTGACACGGGCGAGCGAGCCCGCGTCCGCCCGGCGGTCATGCAGCAACGCGCTGCTGAGGTAGTAGCGATAGCGGTTGTTTCGGCGCACCGAATAGGTCGGGGACATGATGTTGCCGCGGTCATCATAGATCAGTCCGCCGAGGAGGGCGCCGGTCTCGACCCGCGACTTCCGTCGTGTCGTGCGATTGTCCGTAAGTCGGTCCTGGACCGCGCACCATAGCTCATCGTCCACGATTGCCTGGTGCTCGCCCGGATACGCGATGCCCCTGTAGACGACTTCGCCCCGATAGATGCGGTTCCGGAGTAGATGGTAGAGGGCACCGCGGCCGAACGAGCACCCGCCGATCACCCGGCCGGAGGTTAGTACGCGCTGCTTGCTCCGCACTCCACGCCGGTCAAGGTCCGGCCGTAGTTTCGAGACGCAGCCGACCGCAAGGTATTGTCGGAAGATCAGGCGGACGCGATCGGCCTCGTCCTCGTTGACCACGAGCTTGCGGTCCTTGACGTCGTAACCGAGCGGGATGGTGCCGCCCATCCACATGCCCTTGCGCCGCGAGGCCGCGAATTTGTCGCGGATGCGCTCGCCTGCCACCTCGCGCTCGAACTGGGCAAACGAGAGCAGGACATTGAGGGTCAGTCGCCCCATCGAGGTGGTGGTATTGAACTGTTGGGTGACGGCCACAAACGACACGCCATGGGCCTCGAACAGCTCGACTAGCTTGGCGAAGTCGGCGAGTGCCCGGGTCAGGCGATCGATCTTGTAGACGACCACGACGTCGACCTTGCGCGATCGGATGTCGCCGAGCAGCGATTGCAGGGCCGGGCGGCGCTGACATGGACAGATCCTTCTTCGGTTGGCGGGGGCGTCTTTCGCCGCCACCACCTAAACCCCGCAATGGCGACGAGCCGGCGGGGCAGGATCCGAGCAAGGCCAAATGGTCTTCAACGTTGCCGCAACAGTGATGCTCTTTTCGCGCCGAAATACCAGTCCTTTCTGAATAATGTTATGGCTGGTTTCGAGCCTAGCTGATCATGGAATGATCCTTGCGGGGACTCAGCCGATGTCAACGAGCGGCGGCGCCCCGGTGAGTGGCACGACCGGTCCCGCAACGGGCCCTCACTGGGCTTGATGGGCGAGGAATTGGTTTCAGGCGCGGCGACCGGACGGTTCGGCAGGCGCGGGATGCAGCACTGTGCGGCTAATCTCCCGCTCCACGCAAGGGTCGATGCCCCAGATCTCTTCGCATCTTCCGGCTGCCTCGAGACAGCTCTCGCTCTCCGTGTTCCCCTTCACGCTTTCAACAATTCCCGCGCGTCTAGCTCCACCGCCTTGAATCCCCACTTTGATGCAACATTGACGAGGTGCGCGGTGCCGCCGGGGCCATCGGGATCGCGTTCGCGGTTGTAAAGCGCGATGAGCGTGAGCTGGCGTGCATTCATAGCAAGCGCATTGAACATCATCCAAAGATTGTTCCGTTGCCAGATATCATAGCCTTTCTTGTCGGCCAGCCAGCGCGGCAGTTCCTTGAAATCCGCCAACACGCGCGGCGGTACGCGTTGGCAAAGCTTTCGGTAACGCTCAACCCAGGCTGGCCCGCCTCGATTTACCGACTCAACCTGGAACTCGGCTTCCGGCAACGCGAGAAAGAGAAGCGTCGGGATGCCAAGCGACTCACAGATTTCGTGAAACAGTATATCGCCCCCGCAAGCGCCACCCGCGAGGCCGAGCGACACGCCGCCTTCCTCGCTCATCTCGTTTCGCAGCGCCTCTTCGATCATCCTGCG
>DASWCW010000079.1:0-9202 GCA_036395835.1 Xanthobacteraceae bacterium
TACGCAGCGGCGGCGTCTTGCCGGTGCTCAAGCATATGCCCGGCCACGGACGCGCCAGCGTCGACAGCCATTACGGCCTCCCGGCGGTCGAGGCCGACCGGGCGACCCTGGAGGCGACGGATTTTTCCGCATTCCGCGCGCTCGCCGGCCTGCCGATGGCGATGAGCGCCCATATCGTGTTTACCGCCATCGACCCAGTCGCGCCGGCGACGATTTCGGCGACAATGGTGCGCGAGGTGATTCGCGGCTCGATCGGATTCGATGGGCTATTGATGACGGACGATGTCTCGATGCAGGCGCTCAACGGGGCCGTCGGCGATCGCGCCGCGGCGGCGATCGCGGCGGGCTGCGACGTGGTGCTCCACTGCAACGGCAACCTCGACGAGATGCAAGCCGTCGCCGCGGCCGTCCCGAAGCTTAAGGGCAAGGCTCGCCGCCGTGCCGCGGCTGCCTTGGCCTGGGCCGGGCCGATATCGCCGATCGACACGGCCGCGGCCCGGGCGGAATTTTCCACGATGCTGGCCGACGGTCGCTCCGCCACTGCGGCGGTGGCCTCATGATGCCGGTCGAGCAGTTCCAGGTGGACCCCGAGATCGGGGTGGAGCGCGGCTCGGAGGAGCCCGCGCTGATCGTCGATGTCGAGGGGTTCGAAGGGCCGCTCGACCTGCTCCTCATGCTGGCGCGCCAGCAGAAAGTCGATCTCGCCAAGATTTCCATCCTGGCGCTCGCAGACCAATACCTGACGTTCATCGAAGCGGCGCGCCAAGTCCGCCTGGAACTGGCCGCTGATTACTTGGTCATGGCGGCCTGGCTCGCCTATCTCAAATCGCGTCTGCTGCTTCCGGAGAGCGGGGATGCCGCGGGGCCGAGTGCCGAGGAATTGGCCGCGGCGCTGGCCTTGCGCCTCAAGCGGCTGGAGGCCATTCGCAGCGCGGCCGAGCGCCTGGTCGCGCGCCCGCAGCTCGAACGCGACGTGTTTCGCCGCGGCGCGCCGGAGCCGATCGTCGACGTCAAGCGGCCGGAGTGGACGGCCACGCTTTACGATCTGCTTTCCGCCTATGCGGCACAGCGCCAGAAGCACGCGCTCGCCCGCGTGCGCGTGCCGCGGCGCCGGGTGTGGTCCCTTGCCGAGGCCCGCGCCGCGCTCGAACGGCTGGTCGGAGGGAGCGACGACTGGTCGCGTCTCGACGAATATCTGATCGCCTATGTGACGGAACCGGGGCTTCGCGCCACCGTCTACGCCTCGAGCTTTGCCGCGACGCTGGAGATGGTGCGCGAAGGTGTGGTCGAGATGCATCAGCACGCCGCGTTTGCGCCGATCTATTTGCGTAAGCGGATCGGCCAGCCGAACGGCGCAATCGCGCCCGACGGGGCCGCGAGAAAAGCCGAAACGAATGGGGAAGAGGAGGGCCGGGGATGAGGAGTTTGGCCAAGCAGCACGAGATCATCGCCCATCCGCGCTCGATCGGCGGCGATTACGAGCGGGGCGCCGTGCCGGAGGTCCGGCCGGAGGAACTGCGACTGCTGGAGGCGCTGCTGTTCGCCTCCGCCGAGCCGCTCGACGAAAAGACGCTCGCGGCGCGCATGCCCGATGGCGTCGACGTGCGCGCCGCGCTCGATCAGCTGCGACAGGACTATGCGTCGCGGGGCGTCAATTTGGTGCGCATCGCCGGTAAATGGACGTTCCGCACCGCGGTCGATCTCGCGTGGCTTCTGGCGCGGGACTCGGTCGAGCCCCGGAAGCTTTCTCGCGCCGCCACCGAGACCCTGGCGATCATCGCCTATCACCAGCCGGTCACCCGGGCGGAGATCGAGGAAATTCGGGGCGTGTCGGCCTCGCGAGGCACGCTCGACGTGCTGCTCGAGACCGGCTGGATCCGGCCGCGCGGACGCCGCAAGGCGCCGGGCCGTCCGATCACGTTCGGGACCACGGACGCGTTTCTGAGCCATTTCGGCCTGGATTCGATCGGCGATCTCCCGGGTCTCGACGAGCTCAAGGGCACCGGGCTGCTCGATGGTCGGCTGCCGCCTGGGTTTACGGTTCCGATGCCCTCGGACGATGCGAACCTGCGCGGGGACGAGGATCCGCTGGAACCCGGAGACATCGATCTCGGCCTCGGGCCCCGAGCCGTCGACGACTAGCGGCCAGGCGAGGCCGCGAGACGTTCAAGGCCGCTTCCGGCCGGATGCACCACCGCACGAGCGAATCGGTCGCGCAGAGAAGGGGCCGAAATCCTTGTTTTTGCCGGCCCTGGCGCCTAGTTTGTCGGTGAACCAGGTGGGTCGCGCTCCGCGCAACCCGCCATGAGGGAGGAAATTCCATGGGCGGCCTGAGCATTTGGCACTGGATCGTCGTGATCGCCGTCCTGCTTCTGCTGTTCGGCCGGGGCAAGATCTCCGAGCTGATGGGCGACGTCGCCCAGGGCATCAAGGCCTTCAAGAAGGGCATGCAGGAAGAGGACAAGACCGCGGGCGAGAGCAAAAGTCCCGAAGTGGGGAAGACGATCGAGCATCAGCCGACGGAAACGGTTGCGCAAACCGAGACCCGCAAGGCGAGCTGAGGCCGCCGCGGCGCTGCCCGAGCAGCGCGAGAATGCAATATTGCATGAGCGGCGAGGCGGGATGTGACTGCGTCCGTAGGAGTGCAGGCCTTCATCTTTGACGTGGGCTGGGGCGAGCTCGTCCTGATCGGGATCGTCGCGCTGATCGTGATCGGGCCCAAGGAGCTCCCCGCCGTGCTGCGCACGGTCGGCCAGGCCATGACCAAGGTCCGCCGCATGGCGGCCGAGTTCCAGGGACAGTTTCAGGAAGCCATGCGCGAAGCCGAGATGGCCGAGCTGAAGCAGCATTTCGATTCGATCCAGGATGCCGCCAAGGACATTCACAGCTTCGATCCGGTCAGCACCGTCCGCAATCAGATCGAGGGGGCCGCAGGCGACAAGCCGGCCGATCCCGTGCCGCCTGCTCCGACCGAGAAACCGCCGGTTGCGGAGCCGGCGCCCGCGCCCGCCCAGCCCCCGGCCCCGACCCAGTCGGCTCCCGCCGATCCGCAGTCCTCGCAGCCGGCGCTGGCAGCGGCGGAACATCCCGCCGGCACGACCGGGCCCGGCCAGCCTGAAGGCGGCAAAGGGCAGCCGGGATGAGCCAGGAGGACATCGAGGCGACCAAAGCGCCCTTGATGGAGCACCTGGTCGAGCTGCGCTCCCGCTTGATCAAGGCGCTGATCGCTTTCGTGATCACGTTCGCCCTGTGCTTCGTGTTCGCCAAGCAGATCTACAATATTCTGGTCTGGCCCTTCGTGTGGGTCGCCGGACCCGAGCATTCGAAATTCATCTACACGGCGCTGCTCGAATATTTCGTCACCCAGATCAAGCTGGCCATGTTCGGGGCGGCCTTCCTGGCGTTTCCGGTCATCGCCACGCAGCTCTACATGTTCGTTGCCCCCGGCCTTTATCGTCACGAGCGCCAGGCGTTCCTGCCGTACCTGGTGGCCACGCCGGTGTTCTTCGTGCTCGGCGCCATGGTGGTTTATTTCCTGGTGTTTCCGACCCTGGTGCGGTTCTCGCTGGGAATGCAGCAGCTCGGGGGGCCCGAGCAGGCGGAGATCGAGCTCCTGCCCAAGGTCGGCGAATATCTCTCGCTGATGATGGCGCTGATCTTCGCGTTCGGCATCGCGTTCCAATTGCCGGTCATCCTCACCCTGCTGGGCCGGGTGGGAATCCTGACTTCGAAGCAGCTGCGGGAGAAGCGCCGGTATTTCATCGTCATCGCCTTCGTCATTGCCGCCGTGCTCACGCCCCCCGACGTCATCAGCCAGCTCTCCCTTGCGTTGCCGCTCCTGCTTCTCTACGAGGGCTCGATCTGGTCGGTGCGGCTCGTCGAGAAGAAGGCAGCCGCGGCGGCCGGTCCTGCCGCGGCCCAGACCAAGCCCGCCGAATAAAGTTTCGCAAGGCGAGGTTCTGTGGCGAGGGGCTCCCGGGGCTTTCGGCCATGCACGACATTAGATGGATTCGCGAGCATGCGGAAGAATTCGACCGCGGCCTCGCCCGCCGCGGTCATCCCCCGGTAGCCCGCGAACTCCTTGCGCTCGATGAAAAGCGCCGAGCCGCGATCGCCAAGCTCGAAAGCGCGCTCGCGCGGCGCAACGCCGCTTCCAAGGAGATCGGCCAGGCCAAGGCGAAGAAGGACGAGGCGCGCGCGGCCGCGCTCATGGCGGAGGTCACGGGGCTGAAGGCGGCAATCGAGGCGGACGAGGAAGTGCAAAGACAGGCGGTCGCCAAACTCGAAGCGGCGCTGGCGGAAGTTCCGAACCTGCCGTTGGACGACGTTCCCGACGGCAAGAATACCGACGACAATGTCGAGCACCATCGCTTCGGTGCCAAGCGCGATTATGGGTTCGAGCCCAAGCAGCATTTTGATCTCGGCGAAACCCTCGGCCTGATGGATTTCGAGACCGCGGCAAAACTCTCAGGCGCGCGGTTCGTGGTGCTGAAGGGAGGGTTGGCACGGCTCGAGCGCGCGCTCGCGCAATTCATGCTCGACGTTCACACTCGCGAGCACGGCTATAACGAAATCGCGCCGCCGCTGCTCGTGCGCGACGCGGTCATGTTCGGCACGGCGCAATTGCCAAAATTCGCCGAAGACCAGTTTCGCACCACGACGGATTTATGGCTCATTCCCACCGCCGAAGTACCGCTGACGAATCTCGTGCGCGAGGAAATTCTCGCCGGGGATCGACTTCCGCTGCGGTTCACCGCAGGCACGCCGTGTTTCCGTGCCGAAGCCGGCGCCGCCGGCAAGGATACGCGCGGCATGATCCGCCAGCACCAGTTCACCAAGGTCGAGCTCGTCTCGATCACCACGCCGGAGCAGAGCCGCGACGAGCACGAGCGCATGCTCGCCTGCGCCGAGGAAGTCCTGCGCCGACTCGACCTGCATTACCGGGTGATGGTCCTGTGCACCGGCGACACCGGCTTCGCCTCGCAAAAGACCTATGACATCGAGGTCTGGCTGCCGGGGCAGGGGACCTATCGGGAGATCTCGAGCTGCTCGATCTGCGGGGAATTCCAGGCCCGTCGCATGAATGCGCGCTATCGCGGCAAGGATGGGCGCGTCCATTACGTGCACACGCTCAACGGCTCGGGGGTCGCGGTCGGGCGCGCGCTGATCGCCGTGATGGAGACCTATCAGCAGGAGGACGGCTCGATCACGATTCCCGAGGCGCTGCGGCCCTACATGGGCGGGATCGAGCGCATCGAGCGGCCGGCGTGAATGCGCATCCTGCTGACCAACGATGACGGCATTCACGCGCCGGGGCTCGGCGTGCTCGAAGAGATCGCGCGGGCGCTGTCCGAGGATCTGTGGGTCGTGGCGCCGGAATTCGATCAATCCGGCGTCTCGCATTCGCTCTCGCTCAACGATCCGCTGCGGCTGCGCGAAGTCAGCCCGCGCCATTATGCCGTGAAAGGCACGCCGACCGATTGCGTCATCATGGGCGCGCGGCACGTCGTGAGCGAGCCCGGTCCCGATCTCGTGCTCTCCGGGGTCAACCGCGGCCAGAACGCCGCCGAGGACGTGACCTATTCGGGGACCATCGCCGGCGCCATGGAGGGCACCATTCTGGGCATTCCGTCGATGGCGCTCTCCCAGGCCTATGGGCCTCTGACCCGCGAGCGACCGCATTGGGACACGGCGATCCATCACGCGCCGGACCTGATCCGGCGCGTGCTCGCCGCCGGCATGCCGCGCGACGTCCTCGTCAACATCAATTTCCCCGATTGCGCCCCCGACGAGGTCAAGGGCATCGCCATCACCATGCAGGGCAAGCGCGACCAGGATCTGCTGCGCATCGATGCCCGCCACGACGGCCGCGGCAATCCGTATTATTGGCTCGCATTCGCGCGCCGCGAACGGCGAAATCTCGGAGTCGGCACGGATCTCGCGGCGATCGCCGAGAACCGCATCGCGGTGACCCCGCTCCGGCTCAATCTCACCGACGAGCCGTTCATGACGCGGCTGGCGGAGGAACTCGACGAGACCTCGCGATGAACGTGAGGGAGCCGCGCTTCACCACGGCTTGCAAGGCGCGCTAGAATGCGCTCCCTTCCGATGAAATGCAGCGGACGGCCGACCTGGAGGGGATCTTGAACGTGCAGCATGCGGCGATGGCAACGCAGCCGGGCAAGCGCGCTCGCTCGCTCGAAAGTCTGATCGACCACATTGCGCAAAGGATCCGGGCGGCACCAGCCGTGGAACGCCCGTTCCATCATCTCGAGTTCGACCGGATCTTTCCCGACGACGTCTATGCGGCGATGCTGCACGCGCTGCCGATCGCCGCGGATTACCGCCCGATGTCCGGGCGAAGCAAGGGACACGACAGGCCGGACGGCACGCCCACGCGGGTGAAGATCGATCTCTTTCCCGAATACATTCGGCATCTGCCCGAGGATAAGCGGCGGATCTGGCGCCTCGTCGGCCGCGCGTTGTGCTCGCGTTCGGTCGGGGCCGCGTTCGTCGAACGGCTGGCGCCGGGGCTCGAAGCGCGGTTCGGAAAAAATTTCGCCAAGGTCGGCTTCTATCCGATCCCGATTCTCACCCGCGACATTCCCGGCTATCGCATCACGCCGCACACCGACACGCATTGGAAAGGCATCACGGTCCAGCTCTATCTGCCGCGCGACGAGCGCACCGCGCACATCGGCACAATTTTTCACGAGCGCCTGCCCGACCGGAGCCTGAGACGCGTGTCCCAGGTCAGGTTCGCACCGAACAGCGGCTACGCGTTTGCAGTCGGCGATGATACCTGGCACTCGGCCGATCCGGTCGGACCGGAAGTGGAGACCCGGGACAGCATTCTACTCACGTATTTCGTCGACGCCGGTCCGTTGCGTTTCTTGCGCAATCGCGGCAAGCGGATCGGCAATTTCGTTCGCAACGAGGTGCGTCACTGGACGCACCGATGACGTGCCGAAGACGGCACGACCGGCGCTCGGCAGGAAACCGCGGTGTTTGAAGCGCGTTGCCGCGGCTCCAGGGTGAGCCCGCGGGCGGCCTCGACGCAACAAGGAGACGGCGCGTGCCGATGGTTCCGAGAGCGGGCGCCAACAGCGGCAGGATCGGCGAAAACGCCGACAGCGTCGGCCGCATGGAGTTCCTGCTCACGCTGCGCCGCCGCGGCATTGCCGACGCGGCGGTGCTGCGCGCGCTCGACGAAGTTCCGCGCGAGGAATTCGTGACGCCGGATTACGGCGACGCCGCCTACGCCGACCAGGCATTGCCGATCGAGTGCGGTCAGACCATCAGCCAGCCCTACGTCGTCGCCTATATGACGGAGCAGCTTCAGGTCGGGCCCGAGCATCACGCGCTGGAGGTCGGCACGGGCTCCGGCTATCAGGCGGCGGTGCTCTCGCGGCTCGCCCGCGACGTGGTTACCGTCGAGCGTTACCGCACGCTCGCCGAGGCGGCACGCAAGCGCTTCGAGAAGCTTGGCTATCGAAATGTCACGGTCGTGCTGGGCGACGGGCTCGCCGGCGTTCCGGCCTACGCGCCCTACGACCGCATCATCGTCACCGCCGCCGCGGAGAGCATCCCGCAGCCGCTCGTCGATGAGCTGGTCGAGGGCGGCATCCTGGTGCTGCCGCTCGGCCCCCACAACGACTCGCAGCGCATCGTCAAGCTGACCAAGCGCGAGGATGGGATCGAACGCGAGGATCTCATCTGGGTGCGGTTCGTGCCGCTGCTGCCGGGCCAGGCCCGCGAGCTGTGATCGGTCCGGCATAGGCTGCCATTGCGGGTCGAGGGCGCCCGCCACAAGCAAAGGCAAACGATTGGAAAATGCCTTCCGCGGCTTTTTCGCCCGCCCGGAAGGCGCTCGTTAATTGTTAACCGTTCGTCTTCAAGGCTTGTTTACTCCGCGCTGCTTAACTCGGCGGGTTCGTTTGCGTACGGGTGGGTTGCGTCATGCGTTTTCCGGAACCAGGCGGCTCGCGCGCCATTGCGCGCATGATCGCGGCGGCGTTCATCGCCGCCGGAGCGGCCGGCTGCAGCGATGCCTCGCGGTTCGGCGATCATGCGCTGTCGAACCCGTTCGCGTCCCGCCGCGAGGCGGCAAACCAGGCCGCGCCGGCGGAAGCTGCCCCGCTCGGGCGCGTCGAGGCGCAGCCGCTCGGGGTCCAGAGCGCAGCCCCGTTGCCGCCTCCGCCCGGCCCGACTTCCACCTATTATCCGCCGCGCGACACCACCGGATCGTTTGCGGCGGATTCGGCAGGTTCGAGCGGCGGGATCACGATCACGGTTGCGCCTGGGGACACGGTCGACGCGATTGCGCGACGCTACGGCGTGTCTTCCACCGCAATCATGCAGGCCAACCATCTGACGGCGGCAGCATCGATCCAGGCAGGGCAGAGCCTGCTCATTCCGGGGCATCATTCCCCGCGCCGGCCGGTCGCGTCCGTGCCCAGGCAGACCGCGGTAAGCCATGCCCGCACCCGAACAACCGCGCCGGCCGGCACGCACGTGGTCGCGCCGGGTGAGACGCTGAGCTCGGTCGCGCGCCTTTATGGCCACTCGCGCTCGACGATCGCCAAGGCCAACGAGATCACGCCCGACACCAAGCTCAGGATCGGCCAGCAGTTGACCATCCCGGGGGCAAAGTCCACGCGCGTCGCAGCGGGCAATCCCGTTCGTTCGCCCCAAGCAGCCACGGGCGGGCACGTGCCGGCGGTTCCCGTGCCTTCCCATTCCCCGCCCCCGCAGCGGGTCGCCACCGCGGAGGCCGGGGCTCCGTTGCCCGCCGCGGAACCCGCGGTGATCAGGAGCGAAGCGCCGGCCGAAGCCACGAATTCAGCTGGCGGGTTCCGCTGGCCGGTACGCGGCCGCGTCATCGCCGGATTTGGACAGGAGACGAGCGGCCAGCATAACGACGGCATCAACCTCGCCGTTCCCGAGGGCACTTCGATCAAGGCCGCCGAAGAAGGCACCGTCGCCTACGCCGGCAGCGAGCTCAAGGGCTATGGGAATTTGCTGCTGGTGCGGCACAACAACGGTTTCGTCACCGCCTACGCGCACGCCAGCGAGCTGTTGGTCAAGCGTGGCGATCAGGTCAAGCGCGGCCAAATCATTGCCCGTGCCGGCCAGACCGGCAACGTCTCTTCCCCGCAGCTGCATTTCGAAATCCGCAAGGGTGCGACGCCGGTCGATCCGA
>DASWCW010000080.1:0-48578 GCA_036395835.1 Xanthobacteraceae bacterium
CGCTTTTTTCGGCCTTGGCGTCATACCAGTTTTTAATACGGACGTTTTGATCCCTTGGGGAAATGGCGTGTATGGTGCCACATTTATCGGCTTATGCACGACTTTCTTTTTCGTCGGTCGGCATGCGTTTCAGAAAAAGGACACTGATCTGATGAGGGCGCTGCTGTATGGAATCTTTACCTGGCTGATTATCGAGGCGTTGTTCTCGATCTACTACGGAGTTTTCTCGAACGCTGGCGTCGATCTCGCGTTGGCGTTTCTTTTGGGTTTTCCATTGATAACGAGGCATTAACAACCTGGAAAATAGATCATTGAATCAAAAATGATTTCTATTGGTTGCACGTGTCGTCTCATTATGAGCCTTTTATTCTTCAAAAGGTCGCCGGGCTGCGTGAGGCAATCGAGCGCCGTGGCGCAACGCCCGTCTAATGTGCCTCCTTACAGCCCCGATCTCAATCCGATCGAGCAAGCCTTCGCGAAGCTCAAAGCCGGGTTACGAAAAATCGATTCGCGCACTGTTGCCGGGCTGTGGGACGCCGTCGGCGATCAGCTCGATTGCTTCACTCCACAGGGATGCGTCAATTATCTCACCAATGCCCGCTATGTTCCACTCGTTCGCGATACGCTCTAGGACGTTGCGGGACGCCTCGGCTCGATTGGACTAGATTGGGAAACCGGAATTGGCGCTGTCGGTCTTCCGGCGTTTGATGCCTGTCCGTGGGCATCGCGCAAGCGCAGGACGACAGAGCAGGATGGGGATGCCCGCTCGTGATTAAAATCCGACGGATCGCGAAACCGGCGAGCCGTTTGGCGCGGCTGCGGCAATCGCGCCGATCGAGCGCGCTCGACGGCGACGGCGCACATTCGCGGTTGGTCCGGGGCGGATTGGTGATGCTCGGGATCCTCGCCGGCGTGTATTGCGCCTGGCCGATCTGGCGTGCCGGGTTTCCGCTGGAGATCGACGTCAACGAGGCCTGGAACGCCTATCATGCCGATGCGGCATCGGGATCGCGTCGATTGTATCCGGACGCGGATGCGCTCATCACCAATAATTACCCGCCGTTGTCGTTCTATTGGGTCGCTCTCGTCTCGAAGCTCGGCCTCGACGCGCTCTATGTGGGGCGCGCGCTGTCAATTCTCGCGGTGGCGGCGATCTCCGCGTCGGCAGCCGTCTGCATTCGCGGGCTCGGAGCGAGTAGGATTTCAGCCGTTGTGGGCGGACTGTGGTTTCTGGCGACCACGGCGCGGTTCTTCGACGGATACGTCGGAATGAACGACCCGCACCTGCCGGCGACCGGGTTGATGATCGCGGCGCTTGCCTGGTTTTTGGCGCGCCATCGGCGCGAACGGTCGGTAGAGCCGGCAGTGCTGCTCATGGTAATCGCCGGATTCTACAAGCACTCTCTGGTGGCCACGCCGGCCGCGGCGCTGCTTTGGCTGACCAGCATCCATTGGCGGCTGGGCTTGCGCGCGACCCTTGTCGGCATTGGCGCGGCCGGTTTCGGCCTTGCTCTGTGTGTATTCGCGTTCGGACCTTCATTCGCGGATCAACTATTGTCCCCGCGATATTACAGCGTGGTCAGATCGCTGCATCTATTGGGCCGCCTGCAGTGGATCGCGCCCGCTCTGCTCCTGAGTCTGATTTGGTCATGGCGCGCATCGGGTACCGAATCGAATCGATTCGTCCGGATCTACATCGGCGTGGCGTTTGCGGCATTTTTTCTGCAGTCGGGCGGAGACGGCGTGGATGACAATGCGCAATTCGAGCTCGCGGTCGCCACGGCTCTCGGTCTGGGGTTGGCGTTCGATACGGCCAGCCAAATTTTCGGCCTCGATGAGTCCAAGGTCGATCGCGCACGGGCGGCGATCCTTGCTGCCTTGATTGCCCGATTGCTCCTATCCACGCGGCTGGAGCCTTATCTCGTGCTCGCCAGCCCGGAGTACCGGAACCTATTCCCCGCCAATGCGGAGATCGCGAAGCAGGAAACGCAGCGCATCCGCGCCATCCCGGGAACGGTCTATTGCACGACTTCGATCGTGTGCCGGTTTGCCGGCAAGCCGTTTGTGCTCGATCGGTTTGCCATGGAGCAGCGCGTCAAAATCGGACGAATGACGCAGAGCGAGCTCGATGCCCGTTTGCGTTACGCGGGGATCCGCATCGAGGCAGTCGATTCCCGCGCGTCGGCAACATCCTTGCTGCGAAGGTATCGCGGCCGGTAGCCACGATGGTTCGGGCCGAGAGCTTGCGATCCGATGGATCTCGATCATCGATAAAACGCCCCGGCAGCGAGGTACCGTGGCGCGCCCGGTGAGCCGGGCAGGCGGCCCGGAAGATCAGGGTCGCAGCGGGAATAGATCCAAGCCTGCGGCCACTACCGCAACGGTGATCGCGGAGCCCAGCAAGAGCCCCACTGCCATGCGGATGAACACGGTCCCGAGCCTCTGCATTCCGCCGACCGGCGGGGTTTGGTGGATGGTTTTCATTGTCTTGCCATTCCGAGCTCGCAGCCCCGTCGGTTTGAACCCGCAGCTCGGGGCCATCCTGCGCGTCGAATTCCGGTCCGCATGCGCGGGCGAGCCGGACCGGCCGGCTTCACGCGCGGAAATAGGCGAGAAAGTGCCCTTTCGCGAGAGTCGCATGTATGCCCCGCGGAATTCGCATGCTGCGCACATTCCGGGGCCCGCCATGCAGACTGTACCGCATTCACCGATTCGGGCGATGTGAACTGCTTCACAATCGATGCGACCTCGGCGTCCTGCGCGCCAAAGCTCAAGCATCGATGCGGCGCCGAAATCGGGCGGCTTGCGTGCCTGCGGCACGCCGAATCCGTGGGATGTGCGCGGGGCCAAGCTCCGCTTTCGACCCTGCAATATGCTATGAAGCCGATGGATGCTGGCGACACGCACGCCTCGCGAAAGGTCGCGTGTGCGAGGCTTTAGGAGCGCGCCGGATGGCAAACGAAGCGAAAACGGTACGGCGTATTCTGCATTTCAAGATCAGGACGCCGACGACGGAAACCAAACAACTGCTTCCCTTCATCAAGGCCGCGATTCCCTTCTACGAGGCTTTCGGGCGCGCCCGCATCCGGCTGCTGCACAATGTCGACGATCCCACGCAATTCGTGCAGGTGCTGGAATACGAGGCCGAGGAGGCTTTCGAGATGAATCGGCAGCGGATTGCCGGCGATCCGACCATGCGGGCTTTTCTGCAGACTTGGCGCACGCTGCTGTCGCAGGCGGTGGAGATCGACGTTTACGAGGATGTGACGGAAGCCATCGAATAGCGTCGCCGCGCCTGGCTGCCGGGTGTTCGAGCCGCAGCAACAGGCCGCCGGCCCGCCGCCGTCGTTGCGCTTAATACCGCCGCGGGCCGTCCCAATTGAATCGCCAGTTCAAGCCGCCGCGAACGACGTGGGACTTGAGCTCGACGCTGTCCCCGGGCACGGGCGTGCTCGAGCCGAGATCGACGAACAGGTATTCGGCCTTGGCGCTCAGACTCGGCGTGAAGGCATATTCGACGCCCGCGCCCAAGGTCCAGCCCGCTTGGGTGTTGGTGCCGCTCAGGATCGTCACCGGGGGAGTTGTAATGGCACCTTTGACGTCCCCGACCGCCAGGCCGCCGGTGACATAGGGCAGGAACCGGTCGAATGCGTAGCCGACCCGGCCGCGCACGGTGCTGAGCCACTGCAGATAGCTATCGTAGTTCACGCCGTTGATCGGGCCGCTGCTGCCGTGGATCCGGGCCCAGTCGAGGTCGCCCTCGAGGCCCCACACCCAGGAGCCGACCTGATAATTGAATCCGAGCGTTCCGCCGATCAGGCCGCCGCTGATCCCGAAATTTCCGGTCGTATTGCCGAGTTGGCTGTCAGTGTGGCTCGAACTGCCCCACCCGCCCCCGCCATTGATGCCGAAATAGAGCCCGCTCCAATTGAAATACGGCACCGGCGCATAGGGCGCGTAGGCCGGTGCCTTGGCCGGAACACGGGTCGATATGTCGGCAGCTTGCGCCTGCAAGCACGCGCCGAACACCGCGGCCGCCGCAGCCGCACTCGTACACAAACGCATCGACATGGCGGAACCGCCCTTTCGGTCCCGTCCCCCTGAACAGGCACCTTACCACAGAATGCCTGTGTAATCAGTAAAGGCGGCAGTTCTGGGGTGGAGGTATAATGGTAGTCGATCGGTTTTTGCAACGTGAGCAGCGGCTTGCCGGCCGGTCTGGTCTCGCGTCTCCGGGACTTTCCCGGCCTCCCGTCCGATCGCCCATGCTGTGATAGAGTACGCGTCATCCTCCGCAGGCCCGTGCCGCTGAATGAGCGAACCTCGCAAGCTCGCCGCAATTCTTGCCGCCGATGTCGCGGGCTATTCGCGGCTCACGGGGCTCGATGAAGAAGGCACCGTCCAGCGCTTGCGCAAGCTTCGCGAGGAGCTGATCGATCCCGCCGTTTCTATCCATCGCGGTCGCATCGTGAAAACGACGGGCGACGGGCTCCTGATCGAATTTGCATCGATCATCGACGCGCTACGCTGCGCGATCGCCACCCAGCGCGAAATGCAGGTCCGGAACGCGGATGACCCGGCCGACCGCCGCATCGAGTTCCGGATCGGCCTTCATGTCGGCGACGTGATCGTCGCGGGTGACGACCTGCTCGGCGACAGCGTCAACATCGCTGCGCGTCTGGAAGGCATTGCCGAACCAGGTGGGATCTGCGTCTCGGACGACGCCTTCCGGCAGGTGCAGGGCAAGATATCCGTCGAGGTCGTCGACCTCGGGAATCAGGATCTGAAGAACATCGCGCGGCCGGTGCGCGCCTACAAAATCGTGCTGGAGCCTTCCCTGGGAAAGATGAAGCAAACCGCCTGGTTGCCGATTCCCGACAAGCCGTCGATTGCGGTTCTGCCGTTCCAGAACATGAGCGGCGACCCGGAGCAGGAGTATTTCGCCGATGGCGTGGTGGAAGACATCATCACGGCGCTGTCGCGCATGCGCTGGTTGTTCGTCATCGCCCGGAACTCCAGCTTCACCTACAAGGGCCGGGCGGTCGATGTAAAACAGGTCAGCCGCGAGCTGGGGGTGCGCTACATCCTCGAAGGCAGCGTGCGCAAGGCGGCGAACCGGGTGCGCATCACCGGCCAGCTCATCGACAGCGCGACCAATGCGCATCTCTGGGCCGACCGTTTCGACGGCGCGCTGGAGGATATCTTCGATCTGCAGGACCAGGTGACGGCGAGCGTCGTCGGCGCGATCGGGCCGCAGCTGGAGCAAGCCGAAATCGAACGCGCCAAACGCAAGCCGACCGAAAGTCTCGATGCCTATGACTATTTCCTGCGCGGCATGGCAGGCGTTCATCAGTTCACGCGGGACGCCAACAACGACGCGCTCAGGCTGTTCAACAAGGCCATCGAGCTCGACCCCGAGTTTGCGGCGGCCTACGGCGCGGCGGCGCGATGTTATGCGCAGCGTATTGCCAACGGCTGGATGGTCGATCGCGCACGGGAAATTGCCGAGGCCGACCGACTGGCCCGGCGCGGCGCGCAATTGGGCAAGGACGACGCGGTCGCGCTATGCGGGGCCGGACTGGGGCTAGCCATCGCGGTCCACGATCTGGAAGACGGCGTTGCGCTGATCGATCGGGCCCTCATGCTCAATCCCAACCTGGCGACCGCCTGGCATTTCAGCGGTTTGGTTAGAGGCTGGCTCGGCAGGCCCGAGGAGGCGATCGAGCATTTCGCACGAGCAATGCGCTTGAGCCCGCTCGATCCGCTCATCGGGCAGATGCAAACCGGGATGGCAATGGCGCAGTTTTTTGCAGGCCGCCATGACGACGCTGTGGCATCGGCGGTAAAGGCAATACGGGAAGCGCCGAATTGGGTTCCGGCATACGTTGCCGCCGCGCTAAGCAATGCGGTCACCGGCCGAGCGGAGGACGCGCGAAAGATCGTGACAAAGCTGCGTGAGCTCGATCCCGGACACTGCGTTACGAGTCTCAAGAACGTGTTGCCGCTGCGGCGACCGGAAGATTTAACGAAATTGGAAGAGTGCCTGCGCAAGGCCGGGCTGCCGGAGTGACGCGGCGCTCCCCTCAGGCCACGTCGCGCGCTCCCGCGGCTTGGCGCTTCGCCAACTCCTCGGCCACGAGCTCCTTCTTCGAGAGCTTGCCGACCGGCGTTTTCGGCAACGCGGCGCGGATCTCCATCTCGGTCGGCATTTCGTATTTCGCGAGCTTGTCGGCCAGGAACGTCTTGAGCTCCTCGATGCCGAATGCAGGCTGCCCGGATTTCAGCACGATGAACGCCTTGGCGGATTGCCCGCGATAGGCGTCGGGTATGCCGATCACGGTCACCTCGGCGACCGCCGGGTGCTCATAGATCGCCTCTTCGATATTGCGCGGGAATACGTTGTAGCCGCCGGACAGGATCATGTCCTTCTTGCGGTCGACCAGCGTCACGAAGCCGTCGGCGTCCATGTAGCCGATATCGCCGGTGTGGAAGCGGCCGCCGCGAAACGCCTCCTCGGTCGCTTCCGGCTTGTTCCAATAGCCTTTCATCACCTGCGGGCCGCGAAAGCAGATTTCGCCCTTCTCGCCGGTCGGCAGCACCTTCATGCCGGTCTCGAGATCGACCACCTCGATGACGGTGTGCGGCGCCGGCAGCCCGACGGTGCCGGGCCGGCCCGCCCCGTCGATCACCTGCAGGGTGCCGAGCGGCGCGGTCTCGGTGAGGCCATAGCCTTCGCGCGGCGTGAGCCCGGTGAGCTGCCGGAACTGCTGCAGCACTTCCAGCGGCAGCGGCGCGCCGCCGGATGCGCACAGCTTGAGCGAGGAGAAGTCGACCTCGTTGATCTTGGGATGGTTGACGAGCGCCGTGTACATCGTCGGCACCGCCGGAAACGACGTGATCTTCTTGCGCCCGATGTCGGCGAGCACCCGGTCCGGGTCGAAGCGGATGTGCAGCACCGCTTGCGAGCCCTGGGCGACGGAGAGCAGCATGATGAAGGACAGTCCGAAGATGTGATAGAGCGGCAGCACCGCGAGCGTCTTTTCCGGCTCTTCATCGGCGCCGATCCAGTGACGATACGCGTTCACCACCGCGCAGAAATTGGCGTGGGTCAGCATGGCGCCTTTGGGCTCTCCGGTCGTTCCGCCGGTGTATTGCAGGGTCGCGATCTCGTCCTCGAGCGGCCCATGCGGCTGGGACCGGAACTTGCCGTCATTGGCGATCAGCGCCGCAAAATCGATTTCCCGTCCCGCGCCTGCCGCGCGCTCGGCCGCCGGCCCGAACACGCGCGCAATCGGCTCCGGCAGGAAATCCCCGATCGCGCACACCACCAGGGTCTCGAATTTCGCCGTGCCCTTGAGCGCCGCGATCTGCGGATAGAGCATCGGCAGCCCGAGCGTCACCATCACCTGCACTTCGGCATCGCTGATCTGATATTTCAGCTCGCGCGGCGCGGCGAGCGGGCTGAAGTTGACCACACGGCCGCCGGCCATGAGCACGGCGAAGAACGCGACGATGAAATGCGGCGTGTTGGGCAGGTGCAGCCCGACGTGGACGCCGGGGCCCACGCCGAGCGCCTGCAGCCCCTTGGCGGCGCACGCGGCGAGGTCCCGCAGCTCGCGAAACGTGAAAGTACGGTCGTAGAAATCGAGCGCGACCCGCTCCGGCCATTTTTCCGCGGCGCTGTCGAGCAGGCTTTCCACCGGCACGGGCGCAGGCAGGGGCGCGTCCCAGCGCACGCCGGGCGGATAGGAATTTTCCCAGACCCGAGTGGACAATGGTTCCTCCGGAATGCCGAGCTTTCGTTCCGGCTCGGTCGATTTCGGGCACCTTATCCGGTCGGATTCATGCGGTCCAATGGGCTGATGCTTCACCATCGGTCCTGCTTCGGCGTGCTTCGAGCTGACGCGAAAGTGCGGCCATCGGGCGGCGCTTTGCAGGCCGGCGACTGGTCGAGACAAAGCCCCGGCCGGGGGACCC
Organism: Xanthobacteraceae bacterium; assembly: GCA_036395835.1. Classification (GTDB taxonomy): domain Bacteria; phylum Pseudomonadota; class Alphaproteobacteria; order Rhizobiales; family Xanthobacteraceae; genus AP-16. The sequence goes on from DASWCW010000080.1 coordinate 7,978, forward strand.
GACCGGGGCTTTTTTGCTGGGCGGCGTTGGGGGGAACGGGGGGCCCGCCCAGCGAGTGACCCCTACCTAATCACACTTGTTCATGGCTGCTCTGGCTCGTTTTGTCGCAGGGCAGTTGTGCCGCAGCCTCGGCCGGCGACGGCCGATCACGCGCGGCACGGAATCGAAACCGTTCCATGGCGGGCCCGCGGAGAACAGCTCGCGGCCCTCACGGAGAACCGCATAGTGGAATGCAGATTGTGAATTTGCACGATGCCACAACTGACAATAGCATTTTTGCAAAATGGAAGAGCAAAAAGCAAGCGATTTCAGCCCCTTGATTTTTCAATGGCGCAAGCGTCGGCACGCGGAAAGGCGGGCAGTTCATTCTTCGCGCGTTGCGAAGCGCGACGGCGACCATCGGGACGGACCGCGGAGCGGGCCGGTCGCTCGCGCGGGGCAGCCTTGCCGGAGCGCGGCGGTGTCAGGGTCTTTTTGCCATGATAAGCCTGCCGCGATGGCCCAGGCGCTGGAGCTCCGAACGCAAACCAAGCACGCCCGCGACACACGCGTCATGGGGCTCGTGAGCGGCTCGCATTTCGTCAGCCATTTCTACATTCTCCTGCTGCCGCCGCTGTTTCCCTTCGTGCGGGCCGAGTACGGCGTGAGCTATATCGAGCTCGGGTTCGCGCTTGCCGCCTTCAACGTGGTCTCGGCCGGGCTGCAGACGTCGGCCGGATTCCTGACCGACCGGATCGGCGCTCGCGCCGTGTTGGTCGCCGGGCTCTTGCTGGGCGCGGGCGCGTTTGCGCTCGCCGCGCTGGTCCCCTCGTTCTGGTTCCTGGTGGCGATGTTCGCCGTCGCCGGCCTCGGCAACACCGTCTACCACCCGGCCGATTACTCGATCCTCTCGCGCCACGTTTCGCCGCAGCGGATGGGGCAGGCGTTTTCGTTCCACACCTTTGCGGGGATGCTCGGGTCCGCGGTGGCGCCGCCGGCCTTGCTGGTGCTGCAAGCCATCGTCGGGTGGCGCGGCGCGTTCATGGCGGCGGCGCTGCTCGGGGTCTTGGCTGCGGCCGTGATGGTGCTCCAGCGCGACGCCTTGGGCGGGCCGATTGCGCGGGAACGCACGCGGCCGGCCGAGGAGGCGGCGAACGGCGAAGGCTGGAAGCTCCTGTTCTCGCCGCCGCTCCTGCGCAATCTCGCGTTCTTCGTGATGCTGGCGATCGCCGCCGGGGGAATGCAGAATTATTCGGTCGTGGCATTGGGCGCGCTCTACGGCACGCCGCTGTCGATCGCCAACACGGCCTTGGCGGCCTATTTGCTGATGATCTCGATCGGAGTGCTCCTGGGCGGCCTGCTGGCGAGCCGCACCCAGCGCCACGAGGTCGTCGCGGTCGCCGGGCTGATCGTGGTCGCACTCACGACGCTTGCGGTCGGCCTGGTCTCGCTCGGCACGGCATTGTTGATCGCGTCGATGGCCATCGGCGGATTATTTTCGGGACTGATCATGCCGTCACGCGATATGATCGTGCGTTCCCTGGCTCCGCCCGGGTCGTTCGGCAAAGTGTTCGGTTTCGTGACCACGGGGTTCAATCTCGGCGGTATCGTATCGCCGCTGCTGTTCGGCTGGCTCATGGACCAGGGACACCCGCGCGCGATCTTCCTGTTGGGTGCAGCCTTCAGCTTGCTGTCGATTCCAACGGTTCTCAGCTTTGGTCCGCGCCGAAAGGCGGCGGAGAGCCGAGCATGAGCCTCAACCCCGCGTCCGCCGATGGCACTTCTCCCAGCGTCGCCGCGCCGGCAGGTGTGATCGAGGCGAGCCGGGAGCTCGCGAACCGGGCGTGGGCGGGCGCGGATCTCACGAACGTCGTCCCCTTCGTCAAACGCCATCGCCAGGAGGGCGAGCCCGGCGTGCAGGTCCGGCTTGCGCCCGGCGAACGTCCCGCGCCGGTACTCCTGAAACCGGACCGCGGCGCCTGGATGCTCGCTCTGCTGCTAAGCTCGCTCGCTGCCCATGCGGGGGTTTATTGGATGCTCAACCGCGAGCCGCCGCCGCTGGCGAGCGTCGGGGTTGAATCGATCTCGGTCGAGCTGGTGCTCGGCACCGACATGCCGGCGGGGCATACACAGGAGACCACAAAATCCGAGCAAGAGCCGGCCCAGGCTCCGATCCTTGCCGAGGAGCCGGCGGCACAACCGGAGCCCCAGCAGGAAGCCGTGCAGCAAGTCGAGCCCGAGCCGCCGCCGGAGGAAGCTCCGCTCGTGGTGTCCACTGCCGAGCCGCCGCCAACGCCCGCGCTGCCCGTGGCAACGGTGCCGCCGGTGCTCGCGGTCCCGTCGGCAAGGGATGTCGTTCCGCCGCTCCCGGCGCCTGCGCCCAGGCGCGCCGCGCCGGCGCCGGCTCGCCAGCCCAAGCCGCAGCATCCGGTGCGGCAGCGCCAAGCCATGCTGCCGGCAACGGCCGGCGCCCCCGCAGCGTCGGCCAATGGCGTCGGACGCGGCCGCTCCGACGCGGACACCAATTACCGCGGGCTCGTCGCCGCGCATCTTGCCCGCTACAAGCGCTTCCCGGCCGATGCCCGCAGCCGCGGCGACCAGGGGGTGGCCAGCGTCTCCTTCAGCCTCGACGGCGCCGGCCGCGTGACCTCGGTCGCGCTGGTGCGCGGCAGCGGCGTCGCAAGCCTCGACCAGGAGGTCCGGGAGATGGTCCATCGCGCCTCGCCGTTTCCGGCGCCGTCGACCGGCCGGCCGATGTCGTTCACCGTTCCGGTGAGCTTCCGGCTGCAATAGCCCCAACGCGGGCGCGCCCGGCAGAGCCGTCACGACCTCGACACCTTTTCCGCTGAACTTCCCGTGCGGGCTCAAGTATCGCACTAGCTTTTCGCGGCAGCCCGTTTTCTCTATGGTCGGTTTTGGACGCGGGAAGATGACCACGACCATCGAAGAACATTATCGGGCCCTGGTTCCCGGGCTGGGGGTGCTGCTCGATTTTCTCGCGGCGTCCCATGCGCGCGCGCTCGCATTTCTGGTCGCGGTCTGCCTGGTGAGCTATCTGCCGGGATTCTTCAACATCCCTCCGGTCGATCGCGACGAGGCACGGTTCGTTCAAGCAACCAAGCAGATGATCGAGAGCGGAGATTATGTCGACATCCGTTTTCAAGAAGAGGTTCGCTACAAGAAACCGGTCGGCATCTATTGGCTGCAGGCGGCAGCAGTCCGGGCAGCGGAGGGACTGGGCGCGTCGGACCCGCGCACTACGATCTGGCTCTATCGGTTGCCGTCCCTGGTCGGCGCGATCGGCGCCGTCCTGCTGACCTATTGGGCCGCGCTCGCTTTCGGCTCGCGGCGCACCGCCTACCTTTCCGCCCTGATGCTGGCGTGCTCGCTGCTGCTCGGGGTCGAAGCGCGGCTCGCCAAAACCGATGCGATGTTGCTGCTCACGATCGTGGTGGCGCTCGGCGCGCTGGCGCGGGCCTATCTCGCCGCGCCCAAGCAGACGCCGGAGCCCTCGAACTGGCTCGTTCCGGCAATTTTCTGGACGGCCCTTGCCGGCGGCGTGTTGTTGAAGGGGCCGGTGATCCTCATGGTGGTCGCGCTCGCGGTGGCGACGCTCGTGGTGCGCGACCGCTCCGGGCGCTGGCTCGCACGCCTGCGCCCGGCCGCCGGAGCCCTTTGGCTGCTGCTGCTCGTGCTGCCGTGGTTCCTCGCCATTCTCCGGCGGACCGGGGCGAGCTTCTTCGTCGAGTCGATCGGCAACGACCTGCTGAGCAAGCTGGTCGGCGCGCAGGAATCGCATGGCGGACCGCCCGGATATTACCTCGCGACGTTCTGGGCGACGTTCTGGCCCGCGGCGCCGCTCGCCGCGGTTGCCGCGCCTCGGGTGTGGCAACAGCATCGCGACCCGGCAACGCAATTCCTGTTGGCCTGGCTGGTGCCGGCATGGCTGCTGTTCGAGCTGGTGCCGACCAAGCTGCCGCACTACGTGCTGCCGCTCTACCCCGCGATCGCCATCCTGATTGCGCGGGTCATGGCGGAAGGCGGTCTCTCGCGCGACCGGCGCCTGGTGCGCGCCAATATCCTATGGCCGGCGGTGACCGTGGTGCTGCCGATCGCCGCCGTCATCGGACTCATTGTCCTGCGGCGGCAGCTCGGGCTGCTGGCCTGGCCTTTTTCCGCCGCGGCGATGATCTTCGGATTTCTGGCCTGGCGGTTCTACGAGGCCGACGGCGCGGAGCGCTCGCTGCTGCGTGCCGCCGTCGCCGCCATCATGCTGTGGATCGCGGTCCCGGGCGCGATCGTGCCGCTGCTGCGCCCGCTGTTTCCGAGCGCGCTGCTTGCCTACAATATTCATCCCGACTGCGAGCGTCCGTTGTTTGCATCCGCGGGCTATCATGAGCCGAGCTTGGTGTTCCTGTTCGGCACTTCGACGCGCCTCACCAACGGCCAGGGGGCCGCCGACTTTCTGCTCGAGGGCGATTGCCGCTTTGCCTTCGTCGAGTCGCGCCACGAGCGCGCCTTCGTGCAGCGGGCCGAAGCCATCGGATTGCGGTATGCGCCGGGTCCGCGGATCGAGGGCATCAACCACAGCTCCGGCCATTCCGTTTCGATCGCGGTCTATCGCTCGGAAGGCGCCTCATGAGCATGATGCGAGATCGGGTCGAGCGCACGGCGGCTCCGGGAGGCCCGGTGATGGGCCGGATGCTGGCGCATCTCGGCGCCTGGCTCGCCCTCATCGTGCGACCGCCGTTTGCGCGGGCGGACGGGGCAGGGGGCCGCGCCGGTCCGCGATGGAGTTTTCTGGCGCTCGTCGGCCTCGGCGCAATCGCCGTCATCGGCGGCGCGATGGCGCTCTTCGACGCCTGGGCCATTGCTCAGCAGCGAAATTTTCCGGCTTGGGTCGTCCAGGTCTTCGAGCGGATCACGAATTTCGGCAAATCCGGATGGTTTCTGTGGCCCGCGGGGCTCCTCGTCATAGCGGCGGCAGCCTTGGCCCGGCCCGCGCTCGGGCGCGGCGCCAATCTCGTGATCCTCTCGCTGGTGGTGCGGCTCGAGTTCGTGTTCCTGGCCATCGGCATTCCGGGCCTGATGGTCTCGATCGTGAAGCGCCTGATCGGGCGGGTTCGGCCGTCGGACTGGGGACCGTTTCATTACGTTCCATTTTCCTGGCGACCGGATTATGCCGCCTTGCCTTCGGGTCACAGCACCGCGGCCTTCGCGGCCGCGTTTGCGATCGGCGCGATTTGGCCCCGGGCGCGCGTGTCGATGTGGATCTTTGCCGGCGTGATTGCCGTGAGCCGGGTCGCCGTTCACGCGCATTTCCCGAGCGACGTCATTGCCGGAGCTTTTGTCGGAATTTTCGGCGCCATTCTCGTGCGCAACTGGTTCGCCGCGCGCCGGCTCGCGTTCGTGCGCGGGACGGACGGAAAGGTAAGGGCGCTCGCCGGGCCCTCGGCGCGGCGGATCAGGAGCCTTGCGGCCCGGCTGGCCGGCCGCTAGTCGTCGCGATGCCTTGCTGCAATGGCCGAAATCGAGGATGCTGGGGGCAGCGGGGAAGGGTCATCTCCACATACCGACGATACCGACGCAACGCATTCGCGGCGGACCTGCCGATCATGGCCGGCGTCCGATAGGGCAAGCAGCGTGAGCATTTTGAAGCGACCCGGCGTAAAGCGCGTTCGACGCATCCTCGTGCTTGCGGTCGTGCTCGCATCGGCCGTGTATTTCGTGCCGGTTCCCACGCTGATCCTCGTCGCATGTGGGCTGATCGACGTCGGCAGACATAAGAAAATCAGATATGAGCTGATCGAAAAATATTTCATGGGCAATGGCTTGGGGACTTGGCTGCTGTCGCCGATAAACCTTCTTGCGGATCTGTTCTCGTACAGCAACAAGGGCAAATACAAGTTGGAGGACCTGCCCGCCGGCCACCGCGCCGAGATCGAGTCCTGTGTGCGCGCATTCGTCGAGAACGGCGATCTCATCAAGGACCACATCGCGAAAACGATCGGTCAGAACAAGCGCTGCATGCTTACGTTCAAGTGGTACAAGACCGTGCAGGCGACGCAACTGAGAATTCCGGCGTTCGAGCGCGACTATCGCTACATCAAGACGATCGCCGTCTCCGCGTTCAACACTCGGGAGCGGACATCCTGGCATTTCGGTCCTCTCCGGCTCACGTTCCGCGTGCTGTGCAATCTGGAGCCGGTCGATAGCCGAGACGTCTTCATCGAAGTCGATGATCAGCCCCACTATTGGGTGGATAATCCGCTGTTTATCTTCGATGACACGATGTTTCACCGCTCGATCAACGATGTGGATCACGTTAGGTACTGCCTGTTCATGGATATCGTCCGTCCCAACTATTCGCAGAAGGGGTTCGATTTCGCCGTAAATGCCGCAAGAGTCATCTCGGGTTCGTTCAAGCGGCTGTTCTATAAGAATTGGTCGTTCATCCGCTGAAAGCTCCGCAACCTCGCCTGAGCTGCGTGCGGGACGGCGTTCTGGCTCGCAACTGCTTCGCCCCGCGCCGGCTCGCGTTCGTGCGCGGGACGCACGCAAAGGTCGGGGCGTTCGCCGGCCCTCGGCGCGGCGGATCAAGAGCCTTGCGGGTCAGCTGGCGGGTCACTAGAACCGCCACGCTCATGGCTGAAGCAAGCGCACCCGGGAATCCGGCGGTATCGATCGTCGTGCCGGTCAAGGACGAGGCGGACAACATCGGTCCGCTGGTCGAGGAGATCGCCGCCGCGATGTCGCAGCGGTGGAGCTTCGAAGTCGTCTACGTCAACGACGGGTCGAGCGATACCACGGAAGGCGAGCTCACGCGCCTGATGTCGGAACGGCGCTGGCTGCGCCAGATCCGGCACGCGCGTTCCTGCGGGCAATCGGCGGCGGTGCGAACCGGCGTCGCGGCGGCGCGGGCGCCGATCGTGGTGACGCTCGACGGCGACGGACAGAACGATCCGTCGTTCATCCCCGCGCTGGTGCGCTCGCTGGAGGAGGCATCGCCGCGCACCGGGCTGATCGCGGGTCAGCGGGTCGGGCGCCGCTCCACCCGTTCCAAGCAATTCCAGTCGCGGGTCGCCAACCGCGTGCGCTCGGCGATCCTCAGGGACGGCACGCGCGACACCGGCTGCGGGCTCAAGGCGTTCCGCCGCGAGGTGTTTTTGTCCTTGCCGTATTTCGATGGGTTGCACCGGTTCCTGCCGGCGCTGGTGCGCCGCGACGGCTACGAAGTCGGTTATGTGGACGTGATCGACCGCCCCCGGCGCCATGGCCGCTCTCACTACGGCATGGGCAACCGGCTATGGATCGGCATCCTCGATCTGGCCGGCGTGTGGTGGCTGATCCGCCGTCGCGGCCGCGTTCCGCAGATTTCGGAGGTGATGCGCAATGGCTGAGCTTTGGCACGGCGTCGCCGATTATTTCCGCGAAGTCTTCATCCTGCAGCTCGACTGGTGGATCGCGCTCGGCTTTTTGGCGCAGGCGCTGTTCTCGGCGCGTTTTCTGGTGCAATGGATCGCATCGGAGCGCGCCGGTCGCAGCGTGATCCCGCTGGCGTTCTGGCTGTTCTCGGTCGGCGGCGGCACACTGTTGCTCGTTTACGCGCTCTACCGCAAGGACCCGGTGTTCATCGCCGGCCAGGCGCTGGGCTTGTTCATCTACGCCCGCAATCTGTATTTCATTCATCGCGAGCGGCGCCACGCGGCAGTCGCGGCGCAGTGATGCCGGATCTATCGCCGCTCGTCTCGGATTTGATGATCGCATACTGAAGGGCCGCGTTCCCCGGACCGCGCGGCGCGAAGCGTTATGATCGATGACTTGGCAACATGGTCGCTTCGCGAACTTACTCCTGGGTCCCGGATCTTCGCTCGCTCCACTCGCTCGTCCGGGACATGCCGTCTCACCCCGCCTGTGCCATCGCGGCAAAGCCGCGTTCGAGGTCGGCGATCAGGTCGCTCGGATCCTCGAGCCCGATGTGGAAGCGCAGGGCGGGCCCGCCCGGCGCCCAGCGCGTCGCGGTGCGGTAGCCGCTGCAGTCGAACAGGATGACGAGGCTCTCGTATCCGCCCCAGGAAAATCCCATCCCGAACAGCTGGAGCGCGTCGAGGAAGGCGTGCACGGCGGCGTCGCCGGCCGGCTGGAGCACGATGCTGAACAGCCCCGAGGATCCGGTGAAGTCGCGCCGCCAGATCTCGTGCCCGGGATCCTCCTCGAGCGCCGGATGCAGCACGCGCCGCACTTCCGGCCGGGCGCGGAGCCGGCGCGCGACGGTCAGCGCCGATTGCCGGTGCCGCTCGAGCCGCACGCCGAGCGTGCGCAGCCCGCGCAGGGCGAGATACATGTCGTCGGGCCCGACGCAGAGCCCCATCGTGGTGACGGTCTCCTTGAGCCGTGGCCACAGCGAGGCATTGGCCGATATGGTTCCGAGCATGACGTCGGAATGCCCGCCGATGTATTTGGTCCCGGCCTGGATCGAGAGGTCGACGCCTTTGGCGAATGCCTGGAAATACAGCGGCGTCGACCAGGTGTTGTCCATCAGGACGGTCAAGCCGCGCTCGTGCGCCGCGGCGGCGATGGCCGGAACGTCCTGCATTTCGAAGGATTGCGAGCCCGGCGCCTCGAGGAAGACCGCGCGCGTATTCGGCCGGAACAGGCCGGCGATGCCGGCGCCGATGAGCGGATCGTAATAGGTGGTCTCGACCCCGAGCCGGGCCAACACGCCGTCGCAGAAGGTGCGGGTCGGCCGATAGGCGCTGTCGGTGACGAGAACGTGGTCGCCGCTCTTGAGCGCCGCCAGCAGCGCGGTGGAGATGGCCGAGAGGCCGGAGGGGACGAGCGCAACACCGGCACAGCCCGGGCCTTCGATGGCTTGAATGGCTCCTTCCAGCGCTTCGGAGGTGGGCGTGCCGCGCCGGCCATATTGGTAGCGGGCGCGATGCGCGATCAGATCGTCCGCGCTGGGGTAAAGCACGGTCGAGGCATGATAAACCGGCGGATTGACGAAGCCGTGATAGGCGAACGGATCGCGGCCGCCGACCACCAGCCGGGTCTCTGCGCTCAGATCCGAGCCGGTCGCGTTCTCGTCGGATTTCTTCTTCATGGCCGCTCCTGATTGCTCAATCGAGTAGCACGCCGCGGCCCACGCGCAAACGCGTGGCGTGCGCGGCGTCGCGCGCGGGCGAAATCGGCGCCAGGGCGCGGCCCTTGACCTGCGGGTTCGATCGGACTGAGATGGCCACGGTCGGGAACAAGGAGGGGAGCGCGGATTCCGACCGTCGAGTTTGGCTCAACAAGACTCGCGGGGCGGGATGGCCGATGGTCCCGGTCGACACCGCCCGACCGCTCGACATCGAACAAATTTCACCTCGGACGGCGAAAGATCGGGAGCAGGCTGTATCATGAAGCGCATTCTCACCACGATCCTCTGTGCGGCGGCGCTCGGTCTTGCCGCTTCGACCGCCATCGGCCAGACCCTCAATACGGTGAAGACCAGGGGCGTGCTCAACTGCGGTTCCAATCCGGGACTCGCCGGATTCGGTCAGACCGACCCCCAGGGCAATTGGAACGGTCTCGACGTGGATTTCTGCCGGGCGATCGCGGCGGCGATATTCGACGACCCGACCAAGGTGAAATTCGCGGCATTGACCGCCAAGGACCGGTTCACGGGACTGCAGTCGGGAGAGGTCGATCTCTTGTCACGCAATACCACCTGGACCATCTCGCGCGATACCGCGCTCGGTCTGAACTTCACCAGCGTGTTCTATTATGACGGCCAGGGCTTCATCGTCCGCAAGGCCCTCAAGGTCAACTCGGCGCTCGAGCTCAGCGACGCCGCGGTCTGCGTCGGGCAGGGCACGACGACCGAGCTCAATCTCGCGGACTATTTCCGCGCCAACAAGATGAAGCTCAAGACCGTCACGTTCATGACGAATGACGAGACCGTAAAGGCCTATGAGGCCGGCCGATGCGACGCGTTCACCACCGATGCGTCGGGCCTCTACGCGGAACGGCTGCGCTTCGCCAACCCGAACGATCACGTGGTGCTGCCGGAGATCATCTCGAAAGAGCCGCTCTCACCCGCGGTCCGCCACGGCGACGACCAGTGGTTCGACATCGTGAAATGGGTGCATTACGCGATGCTCAATGCCGAAGAGCTGGGCGTCGGCCAGAAGAACATCAACGAGGCGCTGGCTTCCGCGATCCCCGACGTGAAGCGTCTGGTGGGCACCGAAGGCAATTACGGCGAACAGCTCGGCCTTACCAAGGACTGGGCGGTGCGGATCATCAAGCATGTGGGCAACTATGGGGAAGTGTTCGAGCGCAATGTCGGCCAGGGGTCGCCGCTGAAGATCACTCGCGGTCTGAATAATTTATGGACCAAGGGCGGCCTCCAATATGCGCCGCCGATCCGGTGACGGTGCGCCGGCCGCTCGGACCGCGCGTCGGCCGACTTGACGGCGTCCGGCTCGGCCGGGCGCTTCGGAGGTGGTGATGAGCGCCGTGTCGGAGATCGAGAAGCCGAAGGTATCGCTTCTCTATAATCCGAAAGTGCGGAACCTCGCTTATCAGCTGCTGCTCTGCGGCGTCATCGCCGTTCTCGTTTACGGCGCGGTCGCCAATGCGATCGAGAACCTCAGGCGCGCGAAGATCGCCTCGGGATTCGGGTTCTGGAACCAGACGGCCGGATTCGATATCAGCCAGAGCCTGATCGAGTACAGCAGCAGCACCTCGACCTACGGCCAGGCTTTCTGGGTAGGGCTGTGCAACACGCTGGTGGTCGCGGGGCTCGGCATCGTCTTCGCGACCATTCTCGGCTTCATCATCGGCATTGCGCGGCTGTCGAAGAACTGGCTGGTGGCGCGGCTTGCCGGCGGCTACGTCGAGCTGATCCGCAATCTGCCGGTGCTGCTGCAGCTTCTGTTCTGGTACAACGCCGTGCTCAAGGCGCTGCCGGACGTGCGCGAAAGTGTGGTCATCGGCGGCGGTGCGTTCCTGAACAATCGCGGCCTGTTCGTTCCGCAGCCGATATTCCACGAAGGCTTCGGTGCGGTTCTCGCGGCGTTTGTCCTCGGCGTCGTCGGATCGATCGCGTTCCGGATCTGGGCGCGCAGGCGCCAGGAGCGGACCGGCGAGCAGGCGCCGGTGCTCTGGGTCGCGCTCGGGCTGATTGTCGGGCTTCCGCTCCTCGTCTTCGTTCTGGCGGGTTCGCCGATCGAGTTCTCCTATCCGGAAAAGGGACGGTTCGGCGTGCGCGGCGGAATCGAGCTGCTGCCCGAGATGGTCGCGCTGCTGTTCGGTCTGGTGATTTATACGGCTGCCTTCATCGCCGAGGTGGTGCGCGCCGGGATTCTGGCCGTATCGCACGGGCAGACCGAGGCCGCCTATTCGCTGGGGTTGCGGCCCGGGCCGACGCTGCGCCTGATCGTCCTGCCTCAGGCGATGCGGGTGATCATTCCGCCGCTCACCAGCCAATACTTGAATCTGACCAAAAATTCCTCGCTCGCGGTTTTCGTCGGGTACCCCGATCTGGTGCTGGTGTTCGCCGGCACCGTGCTCAACCAGACCGGACAGGCGGTCGAGGTGATCGCCATCACCATGCTGGTGTATCTCACGATCAGTTTGGTCACCTCGCTGTTCATGAACTGGTTCAACAGGCGCATGGCGCTGGTGGAACGCTGAGGACGCCGACATGACCGCGACCGACGTTCAGCCCGTCTATGTCCGCCGGCTGCTGATGGACGCTCAGCCGGCGCCCATCACGATGACCGGCCCGATCGGCTGGCTGCGCGCCAACCTGTTTGCGACGCCGCTCAACACCGCGCTGACGCTGCTGTCGATCCTCCTGATCGCCTGGGTGGTCCCGCCGTTCGCGAAGTTTTTGGTCATCGACGCGACCTGGGTCGGCGTGGATCGGGACGCGTGTCTGCCGTCCGCCACTCGGCCGGAGGTCGGGGCGTGTTGGCCGTTCGTGCGCGAGCGGTTCGCCTATTTCATCTACGGGTCCTATCCGGTTGCCCATCGGTGGCGGGTCGACGTCTTCTTTGCGCTGCTCGCGGTCGGGGTCGTCTGGCTGCTGTGGTTGAAAGCGCCGCGCCGCGATCTTGGCGCGTTCTATGCCTTCGTCGTGCTGCCGATCGTGTCCTTCATCCTGCTGCGCGGCTGGCCTTTGCTCGGTCTGCCGACGATCGAAACCGCGTATTGGGGCGGCGCGCTCGTGACCATCGTGGTTGCGGCGGTCGGCATCGCGGTGTCGCTGCCGATCGGCATTCTGCTGGCGTTGGGACGGCGCTCGCGCATGCCGGCGGTCAAGCTGCTCTCGGTGATCTACATCGAGTTCGTGCGCGGGGTGCCGCTGATCACCGTGCTGTTCATGGCCAGCGTCATGCTGCCGTTGTTCGTCCCCGACGCCTGGTCGCCGGACAAGGTGCTGCGCGCGCTGGTCGGCATTGCGATGTTCGCATCGGCCTATATGGCCGAGGTGGTGCGCGCGGGCCTGCAGGCGATCCCGAAAGGCCAGTACGAAGGCGCCATGGCGGTCGGGCTGAGCTATCCGCAGATGATGCGCCTGGTCATCCTGCCCCAGGCGCTCAAGATCACCATCCCGAACATCGTCAACACCTACATCGGGCTGTTCAAGGACACCACGCTGGTGTCGATCGTCGGCATGTTCGACCTGTTGCGGACGATCGAAGCCGCCCGGATCGATCCGAAATGGGCGACGTCGGTGACGAGCGCGACCGGCTATGTCGTCGCCGCGATCTTCTATTTCACGTTCTGCTACATGATGGCGCGCTACGCGAGATACACCGAGGCGCGGCTGGCCAAAAGCGACCGGCGCTGACCTGCGGATCGGAGGCGATGATGAGCGAGACGATGCAGCCGGTCGAGACGCCGAAAGCGCGGCGCGGCGGGCCGAAGATGCAGACGACGACCAACGAGATCGCGGTCGACATCGTCGGGATGCACAAATGGTACGGCGATTTTCACGTGCTGCGCGACATCAATCTCCAGGTCAAGCGCAGCGAACGCATCATCATCTGCGGGCCCTCCGGGTCCGGCAAATCGACCATGATCCGCTGCATCAATCGGCTCGAGGAGCATCAGCAGGGCCGCATCGTCGTGGACGGCGTCGAGCTCGCCGACGACCTCAAGAAGATCGACGAGGTCCGTCGCGAGGTGGGCATGGTGTTTCAGCACTTCAATCTGTTTCCGCATCTCACCGTGCTCGACAATTTGACCCTCGCCCCGATCTGGGTGCGCAAGATGCCCAAGCGGGAGGCCGAGGAGGTCGCGATGCACTACTTGAAGCGCGTGAAGATTCCGGAGCAGGCCAACAAATATCCGGGGCAGCTATCCGGCGGGCAGCAGCAGCGCGTCGCCATCGCGCGGGCTTTGTGCATGAGCCCGAAAATCATGCTGTTCGACGAGCCGACTTCCGCGCTGGATCCCGAGATGGTCAAGGAGGTGCTCGACACCATGGTCGAACTCGCCCAGGAAGGCATGACCATGCTGGTCGTCAGCCACGAGATGGGGTTCGCCCGGCAGGTGGCGGATCGGGTGATCTTCATGGACGCCGGGCAGATCATCGAGGCCAACGAGCCCAAGGAATTCTTCGCCCATCCGCAGCACGAGCGGACCAAGCTGTTTCTCAGCCAGATCTTGCATTAGCGGGCCCCACACTCGCTTCACCTCTGAAAGGAGGAGGTCGCCGCGAAGCGGCGGGTGGGGGTCGCGCTGTTCTGACCCCTCCCTATCCCTCCCCCGTGCAGGGGGAGGGAAGCGTCTGCCGCTTGCGCAACGCTCAAATGGTCTTTGCGGCAGACTCACTCCACGTAAATCATCTTCCGCGTCATACCGCCGTCGAGGAGAAAATTCGCGCCGGTGATGAATCCGGCGCGCTCCCGGTCGAGCAGGAATTGCACCATGGCGGCGACATCCTCCGGCCTGCCGACGCGACCGGCCGGATGCTGCGCGTGGTCCTTTCTGCGCAGCTCGCCGTAATTCCTGGTCCGGATCCATCCGGGGCTGACGCAATTGACGCGCACGTCGGGCGCGAAGCTGATCGAAAGCGCGTGGCTGAGCGCGACCAGCCCGCCTTTCGAGGCCGAATAGGCCTCGGTGTTCGCCTCCGACATCAGCGCCCGGCTCGACGCGATGAGGACCATCGCGCCTTTGCGCTTGCGCAGCGCCGTCTCGGCGGCGCGGGCGAACAGAAAGGCGGCGGTCAGATTGACGTCGAGGACGCGATGCCATTCCTCGCGCGTGAGTTTTCCAATCGGCTGGTTGCGCGAGATTCCCGCATTGGACACGACGCCGTCGAGCCGTCCGAATGTTTCGAGCGCCGCCGCCACCGCCCGCTCTGCCGTGTTCTCCTCCGCTACGTCGCCTTCGAGGATGGCCGCGCGCCGGCGCTTGGCGAACCTGCGGGCAAGGCCCGCGCCGGCGAGATCGACCGCGGCGACGCGCCATCCCGCTTGCAGCAGCGAACGCGCGACCGCTAGCCCGATGCCGTTCGCGGCGCCGGTGACGATCGCGACGGGGCTTGGGGATCTTGCCATGATCGGCCTCCTGTGCGGGCTTCGTCGAAAATCATGGATCGGAGGCGACGGATCACGATTCTGCCCGCATGTTACGCTGATTGCTCGCCGCAGCCTGCAATTGCCATCCGGAGAGGAAAGCCATGAGTGATGCCAACGTCGCGCTGATCCAAAGCCTCTATGCCGCGTTCGGCCGCGGCGAGATCGCGAAAATCATCGCCGCAATGGCGCCCGACGCGACCTGGGAACTGGTCGGGCGGCCGAGCGACCACCCTCTGCTGGGCACGCGAAAGGGTGTCGCCGGCGTGCAGGAATTCTTCGATACGCTCGCGAAGGTCCAGGATGCCGCCGATTTTTCGCCGCGGGAATTCCACCCCTCGGGCGACAGAATATTCGTGCTCGGCCATTACGCCTGGAAGCTGCGCAAGACCGGCCGGACCGTCGAGAGCGACTTCATCCATATCTTCACGGTGAAGGGCGGCAAGGTGGTGCAATTCCGCGAATTCACCGACACCGCGAAATTTGCCGAAGCCTACCGCGGGTGAGCGAGCTCAGTTCGGCCCGGTCGCCACCGGCAGCTCCGGCCGCGAGCCCCATTCGACCCAGGAGCCGTCGTAGAGGCCGGCCGGCTTCTTGCCGAGCGCATCGAGCGCGAGCCACAGGATCGCGGCGGTGACGCCGGAGCCGCAGCTCGTCACGATCGGCTGGTCGAGATCGACGCCGCCGGCCCTGAACGCCGCCCCGATCCGATCGGGCGAGACGAGACGGCCGTTTTCGATGATCCCGGAATACGGCACGTTGCGGGCGCCCGGCATATGACCGGGGCGCACGCCTGGCCGGGGCTCCGGCGCCTCGCCGCGGAAGCGCTCGGCCGAGCGCGCGTCGACGATTTGCGCGCTGCCGCTGCGCAAGGCTTGCCGGACGTCCTCGACCGCCTTGACGGCGTCCTCGTTCCTGCGCGCCGAGAACCGGGCGGGTTCGCGCACGACATCGCCGCTTTCGACGGGCCTTGCTTCCGCGCGCCATTTCGGCAAGCCGCCGTCGAGGATGAACACCTGCTCGGCGCCGAACACGCGAAACGTCCACCACACCCGCGCGGCCGAGAATAGGCCGATGCTGTCGTAGACGACGATGGTCGCTCGATTGCCGATGCCGAGCCCGCCTGCCGCCGCCGCGAATGCTTCGGCGCTCGGCAGCATGTGCGGCAGGTCGGAGCTGTGGTCCGCGATCTCCTCGATGTCGAAGAACACCGCGCCGGGAATGTGCGCGGCGCGATATTCGGCCCCGGCGTCGCGGTTGGCGGCGGGGAGGTGGTAGGAGCCGTCGACCACCACGAGATCCGGCGCGCCGAGCCGCGCGGCGAGCCAGTCGGTCGAGACGAGCCAGCGGCTCGTCCGTGTGTTGTCGTTTGCCGCGCTGGTGCTCACGTTCACTCCCTCGATTGACTTTCCGCCGTGCGAGTGGATGGATTCGGCCGGGCCGGGCCCGTCGGTCCATTGCTTGCGCACCATAGCCGAGGCGAGGCGCACAGATGAAGAGCGCGTTCGTGACCGGCGCCACCGGTTTTGTCGGCCTCAACCTGGTCGAGGAGCTGGCGCGGCAAGGCTGGCAGGTTACCGCGTTGCACCGGGCAAAATCCGATCTGACCGAGCTCGGCCGTTTCCCGGTCACGCTGATGCCGGGCGACATCACCGATGCCGCTTCGCTCCGCGCGGCGATGCCCGAGGACATGGACGTGGTGTTTCACGTTGCCGGCAACACCAATCTGTGGTCGCGCCGCAACGCGCAGCAGACGCGCGAGAACGTCGAGGGCACCCGCAATGTGGTCGAAACGGCGCTGGCGCGCGGCGCCAAGAAACTCGTGCTCACCTCCTCGATTGCGGCCTACGGCTCGCAATCGGGCGAGCTGACCGAGGCGACGAAATCCAACGCCGCGCGTTCGTGGATCAACTACCAGCGCAGCAAGTGGCTCGCCGAGGAGGAGGTCCGCAAGGGCGTTCGCGCCGGCCTGCCGGCGACGATCCTCAATCCGGGCGCGATCATCGGCCGCTATGACACGAGCGGCTGGGCGCGGCTCTTCACGCTCGTCGCCGAGGAGCGTTTGCCCGGCGCGCTTCCGGGCGAGGTCTCGGCCGCGCACGTCGGCGAAGTGGCGAAGGCACATATCGCGGCCGCCGAACGCGGCAAGGTCGGCGAGAACTACATCCTCGCCGGCACCCGCACGAGCTTTGTCGAGATGCTCGGCATCATCGCCGAGTTGCTGGGCAAGCCGGCGCCGAAGCGAGTGCTCTCCCCGGGACTGCTGCGCATCATCGCGCGCGTTCAGGGGATCCGCGCGGCGATCACCGGCAAGCCGCCGCAGCTCACGCCGGAATCGGTGGAGCTGTCCACGCGCAAGATCTCGTGCCCGAGTCTCAAAGCCCAGCAGGAGCTCGGCCTCAAGATCGTGCCGATCCGCACCATGCTGCAGGATTGCTACGAATGGCTGGTGGCCAGCGGCAGATTGAAGGCGGGCCGCCGGCCCTAAGTGCAACGCGTGCCGAGCCGGCAGAAGCGCTCTCCCCTTGTGGGAGAGGGTGGTTCCGAGCGAAGCGAGGAACCGGGTGAGGGGTCCGCCTTGTCGGGAATCGCTGTTACCCCTCACCCGCCTCGCTGCCATTCGGCAGCTCGGCACCCTCTCCCGCAAGGGGAGAGGGGGAAGCGCGGCTGCGGCACGGCTCACGCCCAGCCGATCCGCACGCGGCGGTTCTGCTTGCCTTTCTTCTCGATCTGGGTGACCCGCACCGCGCCGATCTCGGAAGTGCGGCGCACGTGCGTGCCTCCGCACGGCTGCAGGTCGTAGCCCGCGATCTCCACGAGGCGGACGCGGCCGCTGCCCATCGGCGGCTTGACCGACATGGTCTTGATCAGCCCGGGATTGGCCGCGAGTTCCGCGTCTGTGATCCAGCGCGTCGTCACCGGCGCGTCGGCCGCGATCATCTCGGCGAGCTTGCGGGTGATCTCGTCCTTGTCGAGGCCGGCCTCGGGAATGTCGAAATCGAGCCGGCTCTCCTCCTCGCCGACCGATCCGCCGGTGACCGGATAGGGCAGCACCGCGGAGAGCAGATGCAGCGCGGTGTGCATGCGCATGCGGGCGTAGCGCAGGGTCCAATCGATCTTCGCGGCAAGCGCGTCGCCGACGGCGGCAGTGGCGCCTTGCGCCGCCGGCGCATGGGCGATCACGCGCTTTTCCGGATCGGCGTAGAGCGCGCCGGCAATCGCGATCTCGGTGCCGTCGGCACGCGCGAGCGTGCCGCGGTCGCCGGGCTGGCCGCCGGAGGTTGCGTAGAACACCGTGCGGTCGAGCACGATGCCGCGCTCGGCGATGTCGATCACCCGGGCGGTGCAATGATCGAGATAGGCATCCTCGCGGAACAGGCATTCGGTGGTCATCGGCAGAATCTGCGATGATTATTGCAACGGGACTTGGATATCCATGCGCCGCTCCAGCCACTCCGGAACCGGCAGTTTCTTGGAGCGCAGAAATTCCGGATTGAACAGCTTGGATTGATAGCGCGTGCCGTAATCGGCGAGCACGGTGACAATGACATGGCCCGGGCCCATTTCCTTGGCGAGCCGGATCGCGCCGGCGACATTGATGCCCGAGGAGCCGCCGAGACACAGGCCCTCGTGCTCGAGCAGGTCGAAGATGATCGGCACCGCTTCCTCGTCGGGAATCTGATAGGCGAGGTCGATCGGCGCGCCTTCGAGATTCTTGGTGATGCGGCCCTGGCCGATGCCTTCGGTGATCGAAGATCCTTCCGACTTGAGCTCGCCACGCGTGTAATAGCTGTACAGCGCGGCGCCCAACGGATCGGCGATCGCGATCTGGACCTCCTTTTTGCGCTCTTTGAGCGCGATGCCGACGCCGGCGAGCGTGCCGCCGGTGCCGACCGCGCACACGAAGCCGTCGACCTTGCCTTCGGTCTGCGCAAAGATTTCCGGCCCGGTGGTCTCGAAATGGCCCTGGCGGTTGGCGACATTGTCGAACTGGTTGGCCCAGATCGCGCCCTGCGGCTCGCGCTTGTCGAGTTGCTCGGCGAGCCGCCCGGAGACTTTCACGTAATTGTTGGGATTGGCATAGGGCACCGCCGGCACTTCGATCAGCTCGGCGCCGCACAGGCGCAGGGTGTCCTTCTTCTCCTGGCTCTGGGTGTCCGGAATGACGATGACGGTGCGGTACCCGAGCGCGTTCGCCACCAGCGCGAGCCCGATGCCGGTGTTGCCGGCGGTGCCCTCGACGATGATGCCGCCGGGCTTCAGCGTCCCGCGCTTGACCGCGTCCTCGATGATGAACAACGCGGCGCGATCCTTGACCGACTGACCGGGGTTCATGAACTCGGCCTTGCCGAGAATGCTGCATCCGGTGAGCTCGGATGCATGCTCGAGCTTGATCAGCGGCGTGTTGCCGATCGCCTCGACGATACCGTTGCGGATCTGCATGGCGCGAGGGGCCGGTGATGAGAAGTATGGGGACCGTAGAGGACGATGCCCGGAGCCACAAGCCAGCTGGGTAAGGATGGGTTGAGCGCAGGCGAAGCCCGTTCGTTCTCGCCGCATCCGTGAGCCGCTGGTTTCCCGAGGAATTGTCGACGTGCGGCGTCGGCCGGAAGCGGCGTGAAATCCTGATCGGCACGCTCTGCAATGTAAGATTTTAAGGTAAAATATTGCCCCAACTGCAAGATGTTTTTGTGCGAATTGAATCGGGTCAAACCCTTGATTTCGATCAATAGTTTTACGAACGAAAAACGGTATTCCGATGGAGTAAACCGCGCGAGCCTCATTTGGCGCCCCGCTCACGGCCGGCATTGGAAATAGCTCGGGCCGGGTTTGAGCACGCGGGCCGCCAGATTGGCGAACTCGACCAGCAGCGGCCGCGTGTCGCGCGGGTCGATGATCTCCTCGACCTGATAGGTCTCCGCGGTGCGGAACGGCGAGCGCACGCGATTGAGCCGCTCCTCGATTTCGGCCATCAGTTGCTTCGGGTCCGCGGCGGCATCGAGCTGGGCGCGATAGGCGGCCTCGAGCCCGCCTTCGATCGGCAGCGAGCCCCAGTCGCCCGACGGCCACGCGTAGCGGAAATTGCAACGCGAGCAATTCTGGTGCGCGGCGCCGGCAACGCCGTAGACCTTGCGGATCAGGATCGAGCACCACGGCACATTCGTTTGATAGACCGCCGCCATGGCCCGGGCGCCGCGGCGGATGGTGGCCGCCTTCTCCGACTGCAGGCCGACGACGAACCCCGGACAGTCGACCAGATGGACCACCGGCAGATGGAAGGTCTGCGCGAGATCGACGAAGCGCATGACCTTTTCCGAGGCGTCCGCCGACCAGCCGCCGCCGAAGAAGAACGGGTCGCCGGCCATCAGCGCGACCGGCCAGCCGTCGAGGCGGCCCAATCCGGTGATCACCGAGCGGCCGTTGTAGCGCCCGATCTCGAAGAACGAATCCCGATCGAGCACGGCCTCGATGATCGGCCGCATCTTGTAGACCTTGCGGCGGTCGCGCGGGATTGCGTCGATGAGCCATGCCTCGCGGCGATCGGGATCGTCGGTGACCGGGCCGCGCGCCGGCAGCTCGTCGATCGAGGAGGGCAGGTAGGACAGGAACCGGCGGGTCCGGGCGAAGGCATCCTCTTCGCTCTCCGCCTCGTCGTCGATCGCGCCGTTGCGGGTGTGAATGGCGCTGCCGCCGAGCTCTTCCTTGGTCAGCGTCTCGCCCACGCGCGCCACCACCGGCGGCCCGGCGATGAACATCTGCGAGGTGCCCTTGACCATCAGCGAGTAATGGCTGGTCACCGCGCGCGCCGCGCCCAGCCCTGCGACCGAGCCGAGCGCCAGCGCCACGACCGGCACCGTGCCCATGTTGGCGATCGCATGCTGCCAGCCGCGCACTTCCGGCACATAGGTGCGGCCCACCATTTCCAGCGTCTTGACCGAGCCGCCGCCGCCGGTGCCGTCGATCAGCCGGATCAGCGGCATGCGCATCGCAGACGCCATCATCTCCGCGGCGATCATCTTCTCGCGCAGGCCGGCGTCGGCGGCGCCGCCGCGAACGGTGAAATCGTCGCCTTCGATCACGACCGGACGCCCATCGATACGGCCGCGGCCGCAAATGAAATTCGCGGGCGTGAGCTGCTCGAGGTTTCCCGCTGCGTCGTAGTCGGCGAACCCGGAGAGCTCGCCGATCTCGTGGAACGAGCCTGCATCGAGCAGCGCATCGATGCGCTCGCGCACGTTGAGCTTGCCGTTGTCGCGATGGCGCTTGAGCTTCTCGGGGCCGCCCATGGCGCGGGCGAGCGCCTGGCGGCGGCGCAATTCGTCGATTTCCGGCTGCCAAGTCATGACGACCCCCTTGCTGCAATCCGTCCGCCGCTCATGCGAGCCGCGCGGCTTGGCGCAATCATAGCGGTTGCGGCGTCAAAGGGCAGAAGCTATGCGAACGCGGGGACGATTGGGCCGATGGCGCGCAGCGAAGTGAAATCCGAGATCGGCGGGCGGGTGTGGAAGCTCGAGGCGCGGGTCGGCGACCGCGTCGCCGCGGACGATGCGATCCTGATCCTGGAATCGACGAAGATGGAGATTCCGGTGCCGGCGCCCCGGGCCGGTCGCATCCTCGAGATCCGCGTCGCCGAGAAGGATCTGGTCGAAGAAGGCCAGGTGGTGGCGGTGCTGGAGACGTGAGTTGATAATCCGGCCGTCATCCTGAGGCGGCCGCGCGCAGCGCGGCCCTCGAAGGGCGGCCGGCTCATTACTGCGTCTTCTTCACCAGCGGGCACTTGGATTCGGAGAGCGGCTGGAACGCCTGGTCCGCCGGGATCGCAGCCACGAACTTGTAGTAATCCCACGGCCGGGTGGATTCCGCGGGCTTCTTGACCTCGTAGAGATACATGTCGTGGACCATGCGGCCGTCCTCGCGGATCTTGCCGTTCTTGACGAAGAAGTCGTTGATCGGCGTCGCGCGCATCTTCTCCATGACCGCGCTGGTCTCGTCGGTACCGGCGGCCTGCACGGCCTTGAGATAATGCGTGGTCGCCGAATAGATGCCGGCTTGCGTCATGTTGGGCATCTTGTTCATGCGCTGGAAATAGCGCTGCGCCCAGGCTCGGGTTTCCTCGTCGCGGTCCCAGTAGAACGCGTTGGTCAACAGCATGCCCTGCGCTGCCTCGAGGCCGAGCGAATGCACGTCATTGAGGAAGACGAGGAGCCCGGCCATCTTCTGCCCGCTGCGCACGATCCCGAACTCCGCGGCTTGCTTGATGGAATTGATGGTGTCCCCGCCGGCGTTGGCGAGGCCCACCACCTTCGCCTTCGAGGCCTGCGCCTGCAGCAGCGCCGAGGAGAAATCCGACGAGTTGATCGGGACCCTGACGCTGCCGAGCACTTGTCCGCCGCTCGCCTTGACCACGGCCGCCGTGTTCTGCTCGAGGTCGTGCCCGAAGGCGTAATCGGCGGTGATGAAGAACCAGGTGTCGTAGCCCGCCTTCACCATGGCGGCAGCGGTGCCGTGGGATAGCGCGTAATTGTCGTAGGCGTAGTGCACCGACACGGGCGTGCATGCCTCGTTGGTGATGCGCACCGCGGCGGGCCCGTTGAGCACGACGATCTTGTTCTTGGTCTTGGCGACTTCGATTGCGGCGAGCGCGGTCGCGGAAGCGGCGACGTCCATGAGAGCGTCGACGTGCTGGGTATCGAACCATTCCCGCGCGATCGTCGAGGCATTGTCGGCCTTGTTCTGATGATCCGCGGAGATGATTTCGATCGGCTTGCCCAGCACTTTGCCGCCGAACTCCTCGGCCGCCATTCTGGCGGCGGTCACGGCGCCGATGCCGGTGATGTCCGCATAGAGGCTCGACATGTCCTCGATCATCCCGATCTTCACCACGCCGTCCGAGATTTTGTCCTGCGCCGGGGCGCCCGGTGCGTATGCGAGCGCCACGATTGCGGCGACAGCGACTCCAGCGGATTTCTTCATGGGTTCCTCCCGATCGCCGGCTACGCCGGCCATTCCGGGCATTTGAACTCGCCCGCTTCGGCGAGGCAAGCCACGTTGACCCGGGCGCAGCGGCCGGATCATCATTCGCGCCGTGCCCGAGGACACAACCCCGATCCTGGTCGGTTGCGGCGAGGTGACCGATCCATCGACGCCCGTGGAAGCGGGGCGCTCGCCGTTCGACCTGATCGCGCAGGCGGGTCGGCTGGCGCTTGCGGACGCCGGCGGGCGCGGCACCGCCGAGGCAATCGACACCGTCGCGATGTTGCGGCTGTTCGCGGACACTTCGCACCGCTTCGCAACCAAGCTCGGCAGCTCGACCAACCCGCCCAAGAGCGTCGCGGACCGGCTCGGGCTCGGACCCGCGCGCACCATCTACACCTGGAACGGCGGCAACATGCCGCAATATCTGGTCAACCTGTTCGCCGAGGCGATCGCGCGCGGCGAGATCCGCGCCGCGCTCATCGCCGGCGGGGAAGCGCTGCGTACGCAGCATGGGGTGGAGCGCGCAGGCCTTCCGGTCTCATGGAACGAGGACCCCGGCGGCGCGCCGGAGTTGATCGGCGATCCGCGGCGCGGCTGGAACGAGGAGGAGGACCGGCACAATCTGCGCGCGGCGATAAGCTTCTATCCCCTGTTCGAGAACGCGATCCGCGGCGCGCGCGGGCGCCCGATCGATCAGCACATGCGGGCCATGGGAAAACTGTTCGCCCGCTTCGCCGCGGTGGCGGCGGAAAATCCGCTGGCGACGCGGCGCGAGGGCTATACGGCCGAGCGGCTCGCGACCGTCGATTCCGACAATCGCTGGGTCGGATTTCCGTATCCGCGGCTGATGAATTCCAACGCATTCATCGATCAGGCCGCGGCCTTCCTGATGACCTCGGTCAAGACCGCGCGCAGCCTCGGCATTCCGGAGGCGAACTGGGTGTTTCTGCACGGCTGCGCCGACAGCAACGACCATTGGTACGTCTCGGAGCGGATCGATTTTCACTCCTCGCCGGCGATTCGCCGCGGCATCCGGCTCGCGCTCGACATGGCCGCACGCGGGCTCGACGATATGCGGTTCATCGACCTCTACAGCTGCTTTGCTTCCGCCGTGGAGATTGCGTGCGAGGAGATCGGGCTTGCGGAGGAGGATCCGCGCGGGCTCACCATCACCGGCGGCCTGCCGTATTTCGGTGGCCCCGGCAACAACTACGTCACCCATTCGATCTGCCACATGATGCGCCGGCTGCGCGCACATCCCGGCAGCTTCGGGCTCGTCACCGCGAACGGCAATTACGTGACGAAGCACTCCTTCGGCATCTATTCGACGACGCCGACCGCGGGGCCTTGGCGCCGAGAGCAACCGAACGTGCTCCAAGCCGAGCTCGATCGTCTGCCCAAGGCTCCTCATACGGAAATGCCGTCAGGCCCGGGGCGGATCGAGACCTACACGATCATGCACGGCAAGGCCGGGCCCGAGTATGCGATCGTATTCGGGCGGCTCGATGCGACCGGCGAACGCTTCATCGCCAATGTGCCGCCGGATCGCGCCGTTCTCGAGGACCTGCAGGCGCGCGAGGGGCTCGGCCGGCCGGGCAGGGTGGAGCACCGGGACGGACGGAACGTGTTCGTACCGCGGTGATCTCGGCTAGCAGCCGCCGCACGGCGCGCCGCCTTTGTCCGCGTACGCGGCGGGACATCGGGCCCTCCGCATTTTGCTCCGACACCGACAAGAAAGCGCCGCCAAGCCGCCCGATTCGCGCGCCGTAATTCACGACGCGGCCGAGCAGGTACTGCTCGCGCCGAAGTGGGGATGCGTCATGACCATGATCAAAGGAAGACACGAGGATCGGCAAGGACCGGCGCCCGAGGTCGAAGGCGAGATCCGCGAACTCGTTCGCAGGGACGTCGCGCAATTGCGCAAGCCGCAGCCGGAGACCGGCAGCGAATTGGGAGTGAGCAATCTCAATTCGCTGATCCAACGCGTTTCCGGAACATCGGCGCTGGAGATCGAAAAGCTCATCGCCGAGCTGCAGATTTTGCGCGATTTCCTGCAGAACGAGGGCCAGCGGGTCCAGCGCGAGATCACCGAATACGCGCACATGAGCCAGGCGGCGACGAAATCGACGAAGATCATCGCCGAGAGCCTGGCGCAGTGGAAACAGACCGCCGAGAGCAGCCGCAGCGCCCGCGGGTGATCGGAGACCGGGTCTCCCGGAGGCGCTTTGCTCCATGCGGGCTAGGCTATGGAGCGCGCGCTGCGCGAATGCCGCGAGGCAACCGCACGCGCTGCGTCAGGCAGCGCGGCGGCCCTACATGCGCGGGGGATGGCCGCCGGGGTCGCCGGGACGCCCCGGCACGAGGGGGCCGGGCGGCGGGTCGTACACCGGTTTCCCCGGCGGTTCCGGAAAAGGCTCCTCGCCGGGAGGGCGCGGCGGGTCCTCCGGGGGGCTGTGCGCGGGTTCTTCGGGTGGCTCGCCGGGCGGCTGCGGTTGATCGGGCTTCGGGTCGGGTCTCGGCATGACGATGCTTTCGGCTTCGCCTGAGGGGCAAAGTGCCGGCCCCGGTCGGGCGTTCCATGGCAAACGTTCGGCACTCCGGGAACAAACCCGGCTCATCGGCGTTTTCCGTTAAATGGGAGGCGTCCCATGGCCGCTCATGCGTCCCACTTCTCCCGGCTCGACCCCATCGAAATCGCGATGATCGCTGCCAGCATCGGCTTGGTGACGCTTGTCGCGGTCATCTTCTGATCCGCTGATCCGCTATCCAGCCAAAATGCCCGCAGGGCCGTGACCGGGAAGTCACAGCCCTGACTTATCCGCAGCCGATCGCAAACCGAATGCTGGCCGCAATCCGGCGATAGCAATTGTCAGGCGAACGTGCCGTGAGGTCCGTACGGATCGGACCCGGACGGCTCGGCGCAGGCCTACGTTATTGGCCGTGACTCTCCAGCACCGTACGGCACGCCACCGTGAGCCTCGGCCGGTTGCTCTGCAGGCAGGCGAGGATCACGAATTGATTCTCGTTCACCACGCTACGGCAGTGCCTAACCACGTCGTGCCGGCAGGCGGTCTGTTCCTGGTCCGTGCCCGAGTACGCGAAAGCCGCGGCGGAAACGGTCGAAACGGCCAAGGCCAATATGAGGGTACGAATCATGGCGTCCTCCTCCGGCCCATTTGAACCCAAGACGCGTACCGTCGGGAGGTAGGCGATTTCGATTCGGGCAGGCCCTGTGCGGATTATCCGGGCTGTGTGTCGTCGACGCCACAGCAACGCAATCGAGTGCAACCCAGGGACGGCAGTGACGCAGGCCCACGGTCTGCGCCGGCCCAGCACGGTGTGGTCAAGCCACGATTTCGCGCTCGCTCGCCAGGCGATAAGCTGGCTGCCACGGCACGCAAGAGCCGCCTGGCATTCATCCGGGAGGACGCCATGCACAGCATGCAGATCGTGGAATGGGGCAAGCCGCTCGAGCCGCGCGATCGTCCCACGCCGAAGCCGCAAGGCACCGAAGTCCTGCTCAGGGTGGACGCCTGCGGGGTGTGCCACAGCGACCTGCACCTGCAGGAGGGCTATTTCGATCTCGGCGGCGGCAACAAGCTCGAGCTGGAGAAGCTGGGGCTC
Source organism: Xanthobacteraceae bacterium (assembly GCA_036395835.1). GTDB lineage: Bacteria > Pseudomonadota > Alphaproteobacteria > Rhizobiales > Xanthobacteraceae > AP-16. The sequence goes on from DASWCW010000080.1 coordinate 34,137, forward strand.
AAGCTACCGCACACGCTGGGCCACGAGATCGTCGGCGAGGTGGCGGCGGTCGGACCCGAGGCCGCCGGCGCAAAGATCGGCGACAAGCGCGTGGTGCATCCGTGGATCGGCTGCGGCAGCTGCGAATCCTGCGAGCGCGGCGATGAACTGTTGTGCACGTCGATGCGCAGCCTCGGGGCGCGGCGCGACGGCGGCTACGCCGATCACGTCACGGTGCCGCATCCGCGCTACCTGATCGATTACGACGGGCTTTCTCCGGAGCTCGCCTGCATTTACACCTGCTCCGGCGTCACCGCCTTTAGCGCGCTCAAGAAGCTCGCCCGCCTGCCCGAGCGCGACGTGGTGGTGATCATCGGCGCCGGCGGCGTCGGGCTCAACGCGGTGATGCTGTCTCGCGCGGTGCTCAAGTGCAAAGTCGTGGTCGCCGACATCGACGCCAACAAGCGCGCGGCGGTGCTCAAGGCCGGCGCGCTCGCCGCGTTCGACAATTCGGATCCCGAAGCCGTGCAAAAACTCAAGGCGATGACCGCGGCGGGCGCCGGCGCCGGCGGCGCCATCGATTTCGTCGGCGCGCCGCAAAGCGCGAAATTCGGCCTCGACGCGCTGCGCAAGGGCGGCACTTTGGTGATCGTCGGGCTCTACGGCGGCATGGCGCCGATCCCGCTGCCGCTGTTCCCGCAGCGAGTGCTCACCGTCCGCGGCTCCTATGTCGGCGACCTCAACGACATCCGCGAGCTCATGACGCTGGTCCAATCCGGCAAGGTGCCGCCGATCCCGGTAAAGACCCGGCCGCTCGGCGAGATCAACCAGGTGCTCGACGAGCTGCGCGCCGGTCAGGTGCTCGGCCGCATCGTGGTGAGGCCATGAGTTTGCATTCCCCGGACGCGGCGCAGCGCTTAAGCGTTGCGCCGCAGATCCGGGGTCCGGTACGCAGGTGGGTTGAGCGAAGCGAAACCCACCGAGAAGGATGGTGGGCCGCGCTTCGCTTGACCCACCCTACGAGGCACGAGTGCCGATCGCCCTGAGGTAGCGCTCGACCGAGATTCTCAGCACTTGCTTGCCGCCGGTCGGGATCACGCGATCGAAATAATGGCCGTAGATGCTCTCGAACGCGAACGGCTCGAGTGCGGCGGCAATTGCGTTCACCGCATCGGCCGAGAGCGGAATGAGATTGGGATAGCTGTGCATGAAGCTCAGGAATTTGCGGTCCATGGTGACGGTGCAGATGTCCGAGGAGCACAGCACGCCGCGGCCGCCGGCGCCTTTGGCCCAATGCAGGACGGTACCGCCCGGGAAATGCCCGCCACAGCGAACGAGCGTCACGTCCGGCAAGAGCGGGAGGGTCTCGCCGTCCCATAATTGGATCGCCGGATCCGGCCGCATGATCCACTCGCGGTCGGCGGCATGAAGATGGATCGGCACATCGCCGAACGCGCGGCTCCATTCCACCATGGTCGTGTAAAAATGCGGATGCGAGATGCCGATGGCGGCGAGCCCGCCGAGGCCGCGGATCAGCGTGAGGGTCGCCGCATCGAGCATGGCGATCGTGTCCCACAGCACGTTGCCATGCGCCGTGCACAGGACCAGCGCGCGCTGGCCGATGGCGAAATGCGGCTCGGCCCCGATGCCGATGATGCCCGGCTCGTATTGCCGGTAGGCGTTGAAATGGCTCGCCGCCAGCGCTTCGAGCGTCGTCCAGGTTTGCCCGCGCGGCGGTACGTATTGCCGATCGTCCTCGCAGATCGTGCATTGCGGCGGCGGCGCCTCGCTCGGCGGATATTGGGTGCCGCAGGCGGTGCAGAGGAAGGCGGGCACGGGCGCGATGCTCCCTAAGCCGGGCTACCGAGTCGCGCATTCCCGGCCCGCGATCCAGGTCGCCACGACCCGGATCGCGTCGGGATCGAGCGCGATCATGTCGGCCCGATAGCCGGGCGCGAGGCGACCCAGGCGGTCGGCGAGCCCGAGAAAGCGCGCGGGCGCGTCGGTTGCGAGCCGGATGGCATCGGGCAGCGGCAGGCGCATCAGCCGGACACAGTTTCGCACCGCTGTCGCCATGTCGATGGCCGAGCCTGCGAGCGTGCCGTCGGCGCGCGTGCAGCGCCCCTCGCGAGCTTCGATCTTCCGCCCGTACAGCATAAAGCTCGATCGGCTGCCGCCGACCGGCGGCATGGCGTCGGTCACCAGCATGGGGTGACCCATTCCGCGCATTGCCAGGCGGAGCATGGCGGGCGCGACATGCTCGCCGTCCGCGATCAATCCGTACCACGCATCCGGCGTCTCGAGCGCCGCCGCGATCGGCCCTCCCTCGCGGCTCGCGAGTGGCCGCATTGCGTTGAAGAGGTGCGTGAAGCCGGTGAGGCCCTCCGCCAGCGCCGATTGCGTCTGCGCATAGGTGGCCATGGAATGGCCAAGCGAGACGCGCACGCCGGCGGCCGCGAGCTCGCCGACGAAGCCGGCCGGCACCGCTTCGGGCGCGAGCGTCACCAGCGTGACGCCGCCGCGCAGCGCGGTGAGCAGCGCGCCGTCGGCGGGTGTTGGCGCGCGGATCATCGCCGGATCGTGCACACCGGATTTTTCCGCCGACAGGAACGGCCCTTCGAAATGGATGCCGAGCACGCTCGGGTCGCGGCCGATCATCGCCTGAACGGCGCTGAGCGCTTTGCGCATCTTCTCCGGCGTGTCGCTGATGAGCGTAGGAAGCAGCGCCGTCGTTCCGTACCGTCGATGCGCGGCCGCGATGGCGGCGATCCCTTCCGGGCTCGGCTCGTCGTTGAACAGGACGTCGCCGCCGCCGTTCACCTGGACGTCGATGAACCCGGGCGCGAGCCAGGCGCCGTCCGGGAGTCGGCGAACGGAGAGGTCGTTGGGCAGCTCGCCCCTGGGCACGATCGCGGCGATGCGTTCGCCTTCGATCACGACCGCGAAATCCTGCCGCACCGATGCGCCGTCGAACAGGCTGTCGGCGGCAAGCGCATGTCGGTTTGCTGCGCTCATCGCGTGCGCGTGATCTTCTCGAGATGTCGGGGCCGGTCGAGATCGGTGCCGAGCAGGCGCGCCAGGCGGACGAGCATCGCATAGAAGCTCTGGATCAGACAGACGGCATCGGTCTCAGAATGGTCGGCGGCAAGCGCGGGCAGCCGTCCCGCGATCGGCTCGCCGGGCTCGGCGCAAAACACCGACGCACCCTTTTGACGCAGGTCCTCGGCCAGCCGCTGCAATCCTGCGGCGGCCGCATCCGTCGGCATCAACAGCAGGATCGGGTAGCGCAGCGAGACCAGCGCCACCGGCCCGTGCAGAAATTCGGCACCGCTGAACGCTTCGGCGTGGAGGTTGCAGACCTCTTTGAGCTTCAGGGCCGCCTCGCGCGCGATCGCCAAGGTCGGGCCGCGCCCGATCGTCACCAAGCTGATGTTGTCGGCGAAAGTGCGCAAGGCCGCGCTCCAGTCTTGCTCGGCTGCGGCGGCGAGCCGATCCGGCAGCCGCGCGAGCGCGGCATGCAGCGGTTCGTCCTGCGACCACGCGGCCGTCAATCGCAGCAGCGCCGCAAGCGTGGCGACGAACGTCTTCGTCGCCGCGACGCTGCGCTCCACTCCCGCGGCGATCGGCAGCACGAATTCGCAGGCCGCTGCCAGCGGGCTGTCGGTGGCATTGACGAGCGCGACCGTCAGGGCACCGGCCCGCCGCGCCGCGACCGCCTGCTCGATCAGGTCGTCGCTTCGACCCGATTGCGAGATGCCGAGAAACAGCTGGTTCTCGAGCTGCAGGCGCTGCCCGTAGATGGTGACGATGCTGGGCGCCGCCGGCGCGACCGGGATGCCGAAATGGCGCTCGATCAGAAACTTGGCGAAGGTGGCGGCATGGCCCGAGCTGCCGCGCGCGCAGGTCACGACCACCTGCGGCGGCCTGCGCTGCAATCGCGCAGCGAGCTCCGCCAATGGCCGCGACAACATCTCCGCCTGAAGGGCGACCGCGTAGGGCGCCTCCCGGAACTCGTCGGCCATGCGCACGTCGAGATCGGTCATTTGTCCCGCTCACGGGCGGGCGAGAGCGTGGCTTCCGTCTCCTCGTCGGAGAGAGGTTCCGGAGCACCGGGACTGAGCTCGCCTGCCGCAAACAGCTCGGGCATCGAGAATGCCTCGGCTTGCGCCAGTTGCAAGGCGCCGCTCAGCGCGTCGCCTTCCGCCGCGACGAGGTGACGCCGGGTTTCGCTCGCGAGCCAGGGCTCGATGTGCGGCGCCAGCCCGCCGACCACGCACAGCCGGCCCGCGCCGTACGCCACGAGGCGCGCCGCCAAGGCGTCGATGTGATGCGCCGCACACGAAACCAGCTCGCGTCCGACCGGATCGTCGCGCGACGCGTGCTCGATGATTAACGGCGCAAAGACGCCGAAATCCGCCGGCCGCGCGTGCGTGACCCAGCGGACGATGGCATGCGGGTCGGACTGGAACTCGGCGAACAGCGCGGTCAGCAGGCCGGACCAGCCGATGCGGCCGTCCTGCGCCCACAGCACGCGGCGCACGGCTTCGCAGCCGAGCCAGGCGCCGCTGCCCTCGTCGGAGATCGGGAATCCCCAGCCGCCGACGCGATGATGCCGCCCCCGCACCATGGCCCAGCCGACGCTGCCGGTGCCGACAATGACGATGCCGCCGTCGCGCCCGCCGTGCGCGCCGACACAGGCGGCATGCGCGTCGGTCGTGAACACGACCCTGCGGAACGGCAGTGCGTGGGCACGCGCCCTGGCAAGCTCGGTCGGCTCGGTCGCGCCGGCGAGCGCCAGGCACGCGACCGTCCGTTCGAGGTCCGCATAGGAGAGACCGGACTGGTAGAGGCACTGCAGGGTGGCTTCGAGCACCGCGGCGAAGCTCGGTTCCAGGCCGAAGCGAATGTTGGCCGGCCCGGCGCTGCCTTCGCCGAGGATCGAGCCGAACGAATCGCTCAGTCGCGCCCGGCACCGGGTGCCGCCGCCATCCACGCCCAGGAGGAGCTCGGTTTGCACGTGCGAACCGCCCATTTTTGTCGATCGATCAACTCTTAAACGCCCAAGGAGCCGAAATGGGTCGAACGCCGTTTCCTGATGGGGTAGAATGCACGGGCCAAACCCATGGAAACGGAGCGCCTGAGCCCCCGGTATTCCGGGATCGACGTCTGGGACCCTTCCGACATCCTCGATGCGATGGTGGAGGGGCAATTCGCCGCGGTCGCTGCGGTGCGTGCCGCGCGCCAGGCGCTCGAGGGCGCCGCGCTTGCGATCGAGCCGCGGCTGCGCGATGGCGGCCGGCTGATCTACGCGGGGGCCGGGACTTCGGGCCGGCTGGCGGTGCAGGACGGCGCCGAGCTGATGCCGACCTTCAGCTGGCCGCAGAACCGGCTGCTGCTGTTCATCGCCGGCGGCCATGAAGCCCTGATGCACTCGGTCGAAGGCGCCGAGGACGAGATCGAGCACGCCGAGAACCTCGTCCGCGAAGCCGGGATCGGCGCCAACGACGTGCTGATCGCGGTCGCCGCCAGCGGCACGACGCCGTTCACGCTGGCGTGCCTGCGCGAGGCGAAGCGCCGCGGCGCGCTGACCATCGGGATCGCCAACAATCGCGACACGCCGCTGCTCGCGGAATCCGACCATCCGGTCTGGCTCGATACCGGGCCCGAGCCGATCGCCGGATCGACCCGGATGAAGGCCGGCACCGCGCAGCGCATCGCGCTCAACTTGCTCTCTTCGCTGGTGATGATCCTGCTCGGCCGGGTCTACGAGGGCCTGATGGTCGACGTGCAGGCCGTGAACAACAAGCTGGTGCAGCGGAGCGAGAACATGCTGCTGCACTTGACCGGGCGCAGCAGCGACGAGGTGCGCGATGCGCTCGCGCGGGCGCACGGCAGCGTGAAGCTCGCGCTGCTGGTGCTGCAGGGCTGCGATCTCGCCGAAGCCGCGGAGGCGCTCGACCGCGCCGGCGGTCAGCTCCGCATCGCCAAGGCCCTGGTCGAAAGCCGCGCCGGGCGCAAGAGCGCATAGTTATTCCGACCTGACGGCCCGCCGAAGTCCGACGACCCGCGCCTACTTCCCCGCTTGCGGGGGAGGGATGGGGAGGGGGATACTTGGCGGGGTATGACCATTCCCAAGATCTCTTCCAAGCTTGCCGCCTGGATCGGCGCCCTCGCGGCGCTGGCAATCGCGATCGCCATTTTGCTGCTGACGACGGACTTCGGCGCCGGGATTATCGCGCGGGCCCGGTGCGCCGGTGTTTGGATCACGTCGGATTCGATGGCGTATCGCGCCTGCGCCGATGTCGAGCGCGAGCAGATTCTCGAGCAGCGCCGCCACACGCCGGAGGATTAGGGTGCGCGGTGGACATTCGGTTACGCCGAAAATCGATCCGCGTTGCCGGCCGGGCCTTAAAGGTGCACCGTGAACGATCGAAGCATTTTGGCCGGGGAGGGTGGCATGCAAATCGCTCGCATGGTCTTCGTTGTATCGCTTGCCGTCGTTTGTTCCACGGGCGCGTCGGCGCAGTCGCCATGCTCCCGAGTGGGCCAGATCATTTGCGACAGCAAGAGCGGCATGGAGATGCGGTGCGAGCAGACGGCAAGCCAAATCACCCCGATCATCACCGGAAAGCGCTGCCCGCCGGTCAGAGCCGAAAAGACTTGCGCGGAGACGGCGCGGGATTTTGAAGCGCGCGTCGCGCGCTTCAACGGGAGATGCACCGGCGTGGGCTCGGTGTCTCAAGCCGCCTTGTACCAGCAATGCGCGGACGAAAAGGCTGCGCTTGCCGCGGAACAGACCCGCATTTGCGCGCGCTGTCCTGGCTGCAAGTGAGGCCCCGCGTGCGATCCCGCGCCGGCTATTTCGCCGCGGTCTTCATCTTCTCGTACGAGAACACGAAATCCTGGCCCGACGGCAGCGGCTTGTGGCACTGGAAGCAGCCCGTCAGATTGGCTTTCTCGTTGACCTTCTTCTCGGCGGTGAAGGCCTGATATTCCCATTCGCCGTTGCGGACCTCCGGCGGGTATTCGGCGCCCCAACCGGTGCGCTTCTCCATCACGCCGTAGCCGATCAGGTCGCTTTTGACGAAGCGCCCGTTGGCGTCCTTGGCCGGATTGCCCTGGGCGTCGAGCTGCGCCTTGTATTGGACGATGGTGATGATTGTGCCGCTCGGCAGCGGCTCGCCCTTCTTGGCGGCTTCGATCGCGGCCGGCGTGACGAAGAGTTCGCGATACTGCTTGTTGTCGGCGCGATCGACCGTCGTGTACATCACGCCCTTGGCGAAATTCTCCGGGAAGGCGACCTTGTCGCCTCCGGCGCGGACCTGCACCGCGACCGCGGACGCGGCCATGGCGGCGATGGTGATGGCGAAAGCGTTGCGAGTCGTCATGATTTCCCCCTGTGCTGTGCGCGTGCAAGCCCCGGCCTGGGAGCGATAGGACGCGCTTGGTGCCTTGCGGAAAACGCGGCCTCCCGTTGCATCTACCGCGCGTTCCGGCTTTATTCCAATCCAGCCGGCAAAAAAACGCAACGTCTCGGCTATTGTAAAGCCGCGATGAGGGAAATCGCCATGATGGACGCACCGCCCTCTCCGTCAGCCGGGAAATTCGCGCGCGCGCCGCTGCCCAAGCGCTTCTGCAATGTCGACCGCCTGCTCCATGCCATGAAGGCGCGTGGCCTCGACGGCATCGTGGCGACCGCGCCCTGGAACGTATTCTATCTGACCGGCTTCAACGGCGTCGCCCACAAGTCCGACGAGCCGCGACCCTATGCGGTCATCCTCTCGCGCCACGCGCCCGAGCATCCGATCCTGGTGCTGGCCGATTATTATCTCGCCACGTTCCTGATGCAGCCGACCTGGGTCGAGGACATCCGCCCGTTCCGCGCCGTGATGATGCCGCTCGACCTGCCCGCGAAGAGGACCGACATCGACCGCTTCATCCCCAAACATGGCGCGGCGGCATCGTGGGTCGCGAACGCGCGCAAAGCCTACGCCTTCGACATGGCGGGCGCGGTGCGCGGTGCGCTCGAGGAGCTCGAGCTCGATCACGGACGCGTCGGCTTCGACGACATGGGCTTCGGCTTTCGCCTGGAGGTCGAGGGCATGCAAGTCGCCGACGGCTACGACCCGCTGATGTTCGCGCGCGCAGTGAAGACCGCGACCGAGATGCGGCTGCTGGAGCGCGCGACCGCGCTCAACGAGGCGGCGATCCGGCGCACCATGGCGGCGTGGCAAAAAGGCGCGACCTGGCGCGACCTCAACAAGGCCTACGCGCGCGCGGTCACCGATCTCGGCGGCTTCGTGCGCGATCCCGGCGCCATGGTGTGGGGCCATCCGCGCGGCGCCGATCCGGCGCTGACCCTCGCCACCGGCCTTGAGAACGATACGGTCGACCCTGGCACCCACGTGATGTTCGATTGCCACGGCACCATCGATCTGTATTGCTGGGACGGCGGCAAGACCTGGGTGGTGGAGGGCGAGCCCGAGGGCGCGGCGAAGCTCTTTGCCGATGCGACCGCGCGCGTCGCCGAGATGCTGCTGTCCGCCATGCGGCCGGGTGCGCGCATCAGCGAATTGCAGGCGAAAGGCCGCGAGATCTATCGCCGCGAGCGCGTGCCGGACCCGGCCGCGGCCGTGATCTTCTTCCACGGCCTCGGCCTCTCCCACATGGACCTCGAGCAAACGACGGCCGCCGGCAAGCCGAACGGCGACTGGCTGCTCGAGGACGGCATGGTGGTCCCGGTGCACCTGCTCTATCCGGGCGGCGAGCACGAGCGCTTCTGGCTCGAAGAGGTGGTGGCGATTGGGAAAGACGGCGGCCGGCCGCTGTTCTCTTGGGGCTTTGCGCCGCTGACGGGATAGGGACGGCGGTTCTACTTCAGGCCGGAAGCGGAATTTCAGTAATAATGTCTCCGCGGCGGCCTTTTGCGATAAGGCGGTGGCGGGTAGGGGAGGGGTGCCGCGTAGGCGTTCGGGGCGCAATAGCCGCCGACGCCGCGAACGGTCACCGCACATTGCTGCAACGTATAGAACGAGCAATCGGAACTGTAATCGTTGCCGGTGTACCACGCGCACCACGGCGCGGCTTGCGCGAGGCCATGAGAGTCGATCAGAAGCACCATGGCGACGGCTGCAGCGGCTACCCAGATTCGCATCGAAATCATTCCTGTTGTTCCATCCCGGACCGCTGACGCGCGGGGTTGGGAATACTCGGGATCACCAGCGGTATCTTCCCGCTCATCGAGCACGCATGGCCTGCGGCTACTCGATCGAAGAGCATCGTGTGTCAATGCGCAGGCGGAAGAGAATCCTGTGTCAATGCGCGGTGTGGCGTTTGTCGCCGGACTCGCCGGATTCCTCAAGCGCGACGACCTCGTCGAGGATGACGGCGAGCATGCGTAGCCGCGGCGTGCACAGGACGCCCAGCCCATCGGTGATCTTGCCGAGCCACAGCAGCCGATCGTAATCGGCATCCTGGTCGTCTTTCGGCGGATCGAGCGCGTCGATCTCATGGGCGGCGTCGGATGCGTCGACCAGCGCTTGGCCCATGGATCGGATCGCAAGCTCGAACGCCTTCTCGGCGGCACGAATGCGGGTGGGGTCTGGAGTGCTCATGGTGTACTCATTCTTCAGCAGGTGAATCTTCCCGAGGCATGTGCTCAACGCGCTGCTCGGCTCATGTCTGGCGGCTCGATCCGCGTTCAAAGCGACATTGGCACCGGGTCACGGCTCTTGCCAGCTTCCGGGGCCGGGCTGTCGCCAATTGATATCAATGAGTTGGAGTGTCAACCCACCTATCGGTAGACGCGGACGCTAAAGGATTTCGCGTGGCAGGGTTTGGCGCGCCTTCGCAAAATGCAAGCGCCGGACCGGCACTCGCCAGCCCGGCGCTACAGCTGAGCCGAAATCATGAGCGGTCGAAATTTCTGTTCCGGGATCAGGCTGGAAATCCTTCGGGGCACCTAGCTAGCGACTGCGCTGTTCCGGCTGATCATCACCCAACAAGACATCGCCCCGTAAAGCCCGCTTCTGGTCTCCAATCTGTTCCACTTGGAACGCAAGTCGCAGCCAGCGTTGGGCGAGTTCGAGAAGGCCAACCTTGCGCTCTGGCTCGGTCACATTGTCGGCTGCCGCTATGCATTCGTTCGCTCGACTTCGATATTCGTCCCCAGTCGGCATTGCAACCACCCCTACGCACATACACCAAGCTGAGTCTTGAACCCCCGACTAGGCCGATTTCCGTTACCGGCCATGCTGTTTCGGCTTGAACTGGGTGACCTGGCGCTCTTGGATCAGGCCCCATCAGCTTCTGGCGTGTTTATCACCTCTTTCCGCGTATCTCGCATTGTGATGCTGACCTTCTTGGCAAGCTGGGCAAATTCCTTAAGATGCTCAGTCATTTTGGTCCCTTTTGCTCGCAAACCCGCTGCCAGTTCTTTGGCCTCGTCCATGATTTCAGCAGCAAAATCTACGGCTGCCTGTCCCGTCTGTTCGATATCAGTCGCCGTTGTTTCACATGCTTCCATGATTGCCAGTGCTGAGACCTCGCCGATCCTTTCAATCCGCTCAGCCACCGCACCGCCGGTCAGCTGGCGAGTTTCTTGCTTTGGATCGCCGGGACGGAATTCAGAATTTTCCGGATCGACCATGCTGCTTGGATGATATTCACTCGCAGGCGGCCGCTTGTCTATTCCCGCTTCACCCTCATCGAACGAATGCAAGGACTGTTCCACGGTGCGCCTGATCTCTTCTAGGCTACGGCGATGGCTCACTTCGGCCATGATACGTACTCCCCACTGATTATTCGCGCTTCATCGACCTGTGTTGGTTGGACATACATTGCTGATGAATGCCCTCTTCTCTTCGCCAGTGAGCTTATTTGCGGTATCCCCCGGTCTGACAATCGGACTTATCGTCTCCACACGGAACCAACCATGGCGGCTGGTGCCTGTGGACAAGCTGTGGACAGCCAGAGGCAACCAAACAGCTGTTCTAACAGGCTCAGCGGAAAATATGGCGAATCTACGGTGCGTTAGCAAAAATGTGGCGACAATAGGGCGCCGCTGCCTCTTGAAAGCCTGTCGACTAATCGGCTGCGTGCTTGGCGAAATGGCACCACGGAGCGCGCTCTCTAGCGCATGCGCGCAGCCGCGGGTCTCTCTATCTCGTGGCCGAAGTCACGTTCGGGCGGCCTGTTCATGGTGTTGCTCCTTTGGTCTCCGCGATCGAACCCGGCATACGGCAGCCGCCGCGCCCGGCATATGGTGCGCGCCGGCAGAACGGTTAACGACCGCGAATTTTTCAGGCTGTGGCCAGGGCGCGGCCAAATCCGGATTCCGGCATTTTCCGCAGCAGGGGGGACGAAGATGATCGCGCCGTCGCGGGGCATGGTGTCGGACATCTAACCTCCGGCTTCTACACTTCTCCAGGCGGAAGGATTGGCAGCAACGAAGCAGCCCCAATGCGCAACGCAACGCATTTTGTTTATTGGTTTGTCCTGGATGCGTAGGGCAAGCGACAGCATTGAACTGACCCCGTCCGCAGCGATCTCCGCAGTTGCCTTATACGTCCCTACGTCGCGAGTTGTAATATTAAAGCTGTAAAAAGCCCAGTCTCCCTTGGCTCGGTGGCGGATTTCGTCTATATGATAGGCGCCGTGGTAGTCTATGTAATGAGACTTGTGAGTGCTGGAGGATTTTCTGTTTTCTCCTTCTTTGATAAAGGGGAAAACCACTCCCGAATAATTGGGTTCTTCGTCCTATCTCCGTCAAAGTAGAACGTGAAATGAGTTTGAGTAAACCCCAAACGATTTTTAAAAACCATATGTAGATAAATTTCCGCATGTGGCGGGACAATCAGTTCTTTAGTTCGGTGCTCTTCCTCATCCTGAATGGCGTATTTGACGTTATATCGATCCACTGATGTAATCACGCTCAAGCGCCACAAACAGTTGCCGTGCTGAACGTCAGCCGCTCCCTGCCAGCAGGATCGTCTCGGTAGCCCCATCTCACACCGGCCGCGCCTGCCGCCAGGGCTCCAGGTCGCGGATCAGGATCGCGGCGTCCATCAGCGTCACGAGATGCGAGCGAGGGCCTCGGGTCAGGGTGATCGGCTGGGCGAGCGGAAGGGTCAGGTCGGGGCTTTTCGGCATGGGCGGCAACTGATAGGGGAGCGGAGGACTTAGCCGAAACAGGAATGGCGATCAAGGACTGCGCTGCCGCATGCGCGCAAAACTGCCAACGGTCAGGAACATAGCTGTGGACGTGTGACGTAGGTCACACCCCGACGCGCCTCGCACACGTCAGAACGGTCCCGATCAAGCAGGGGGCAACCTGTGACCGGGACCGCCCGGCCGGGGAGGGGCTGACGAGATTTGCTCTCCCCGACCGGGGTACCGTCATCGAACTTTGTGGCGATGGTGCGGTGGCTCAGCCAGTTTTCAACCAGCTTGTGCTTTCGCGCGGCGGCAAACCTATCTTTAACGAACTTCGGGAACTCTATGCAGCATTGAAGCGTTGTCGCGTGCGGAAAGGGTTATGAGTTATGTCGAGTTCTCCAGAACAAGCTCGAATATTGTTCGGGTTCGAAGCTGCGGACTGGCTATTTCTCGCCGGCGGCGTCGCGCTTACGGCGGTCGTCGCAGCAGTATTCGTTTTCTAGCAAGCGTCGGCTAGAAAGAAAATACCATTAGCACTACCAGTGCTACGCTTGCGGCCATAATTGCCAAGTCGCTTCGACGCAACTCGAAACCCAAACGATACCGAAGCAACATGAGCCCACCCTCGTGGATCGAGCCCGGCAATTAAAGGGTTGGGCGGCAATCTGACAAAATTATGGTGGATGTAGCGGTCCCGACCCGAGGGGGTCCTGCGGACCGGGACCGCTCGGGAGGGGAGGTCAGTGTGCCGGATGCCTCCCCCCAACGGCGCTATCGTTGCGAAGGTTTATGGCGGCGGTGCGGTAGTCAGGCGGTTTTTGCCGATGCCCTGGCTCAGTGACGACGGGGTAACTCGTAGGCGGACGGCAAATCGGGCATCGGCTCAGATAGACTCATCCACATTCGCGCATATCGCAGCATGTCTGCTCGCCGCTCAGGATCGTTCACGGTCTCTGCGAGCGATAAGAATTCGCATCCCTTGGCCCGGTACTCGTTGGTACGATTCATGGCACCCCCTCGCTGGGGTTGCCTGCCCTCGGGTATAAAATTTTTGAATCAGCAGAATAGTTCCAGAGCGGGATGAGCAATCGAGCGAAGCTAAATGGTTGGCGTAGCAACAGGAGTTCTGCGCATGCGAGTGCCTCAGGTCACCTAGTCCTTTGGAACAAAAGACTGCTTATGGCGTCTCAGCGCCGTCATAACGGGGGTTCACGCGAAAAGGCCGCCCGTCGTCCCGGCGAGCGGCCTTGTCGATCCGACGCTTGGCGATCCTGCGCGGGGTCCGGCGAGTTGGCGCCGGAGGTCGATCACGCAAGGGTACTGTGAGAATCAACTAGCTGAAGGGCCTTTTTCAGTGGGCAAGAGTCGATTTTTGCCAAGCGTGGCATTTGTGCAACGGGTGAGGCGATCAAGGATCGTATTGGTGCGTAGCGGCTGCAAAACGCCACAAAGCGGCTATTCACTCGGGCGGCTTTGATTCGGGGGATCGCAGGATGGGTAGCGAAGCGCCAGCAACCTTGCCGGTTGTCCTATGTCCCGGCTGCGGAGAGCCGATGGAGCCCAAGAGCAGCGCGCCAGTCACCCGGGAACTGGATGACATCAGCTACGCGTGTTCCAAGTGCGGCGCCGAGACGAAGCGCACGATGAAGCGGGCGTAGCACCCCGAGGCCGCCAACTGAGGCGGCCTCTTAGGTGATCTGCTCGGCGACCCATTGGAGGACATTGCAGGCGTCGCACCGGAATATCCGGTAGCGTGGAGTGGTGCCAAGGCGCTGGATGACGGTCAGGAGTTCCGTTGGCTTGCCGCATTTGTCACAGTTCGGCGGCGCTTTCCCGTGCGGTGCACTCTCCGGAGGATCGGACACAGCAACTCCCCTCGCACTGTCGGGTAATCAGGCGAAGGACGAAAGTTCCCCGTTTTCAAAATCGGCTACCGCGAAATTCAAAATCAGCCACTGAGGCTTAAAACCGACCAGCACTCAACGAGATTTCTGGCGTTGGTACCTATGCGGTACCTCAAGGCCGAATTCCACGTCGATGTGTTGAAGCTAAGTCTTTGATCTACCTTGGCTCCCCGGGCCGGATTCGAACCAGCGACCCAGCGGTTAACAGCCGCTTGCTCTACCACTGAGCTACCGGGGAACGGGGCGCATATAGCAAGCGCCCCGCGATTTGCAAAGCGCGAGCCCTCGGCTGCGTTTCCCGGGCGCACCGCAGCACATTAGTGGTGCGGTGCAGACCTGGGATCCAGGACTGGTCTAAATCATCGACAAAGCTGGGCCCCGGATCTGCGGCGCAACGCTGCGC